>CAJAVE010000054.1 GCA_903945325.1 uncultured beta proteobacterium | reverse complement strand
CTGGCAAAACGCCGGTGTCCGCTACCTTGGACGCCGCCACGGTGATGCTGGGCGAAATAGCTGCGAGCGGCCTGCCGGATGCCGGGTTCAAGGCCTCTGGCGGCATCCGCTCGGTGCAGGACGCCACGGTGTATCTGGAACTGGTGGCTGCCACTCTGGGCGACGCCGCGCTCACCCCCAGCCGCTTTCGATTTGGTGCCAGCGGTTTGCTGAACGACATTGAAGCCGTGCTGGGCGGGCAGACCTCTGCGCCGACCAGCAGCGCATATTGAACGGGTTACAGCATCCCATGCTGGCGCAAGAAATCATCCGCACCAAACGCGACGGACTGGCTTTGAGCCTGCCGCAAATCGAGGCCTTCGTGAAGGGCTTGACGGACGGCAGCTGGAGCGAAGGCCAGGTCGCCGCGCTGGCCATGGCCGTGTTCCTGCGGGGCATGGGGCGCGACGAGTGCGTGGCCCTGACCCACGCCATGATGCACTCCGGCCATGTGATGCGCTGGCCTGGCATGCCCGGCCCGGTGCTGGACAAGCACTCCAGTGGCGGCGTGGGCGACAAGCTCAGCCTGATGCTGGCGCCCCTGGTGGCCGCCTGCGGTGGCTATGTACCCATGATCTCCGGGCGCGGACTGGGCCACACAGGGGGTACGCTGGACAAGCTGGCAGCCATTCCTGGCTACAACACCAAACCCGAACCGGCGTTGTTTGACCGCGTGGTACGCACCGTGGGTTGCGCCATCATCGGCCAGACGGCGGACCTGGCACCTGCCGACAAACGCTTCTATGCCACCCGCGACGTGACCGCCACGGTGGAGAGCGTGCCACTGATCACCGCCAGCATCCTGTCCAAAAAGCTCGCCGCCGGGTTGCAGGGTCTGGTGATGGATGTCAAATGCGGCAACGGTGCCTTTGCCGACACGCTCACCATGGCGCAGGAGCTTGCCCACAGCATCGTCGCTGTCGCCAGCGGCGCTGGCCTGAAGACCACCGCACTGATCACCGACATGAACCAGGTGCTGGGCACCACCGTGGGCAATGCGCTGGAAGTGATGGAAGCCATTGCCCACCTGCGCGGCGATGGTGTGCGCGAGCCACGCCAACACGAAGTGACCCTTGCGCTAAGTGCCGAACTGCTGGTAATGGGCGGCCTGGCCATCGACACCACGGCTGCGCGCGCCAGATTGCAGAACGCGCTGGACAGCGGCACCGCTGCCGAACACTTTGCCCGCATGGTGGCGGCCCTGGGTGGCCCGGCTGACTTGATGGAGCGACCAGCCTCTTACCTGGCACCCGCTCCCGTGGTGGTGCCGGTGCCTGCCCTGCGCGCTGGAGTGCTCAGCACTATGCAAACCCGCGCCGTCGGTATGACCGTGGTTGAGCTGGGTGGCGGCCGCCGCAAAGCCACCGATGCGATCGACACACGGGTCGGGTTGACACGGGTTCAGCCGCTGGGGGCGCGCCTGCAAAAGGGCGAGCCCATGGCATGGGTGCACGCCGCTGATACGGCCAGCGCCCAGCGCGCAGTGGCGCAATTGCAGACAGTCTTTGTGCTGGACAGCGAAGCCAGCGCCGCGCAGCCCTGGCACACCACACCCACGGTGCTTGAAACCATTGCTTCCAGCGCTTCCAGAGCAGCAACCACATCGACTAAGATTGCCCCGCTCAGGCCCCACAGCACTGAGCAACCTGCCTTCGAGGCATTGGAGCCTGGCTCCTCGTATGCGCCGACAGGTTTTTCCCACTATTCACGGAGTCTTTTATGAACACCGCACGTCGCACCCTGATCAAGGGGGCGGCAGCTTTGGGCGCGCTATCCGCTGCGTCCACCGTTGCCATCGCCCAGCCTTTCCTCTTCTCCCCCACCACGGAACTGATGCCCAAAGGCAAGAAGCGACGCGTCGTCGTTCTGGGGGGCGGCTGGGGTGGGCTGTCCACCGCGCGCCACCTGCGCGATACGGCGCCCGAGCTCGAAGTGGTGCTGCTGGAAAAGAACCCGCTGTTCTGGTCGTGCCCGCTGAGCAACAAATGGCTGGTGGATGTGGTGGACACGGCGTTTCTCGTGCACTCGTACCCCGCTGCGGCCAAGCGCTTTGGCTACACCTATGTGCAAACCGAGATCACCGACATCGACCGCGACAAAAAGCGCGTGCACACCGCACAGGGCTATGTGGATTACGACTGGCTGGTGGTGTCAGCCGGCATCCGCGTGTCGTATGAGCCCTGGTTTGGCAACGACCGCCAGGCCATTGCCTACACCAACACCCATTACTCCAGCGCCTATGTGCCCAGCGCCGAGCACTTGTCACTCAAGCAGAAGATCCAAGCCTTCAAGGGCGGCACCATCGTCATGACGTTGCCACCCCCACCCCACCGCTGCCCGCCCTCGCCCTACGAGCGCGCGTGCCTGATGGCCAACCACTTCCAGAAGCACAAGATCCCTGCCAAGATCGTTATCCTGGACCCCAAGCCCCGCATTGCGCCCATTGGTGGCGGCTACCGCCTGGCCTTTGACGATTTGTACGACGACATCATCACCCATGTGCCCAACGCAGGCGTGAGAGAGTTAGACCCCTACAACAAGGTCATCAAGACCGCGGCCGGTGACTTCAAGTTCGACGACGCCATCTTCATGGGCCACCACCAGGCGGCCGATCTGGTGTGGAAGCTGGGTGCTGTGGGCAAGACTGCGGACGGCAAACCCACCAACTGGGCGGCCGTGCACCCCGAGTTCTACAACATGAAAGACGACCCGCAGGTGTTTGTGATTGGCGACAGCGTGGGCGCCGTGTCGCCACAATTCGGCCACTACCCCAAGAGCGGCCACGTGGCCAACCGCATGGGCCATAGCGTGGCGGGCTACATTGCCCAGCAGTCCAAAGGGCAGCCCCTGACGCCCCGGATCATCGACAACCTGTGCTTCATGCTGGTCAACACCGAACCCCTGGAGGCAATCAGCGTGAAGTTTGAGTACAAGATGGGGCTGGAGGGACATTTGGTGCAAACCCTGACCGACGACAACGACCGCCGCCAGGCGCTCTGGCAGGAAGACCTGCTCTGGTATGGCACCAAGATTGCGGATATGGTGGGAAGCTGATCAACCCGGAACACGGCCATGACCATCGAAATCCCACGCGAAGCACGCAAGGAAGCCGTTGCCTCCATCGAGCGGTATTTCCGTGAAAACATGGAGGAGCTCATCGGCAATATCGCCGCAGGCGCCCTGCTGGGCTATTTTTTGGAAGAGATCGGGCCGCTGGTCTACAACCAGGCTGTAGCTGACGTGCAGGAACGCCTGCAGATGCGTGTGTCCGAGCTGGATATCGATCACCACGAAGATGCGTTTCAGTATTGGCGCAAGTTCGACAAACAAAGGAAAGGCCGTTAGCAGGGGTCGGCGAGGCGGGACGGCCTGGGGTGTTGGGTCAGGGTGCTCCCGCGTTGTGGCGCTGGCTGCCGCCCGCCAGTGCCCGGTTCTGAGAAGTCCAAATTCATGATTTGAGGCGTCGATCAGTTGTCGTTCGCCGTCGACTCCAAGGTGCCTTTGCTGTCAGTCGTGGAAGTCTAGATCAGTCGTTCGCCATCATTGTCCGAGAACTCAAAACGGACCCTAAGGCTTTAAGCAAGGCTGAGCGTGAATTTTTATAGCATAGTTCAAGCTCGGGCGATGATGAATTGGCAGACGGCGCCGCAAGGATATACTTTTCTATCTAGGATCCTTTGGACATAGATCTACTTAGGTGGGTACCAGGAAAAGGTTGACGTGAGTCAGTCCTGATTGATCCATCAGGAGCAGGTGTTTGGGACCCGTTGCCTCTACTTGAGGCGAATGACGTCACGACAGGCCCCGAGAGTTTTGCATCACAGACGTTCACAGTTGAGGAGATTAGCGATGTCATCCACCCGGCTTCCGAAAGGGATAGATTTTGACAAAGAGTTTCGTGCCCAGATCGCAAAGTTAACCGGCGGGCTTTCTCCAAAGGCATTCTCGAGTGCGTGGGCAGATTGGGCCGCACATTTGGCGCTCTCGCCCACGCGCCAGGTTGAACTGCAACAGGAATTGCTCGCCCGTACTGCTGATACCTGGACCTTCGCGCTCAAAGCTCTGGCAGGCGCGCCAGTACCACCCAGTGACGGATTCGAAGGGACATCCGACCCACGCTTTGGGAAGGAGGATTGGTCACGGTGGCCGTTCAACGTCTACGCAAGGGCGTACCAAAACAGTGCCGCGCTGGTCAACAAGACCGTTGAAGGTGTGCCAGGAGTTGACCCATACCAAGAAAAATTGGTTCAGTTTTCCGTTCGGATGTTGCTGGACGCCAGCGCACCATCGAACTACCTTGGCGCCAACCCTGAACTGCTGGCCCTTACCCAATCGGAAAAAGGCCAGAATCTGGTTCGTGGAGTAAAGAACTGGCTGAAGGATGTCAAAAGCACCCTGGACGGTGCGCCACCGGAAGGAACCGATGCGTTTGAAGTCGGTAAGACCGTGGCGGCCACGCCGGGGAAGGTGATCTTCCGCAACGAGTTGATTGAACTCATTCAGTATTCACCAACGACAAAAACAATCCATGCAGAGCCGCTACTCATTGTTCCCGCGTGGATCATGAAGTACTACATCCTGGACCTGAGTCCGAAAAGCTCACTGGTGAAGTTTCTCGTGGATCAGGGCCACACAGTGTTCATGATCTCTTGGAAGAACCCCAGCCCGGCAGATCGCGATGTGAGCATGGAAGACTACCTGAACAAGGGGTTTCGGGCAGCACTTGATGCAGTAACAACCATTGTGCCCAATCGCAAAGTGCATTCAGTGGGCTACTGCATTGGCGGAACGCTACTGTCGATTGGCGCGGCGATGCTGGCCCGCGAAAACGATGAGCGCCTTGCTTCGGTTACCTTGTTTGCCGCGCAGGCTGACTTCTCCGAACCGGGCGAGTTGGCCTACTTTATCAATGCAAGCCAATTAGCCATGTTGGAAGCAGTCATGTACAAGAAGGGGGTGCTCGCGAGCGGGCAAATGGGTGGTGCATTTGCACTTCTGCGGTCAAAGGATTTGATCTGGCAGCCCATCATCAACACCTATCTTAAGGGGCAGCGCGATACGATGATTGACCTGATGGCGTGGAATGCTGATGGCACTCGAATGCCTTACCGGATGCACACGGACTACCTCAATCGTCTTTATTTGAATAACGAGCTTGCCACCAACAAGTTCTCGTTGAATGGCCAAGTAATCACACTGTCGGATATCAGCGCTCCGATGTTTGTCGTTGGCACCGAGGCAGATCATGTCGCACCATGGACTTCCGTCTACAAAATTGGCAATCTGGTCAAGTCTGACGACTACTCCTTCTTATTGACATCTGGAGGCCACAACGCAGGCATTATTGCTGGCCCCGTCCATCCCAAACGACACTTTCGGCTCAAGACAAAGGGACTGAAGACGGCGCAGATCGGAACCCAGGAATGGTTGCAGACAACCGAAAAACAACCAGGTTCGTGGTGGCCAGCATGGCAGCAATGGCTGCAGGCGCATTCCAGCGGTCAAACCAAGCTGCCTCCAATGGGAGCACCGCACAAAGGCTACCCGTCCATCGAAGACGCGCCCGGCAGTTACGTGAAACAACGTTAGATTGCCAATAGTCGTCCTGGGTGAGACGCAATCTGGCTGCCAGTCTTAAAGGACCCAATCGATTCGAAACAATACGGTAGCTCGATGGAAAGGCCAGCTCGAGGGTTACTGTCCGGGCTCGTTGTCAACTATTTTTTTCGCGATAGACCGGCAAACCTTGCAAAATTGATTGATAATTGCTGCACTGCAACAATTTTTTCTAGGCTTGGCAATTGCTCAGAGTCTCTTCGTTCGAAGCGATCGCAATGATGCTTTCCGAATCGGTCCCGAAATTCGATCCCGGCGCAGTGCCAGGGGCACTCAGACCCGTTTTGGACGACATCTAGGCATTGGCGGATTTGGTAAAGAATCAATCCAAGGAAATGCAAAGCGCGCTGCCGCAACGGTTGAGTCCATCAAGGGTGCGAGTCCGGATTTGAATCAACTGGGAAATTTCTTATGACAAAGCGAATCGCGCTGGTTACAGGCGCCATGGGCGGCCTAGGCACTGCTATCTGCAAGGCACTGGCTCAAAGCGGTTTGACCGTGGTGGCCAATTGCTTGCCGAACTTTGCTCCCAAGGATGAGTGGCTCGCCAAGATGAATGCGGAAGGCTTCGACTTTCTTGCGGCTGAGGGAGACGTCAGTGACCATGAGTCCTGCGAAACGATGGTCAGGAAAATCGAAGTTGAGCATGGCCCCGTCGACGTGCTGGTAAACAATGCTGGAATCACGCGTGACGCCGTGTTCAGGAAAATGCACAAGGCGCAGTGGGATGACGTCATTGCCACCAACCTTGACTCCCTATTCAATGTGACCCATCCGGTGTTGGCCGGCATGGCTGATCGCGGCTGGGGCAGAGTGATCAACATTTCTTCTGTCAATGGAGTGAAAGGGCAGTTCGGGCAAGCGAATTACTCGGCCGCGAAGGCAGGGGTCATCGGGTTCACTAAGTCGATTGCTGCCGAGGTTGCCAAGAAGGGCGTCACCGTCAACGCCATTGCTCCTGGCTACATCGCCACGGACATGGTGTTGGCGATGAAACAGGAAGCGCGCGACGCGATCATCGCCACTGTCCCGATGGGGCGTCTCGGTCGGCCAGAAGAGATAGGCGCCTTGTGTGCCTATCTGGTCTCCGATCTGGCCGGCTTTATGACGGGGGCAACCCTCAACATCAACGGTGGCTTGCACTTTAGTTGATGTCCAAGCCGATGGATTTCTCCCACTGACCATAGCCTATTGGGCCGCGCGACGGGAGTCACCTTGGTTGAGGCCTACAGGATCCGGCTACGCGCCAGTCAAAGGGCAGCCACCTCGCAAATCAGTGCCACATTGCAGTTGGTCGCTGTGATGGAACGCTGTCGGCTTTGGATAGCGTCATCTCGTTCTAAGACTGAAACAAGCGATGGTCCGGACGGGTGGAATATGAAATCCCGGTGCATGAGGTGATGGTATCAACCCACGTTTTCCTAAAGGGCCGTCAGAGCGCCTTCCAAGGGGCTGGTACTTTTGCTTCATCCGATGGAGCTTCTCGATCATGGTGACTCGGTTTGGCAAAGAGCATCGTGTTAGCGTCGATTGCAAACCTTACCTCCTGCCGCACGATCATTTCTGCGACCGGTTTTCGACTGACCACTGGTTGGGGGTGAAGGAAATTAAACATTTGGTCATTTAGTTGCGGACTGTCGCAATGTTTTCAATGAAATTGAAATCTTCTTTGGTTTGGTGAACGTCGGGTTTGGAGGAGCCAGATCGCAAATGGCTACTTCGCCTTTGAGTCTTTACTCGCCATCGAGCGCCACCACAATCAGACCAACGCATCCACGCAAAACTTAAGTTAAATCGCCATCCGGAGCCCGCGGAATATGCGTAAGCAGCTATCAAAAGCATAGTAAATCGACACCCCTTCCAATTTAGTCCGAGTTAGGCCTTCGTGCTGCGAACCAAGGGCTTCCTCACCACAACTCGTGCAACCGCAACTACCAGGGCGCTTCAGGAAGACCTGACCACAATTCATGAAGGTCCGGAAAGTGCCACTTGGCGGGATCTTCGCGGGCTGCTATTTTTTCGCTGGTATCGATGCTTGACAGGTCAACCGTTTCCGGGGGAATGCGGATGTTCGATTTGGTGGAGAAGAACACCTTGACAACCGGCTTGGTCAAAGACTTTTCGTGCTGCTCCACCACCACGCCAATACGACCTGACGTCAGCCGCACCAGCGAGCCCACGGGGTAAATGCCAAGGCTTTTGACAAATGCCTGAAACACCTGGCGGTCAAAATGGGCGTTGGCCCACTCGGCCATCTTGCGCAGCGACTCTGCCGGGTCCCAACCTGCTTTGTAAGGCCGGTTCGATGTGATGGCGTCGTACACATCACACACGGCGGCCATTTTGGAGAAAACACTGATGTCGTCACCCTTAAGCCGGTCGGGGTAGCCAGAACCATCGATGCGTTCATGGTGGTGCAGGCACACGTCCAGGGCCACCGGGTCCACATTGGCGCCGCCCAGTAGCATACGCAGCCCATCTGCCGGGTGCGACTGGATGCAAACAAACTCCGCGTGCGTCAACGCGCCGGGCTTGTTGAGAATTTCCAGGGGAACGTGGACCTTGCCCATGTCGTGCAACAGGCCCGCCAGGCCAGCGGAGCGCGTCTGCTCTGCATCCATGCCCAGCTGGCGCGCCAGCGCCACCATCATGGCGCACACCGCCACTGAGTGCATGTAGGTGTAGTCATCAACCGACTTTAGCCGGGCCAAACTGATCAGCGCGCCGGGGTTGCGGGTGACGGAGTCGTTGATGTCATCGACCAGCTGCCTGGCGCCGCCCACGTTGACACAGTTGCCCATGCGGGCTTCTTCGAACATGGACACGACGGCCTGCTTGGCCGCCGTGCAAATCTTGGTTGCGCGCTCGATTTCCAACGCGGTAGATACCGCAGCAATCTCACGTTTGACCGGGGCAATGGGCACCGGATGTTGAACGCTAGGCGCCAAGGGCGCCTGAACAGTGCCAACCGTGGGATCAGGCTTTACATCCAGCCCCTTGGTGCAATCGATCCACACTTCCTTGATCGGGCTGGCCAATATGGCTTCAATATCCTTGGGGTCCCTCAGCACAAAGGCCGTGCGCCAGAACGGATGGTCCATCCAGGAACCGCAAAACTCCTTCAGGTGCATGCCAAGGGTGAGTTGCGAGACATGGATTCGTTTTAGCATGGTTGGGTGCTGTCGGACAATCGATCAACGTCGCCGCGCCGTGCGCACACCGCCGAGCTCCGCCACAATACCCAGCACCTTGTTCAGCCGCCCGGAGTTGCTCACCTCCACGGTGAACGTCATCCAGGCAATACCTCGAATCGACTGGGTCTGCACGCCAATCACGTTCATTTTTTCCTTCGCAAACACTTCTGAGATATCGCGCAGCAAGCCTTGGCGGTCATTGGCTTCCACGGCAACGTCCACCGGGTAGACCGAGCCGTCGCCTCCCGTCTTGCCGCCCCACTCCACTTCAATCACGCGGTCGCCGCTGCGGGTGACCATATTGCGCAGGTTGGAACAATCGGCCCGGTGCACGCTAACGCCTTTTCCCCGCGTCACGAAACCGCAAATGGTGTCAGGCGGCGCGGGTTTGCAGCACTTGGCCAGTTGGGTCATCAAGGAGTCCACGCCCACCACCAGAACACCGCCCTTGCCGGATTGACTAGGTGGTTTTGGCTTTTTGAGCAGTAGAAATTCGTCGTGCGGCAGCACCGGCTCGGGCGGGCGCAGCACGATCTCGATGTTGCGCAACGAGAATTCGTCCTTGCCGACCACCTCAAACAAATCATCCGCCGAGTTAAAGCCGAGTTGCGTGGCCAGGTCGTCCAGTTTGACCGCCGTTTTACCTTCGCGCTGCAGCAGTTTTTCCACCGCCTCGCGGCCCTTGGCCACCGTCTCGCCCATAGCCAGGGCGTTGAACCACGCGCGCACCTTGGCGCGCGCCCTGTGGCTGGCCAGAAAGCCCAGCTCGGGGTTGAGCCAGTCTCGCGAAGGGCCGCCCTCTTTGACCACGGTCACTTCGACCGTCTGTCCATTCTTGAGCGGCGTATTCAGCGGCACCATGGCACCGTCCACCCGTGCGCCACGGCAGCGGTGACCCAGATTCGTGTGCACACTGTAGGCAAAGTCCACCGCGGTGGCGCCTTGGGGCAGTTCAACAATGGCAGCGTCAGGCGTCAGCACATAAATGCGGTCGTCAAAAGCGATCACACCCTGGCCACCGGAAAGGTCGCGCTCCCAGGCCAACAATTGGCGCAGCACGGCGATCTTGGCGTCGTACTCGCCGCTGGCTGACACCCCAGCGTAGCCTTTGACCCCTGCCTCTTTGTAGGCCCAGTGCGCTGCCACACCGGTCTCGGCGTGGTCGTGCATGGCTTGCGTGCGCACCTGCACTTCAATGGGCTGGCCACTTTCGTCGCGAACCACAGTGTGCAATGACTGGTACCCGTTTGACTTGGGGCGGGCGATGTAATCGTCAAACTCATTCGTTACCGGGGTGAAATGATCGTGTACCCAGCCCAGCGCCGCATAACAGTCCGCCACGGCGGGAACCACGATACGCAGGGCACGAATGTCGTAAACCTGCTCAAATCCCAGCGACTTGCCGCGCATTTTTTTGACAATGCTGTAAATGTGCTTGGGACGACCCTGGACGGTGGCCCGTATGTTTTGGCTGGCAAGGTCGGCCGCAAACTGCTGGCGCAGTGCTTCTACACTGGCTTCACGTTCCGCACGCTTTTCGTCCAACAAACGCGCTACATGCCGGTAGGTGTCGGGCTCAAGAAAGCGGAACGACAGATCCTCCATCTCCCATTTGATTTCCCAAATACCCAGGCGGTTGGCCAGCGGCGCAAACACCTGTAGCGCCTCGCTGGCCAAACCAGGGGGCACCGGTAGCTTGCTGGAGGCAAAGTGGCGCAGGGTCTGCAGGCGCGATGCCAGGCGCAGCATGACCACGCGCAAATCGCGCGAGAAGGCCAGCAACATCTTGCGCACGCTCTCGTTTTGGGCAGCCGCTGTTTGCGCCATCGGGATCGGTGTGGCCGTATGGCTGGCAGACAACTGCGCCAAGCGGGCCATGCGCTGCACACGCACCAGCTTGGTCGTCTCCATGGCCAGATCCGCAAAATTACTGCCAAAGGCCTTGCCAATGACGTCGTGCGGCTTGTTCAGGTGGTCGCAGGCGTACACCAGATAACTGGCAGCCTGCATGGTCTGCGAGCCACCAATGTCTTTCAGGATATGGGCTACGGCATCGGCGTGGGCCAGGATGTTCTCACCAGTGTCCAGCACGGCGGTGGCCAGCAGCGGCTCGGCAAAGGCACGCGCACGGGCCAGAGCATCTGCCTGGTCAGGCGGGCTGTGTGCCGTGGCTGCGATGACCGGGGCCGTGGTCGGGTGCTCGGACGAAAGACTTTTCATGCCAGTAAAAATTGGGTCACGGTGTCCACTTGGTCAAACGCAATCAGTGTGGGGGCGTGGCCCACTCCAGCAAACTCCACCAGGCGGGCTTTCGGGCCGCGCGCGGTCATCAAACGCGCAGTTTCTACCGACAATAGGTCGGACTGGGCGCCGCGCAAGAGCAGGGTCTGGGCAGCAATGGCGTCATAGAGTTGCCACAGCACGGCCTCGCCCTGTGCAGCAGACTCTCGCGTCATGGTGCCAAAGGGCACTGCAATGGAGGGATCGTAATGCAGCGTTACCGCGTTTGCAGTGCCCGGCACCGGCTTGACCATGTACCGCGACAACTCCAGCCACTGTGCCGGCGTGTGCGGTCCAAACGTAGTGGATACGGCCCACATGGCATCTGCCGCCTGCTGCAACGATTCAAACTGCACCGCGCGCCCCAGGTATTGGCCAATGCGCACAATCGAATCCCACTGGATCGCCGGACCCACATCATTCAGCACCAGACGCCTCAGCGGCACCGGCAACGGAAATTGGGTTTGACCACAGACTGCCAGTCCAATCAGCCCACCCATGCTGGTGCCTACCCAGTCCAGCGTTTGCGTCGTAGGCTTCAGGTGTGCCAGCAAGGCGAACACATCTGCTGCATAGGTGGGAACCTGGTAGCCCATGGGGTCGGCCAGCCAATCGCTTTTGCCACGCCCCACCACATCAGGGCAAATCACCCGCACTGCGCCACCTGATCGCTCTACCAGTGCCTGGGCGAGACCATCAAAGTCGCGTCCCTGACGGGACAGGCCGTGTACACATACCACGATGTGGCCGGCGTCGGCAGGGCCCCACTCCCAATACGCCATGCGATGGCCAGAGCCACTGTCGGCGCATGGTAAGTAATTCAGCTTAGGTTCGGACATGGTGAAATCAACGTTTGATAATGCTTGAATCGTAAGCGAATCACTTAACCCTATTTTTTCTGATCAGGAGACCACCATGCTCAAAGGCAAAACAGCCCTTATTACCGGTTCAACCAGCGGCATTGGCTTAGGGATTGCCAAAGCCCTGGCCGCACAGGGTGCCAACATCGTGCTCAACGGTTTTGGCGACGTAGACGGCCCCAAGGCCGAAGTCGCCTCCTTGGGCGCTCAGGTGGGCTACCACGGCGCCGATATGAGCAAGCCAGCCGAAATTGAAGCCATGATCGCCTATGCCACACAAACCTTTGGCAGCCTGGACATTCTGGTCAACAACGCCGGTATCCAGCATGTGGCGCGGGTGGAGAACTTTCCGGTTGAGCGCTGGGACGCCATCATCGCCATCAACCTGAGCAGCGCCTTCCACGCCACCCGCCTGGCACTACCCGCCATGCGGGCCAAAAATTGGGGCCGCATCATCAACGTGGCCTCGGTGCATGGTCTGGTTGCCTCGGCTGAAAAGTCTGCGTACGTGGCGGCCAAGCACGGCGTCATAGGTTTTACCAAGGTGACCGCGCTGGAGAACGCCACCACCGGAGTCACCTGCAACGCGATCTGCCCGGGTTGGGTGCTGACACCCCTGGTCCAAAAGCAGGTGGACGCCAAGGCCGCGGCGCTGAAGATTTCCAATGAAGAAGCCACCAAACTGCTGCTGGGCGAAAAGGAGCCCTCCATGCAGTTCACGACGCCTGAAGAACTGGGCGCTTTGGCAGTATTTTTCTGCTCCCCCGCAGGCAACAACGTTCGCGGTGTCGCATGGAATATGGACGGGGGCTGGACCGCCCAGTAAACACTGCATATGATTTTTGCACTGTTGTTGCCTCTATTGGCTCTGGTCGTGCTTGACATCACCCTATGGCGGCAAAGCCGCCAGATCAAGATTCTGCAACACGACGAACGTGTGCAGGAGTTGCTGGATCAACAAGTGGCGTTGTTTGAAAACATACCGTTAAGCGCATGGACGCTCACCCTTTCATGCGCATATCGTGGGCCGCAGGGTTGCTGAAGGCGGGTTCCAGCGCGGTTCTGTACCTGCGTGCGCTGGTGGAGAGCATCCCTTACCCGGTAAACACAACCATGCACCGGTAGGTCACTGGAATACACGGCCAATGCCGTGTTTTGTGCTTATTGGCCCTCGCGCAGCGGACGGGGCGGCTGGTCTTGTTGACGCATTTGTTGGCGCAATTGCGCCCGCTCACGAGGGGTCAACTGGCGCTGCGACGGCGCACGCTGCTCTTGTTGCGCACTTGCATTCTGCTGTGCCGCCACGGCAGCGCGCAGGGCTTTGCGATGTTCAGGGGCGACTCGCTCTGTCACCGGCGCTTGTGCTGGTGCCGCTAAAGACGCGAAGCAGGCGAGGAATGCACAACACACAACGATCAACTTGAACATAAGCAACTGTGTAGCAAGATTCGAGAAATGGCTCGCCATTGTTCAGCCAAACCCGGCGCAACGCCCGCGTTATTTGTAACATTGTGTCAATCTACAGAGTTTGGCTGCGTGCCCTGCGCCAAGGCCGCGCAAAATCAGGCTTGTTACATATTTCATAAACCGTTATGCAACCTACAACGCCCCGACCTTTCAAGATTCTGGTGGTTGACGACGACACCCGCATTCGCGACCTGCTCAGACGCTACTTGACGCAGGAGGGTTTTGACGTCCTGCTGGCCGAAGATGGCAAATCCCTGTCCCGCATCATGCTGCGCGAGACCGCCGATCTGATCGTTCTGGACTTGATGATGCCTGGCGAAGACGGCTTGTCCATCTGTCGCCGCCTGCGAGCCGCGGGGGACGTGACGCCCATCATCATGCTCACCGCCAAGGGCGAGGACATTGATCGTATCGTGGGACTTGAAGTGGGGGCCGACGACTACCTGTGCAAACCCTTCAACCCGCGTGAACTGTTGGCACGCATAAATGCGGTGCTGCGCCGGCGCCCCGCACCCGAGGTACCAGGAGCGCCCTCCACCGAAAACGAGGTGGCACGTTTTGGCGCTTTTGTGTTCGATCTGGGCGCGCGAACCCTGCACAAGGAGGAGCAGGAGCTGACCCTGACCTCTGGCGAATTTGCCATGCTCAAAGCACTGGTGCGGCACCCCAGGGTGCCACTGTCCCGCGAAAAACTGGCCCAGCTTTCACGCGGGCGAGAATTCGAACCGTTTGACCGCAGCCTGGACGTGCAAGTGTCGCGCTTGCGCAAGTTGATCGAGAGCGACCCCGCACAACCACGACTTATCCAGACGGTTTGGGGCGTTGGCTATGTTTTTGTACCTGACGACTCGACCTGAAACGGAGCGTACCCAATTGGTTCAAACCCAGGTCCCCGATTTTTCGGACACAGACTCCCGACCGGAGATGGAGTCAGAGGGAACCGACATCGGTGACCGATTCCCCGCGAGGGGGCTCAACCTCTTCTGGCGCACTTTTTTTCTGATTTCAGCGCTACTCTTGATCAGCATGGCGGCTTGGCTGCAAACCCTGCATGCGATGGAGTTTGAGACAAGAGCCCTGGAAACCGCCGAGGAGCTGACCTCCCAGATCAACCTCAGTCGTGTTGCCCTCATTTATTCCGACTCCATTGCGCGTGTATCCCTGCTCAAAGCCATCCGTGACCAGGAGGGCCTTGATTTTCTTCCACGCGAACCCACCGACCATTTCGTACTTCACAACAACGATGCAATGGGCAAGCGGGTCTCGATCGAACTGACCAACCGATTGGGGCCCGGCACCGTGGTTGCCAGCAGCGTCAACGGAAAACCCGGCCTGTGGATCGGCTTTCGCATTGCCGACGACGACTATTGGCTCTTGACCGGTGAAGACCACTTCAGATCGGTAGGAGGCAATACCTGGGGCATCTGGCTGGTCGCAGCCATCGGTCTGTCTCTGCTGGGCGCTGCGCTGATTGCGCGGCTAATCAACCGTCCGTTGAAACAGTTGTCCTTCGCGGCAAGTCGTGTGCGCGAGGGCGACTTTGACGCCAGCCGACTGGATGAAAACGTAAACACCGGCGAGATCCGCGAGGTAAACATCGGCTTCAACCGCATGGCACAAAGGCTGGCCAAAGTGGAGCAGGACCGCGCGGTGATGCTGGCCGGTATTTCGCACGACTTGCGCACACCTTTGGCGCGCCTACGACTGGAGACAGAAATGAGCGTGGCCGACCTGGATGCACGCGCGCACATGGCAGCGGACATTGCGCAACTGGACGCGATCATTGGCAAGTTTCTGGACTACGCCCGCCCTGAAAAGGAAAAGCTTGCGCCGGTGGTTTTGGCTGATGTAATACAAGCCTGCATCTATTCCTACATAGATCAGGACGACGTCCAGATCAACCTACAGCTCGAAGACAACCTGCTGGTGCTCGCCGACGAGGTGGAAATGGGCCGCATCGTGTCCAACTTGCTGGAGAACGCGCGCCGCTACGGCAAATCGACCGACACCGGCATCGCACGTATCCAGATTGCCGCCATCTCGCGCAACAAGTGGGTGCTGATCAAAATCCGTGATCACGGCGTTGGCGTTGCAACCGAGCAACTCACCAACCTCACCCAGCCGTTTTACCGCGGCGAAGCGGCTCGCACCGCCGCCAACGGTGCCGGCCTGGGGCTTGCCATTGTGGACAAGACCGTGCAGCGCATGGGTGGCGCCTTCTCGTTGACCAATGCCGGTTCGGGCGGCCTGTCAGCCAACATCAGACTGCCCCGCGTCACCAGTGCCTGATTCGGAAGCAGAAAACCTACAGGCTGGCGGCTAGAACGGCCCCTTCGCGGATGGCGCGTTTGGCATCCAGCTCTGTCGCCAATGCAGCCCCGCCAATGGTGTGAAAGCGTGGTGCACCAGGCAATGGTGCTGCACCCACTGGTACCATCAATTCAGTCAGCGGCTCTTGACCGGCACACAGCACCACATGGTCAACGGCCAACACGCGAGCCCCTCCGTTGACGGTGATATGCAGGCCAGCTTCATCAATGCCCAGGTACTCCACGCCGGCAAGCATCTCAACACCATTGCGTTGCAACACCGCACGGTGAACCCAGCCCGAGGTTTTGCCAAGGCCTGCGCCCACTCGTGTGGTTTTACGTTGCAACAAAAATAGCTGCCGGTAGGGATAGGCCGGCTCCGGCGATACCAATCCGCCATTGGACTGTGCAAGCAGATCAACACCCCATTCCCGACACCAGTGGTCAATGGAAACTGGCAACGCCACCGCAGGGTCATGCAGCAGAAACTCCGCCACATCAAACCCAATACCTCCCGCACCGATGATGGCCACACGCTGGCCCAGCACCTCCTTGCGCTGCAATACATCCAGATAGGTCATCACGTTGGCACGCTCGACACCGGGAATGCGCGGTGTGCGAGGCACAATGCCCGTGGCCAACACTACTTCGTCAAAGCCTTGCGACAGCAACTGCTCTCGGGTAACCCGCTGACCCAGCTGCACGCGCACGCCGGTGACCTCAAGCTTCTTGGAAAAATAACGAAGCGTCTGGGCAAATTCCTCCTTACCCGGCACCTGCATGGCGATATTGAACTGACCGCCCACGCGGTCGGCGCTGTCAAACAACGTGACGTCATG
>CAJAVE010000053.1 GCA_903945325.1 uncultured beta proteobacterium | reverse complement strand
TGGCGCACGATGACGATGCAGACCAGCCCCAACGCTGGTACGGGACCAATCTGGTCGGCGTGCCAACGCACGTGCTGGCCAGCACGGCATTCAACGCGCACCCGGTTGCGCTGTCCATTGCGGGCACGTGCGAGGCGCACCCCGGTTTGTTTACCCTGCTCAATGGCAGCCGTGACCTGAACGACGCGCGCGACATGTTTGCACACTACTTGCTGGTTGCATTTGGTTTGCGCAAGCCCACCAAGCATGAGCTCGCCAGCCTGGACCCTGCCGAGCAGCGGCGCTGGCGCAGCAGCTGGCGCAAGTTGCTGCAGGGCTGGGGCATGGACTCCAATGGCACGGCCGGCGCCGTGCTGAAAGGCTGGGTGGAAAGTCGCTTTGGCATGGTGCCCAGCTTTCACAAGGCGGCGCTGGCGCGCTTTCCTTCCGAGGCGTGGGTGACGTATTTGCAGGAGAAGGCTGCCAGTCGCCACCACAGCAACAATATCCACCAACAACTCGATTTGCTGTTTGAGTACTGTCAATGGGCGCTGCGCAGCCACCCGCCGCCTGTCGATGCCGGCCAATCTCCAGCGCACTTGCGGCTCTGGCGGGGCAGCAACCGTTTTGAGGAGCAGATCAGCGTTGGCACCCTGCAAGACCGGCGCTGCACCGTGCGCCTGAACAACCTGGTTTCCTTCAGCCTGTCGCAAGAAGCCGCTTCCTGTTTTGGTGACTGGGTGTTTGAGGTGCAGGTGCCGCTGTGCAAGGTTGTCGTGTTTCCCGGCATGCTGCCCGGCCAGGTTTTGCAGGGAGAGCAGGAAGTGCTGGCGCTGGGTGGTGACTATGACGTGATGGCCCGCTATGCCTGATCCACTTGATTCGCGCGACCTGCATGATCGCGCCCTTGGCGCTTACCTTGGGTTTGCCATCGGTGACGCGCTGGGTGCCACGGTGGAGTTCATGCGCCCGCGCGAGATTGCCCTGCAGTACGGCGTCCACCGCGACATCATTGGCGGCGGCTGGCTCAAGCTGGCCAGCGGCCAGCGGCCAGGTGACCGATGACACCACCATGAGCCTGGCGCTGGGCAGTGCCTTGTTGCAGGGCGGCAGCGCTGCGTTGGTCCGCCACGCCCAGGGCGACGACGTGCTGGTGCGCAGCATTGGCGATGCCTACGTGCAATGGTTCAAAAGCAAGCCCGTGGATTGTGGCAACACCTGTCGCCGTGGCATCCTGCGCTACCTGCACGAAGGCACACTGGAGGGCAGCTTCAACCCGGGCGACGGCGGCAATGGCGCGCTGATGCGCAACCTGCCCGCCGTGCTGGCCACGCTGGGGGATGACGCCGCCTTTGAGCGCCTCTCAATCGCCCAGGCGCGCCTGACCCATCACCACCCCTTATCGGACGCAGCCACGCTGGGCATGGGCGATCTGCTGCGGCTGTTGCTGAGAGGCGTATCGCACAGCGCCTGCCAGAGCTGGGTGGCGCAATGGATTGTTGAAAACCCCAGCTTTCACATCACACCCTACCGGGGCCGCGCCACCGCCTATGTGGTGGACACCGTGCAAACCGTGCTGCACTACTTGACACTGCATGAAGACTTTGAAGCCGCAGTAGTTGCCACGGTGAACCAGGGGGATGACGCCGACACCACCGGCGCCTTGGTGGGCATGCTGGCCGGTGCGCGTTGTGGCGCCGCCCGGCTGCCGCAGCGCTGGTTACACCGACTGCAGCCAGCTGTCGTGCAGGCCATCACTGTGCAGACCCGTGATTTGCTGTCACTGGCACGAACCCTGCATCCTTCGCGGTTTGAACCCCCGTCCACAGGAGTCCCACATGCCACTCTTTGACTACCACTGCCAAGCCTGCGGCCACGACTTTGAAACCCTGGTGCGCACGGGTACCATGCCAGCTTGCCCGCAATGCCAGAGCACGGCGCTGGAGAAATGCCTCTCCCGCATCTCCCCCGCCGGCAAGATCGAAGGCATCCGCATGGCACACCGCCGGGTTGCCGCCGCCCAAGGACACTTCGACCACTACAGCCCGTCCGACAAGGCCAAGCTGCTGCAGGGCAAGAAGAACATTTGATGCGGCGATACTGACCGATTCTGTTCCTGTCGGGAACGTCGAAGTTCGACCCTGGTGTGTGTAGCGAATGCAACAAAGCAAAGTCAAGGAGAAAGCCCATGCAAACCCGTGTCCTTTTGATTCCGCTACTGATCGCTTCCTTGCCAGGCGTTGCATCCAGCGTGCACGCCGCCGAGATTTCGGTAGCCGTAGCGGCCAATTTCACCGCGCCCATGCAGCAACTTGCCGCCGCGTTTGAAAGGGAAACCGGCCACAAGGTACAGGCCGCCTATGGTGCCACGGGCAAGTTCTATGCGCAGATCAAGAATGGCGCGCCGTTTGAAGTGTTGTTGAGTGCGGATGACGAAACACCCGCCAGGCTGATCAAGGAGAACGCTGCCCAGGCGGGTAGCCAGTTCACCTACGCCATCGGCAAACTGGTGCTGTGGTCGTCCAAGTCGGCAATAGTCGATGGGGCGGGCGCGGTGTTAAAAAACGGTGGTTTTGACCACCTGGCCATCGCCAACCCCAAGCTCGCGCCCTATGGCGCGGCCGCCGTGGAGGTCATGAAGGGGCTGGGTGTGTACGAGTCGATTCAGCCGAAGATCGTCACCGGCGAAAGCATTGCACAGACCCACCAGTTCATCAGCACCGGCAACGCGCTGCTGGGTTTTGTGGCCCTGTCGCAAGTCTTGAAGGACGGAAAGATGGATGGCTCGGCCTGGATAGTCCCCGCCAAGCTGTATGCACCGATCCGTCAGGACGCGGTCATTCTTGAAAGAGGCAAAGGCAAACCGGCGGCCGTGGCGCTGATGCAATACCTGAAATCCGACAAAGCAAAGACCGTCATCCAATCATTTGGTTACGCGATGCCATAGCAGGCACGGAAATGGCTTGGTGAGTCGCACGATTCACTTCAACGGACACCCCGCCATGAAAATTGCCGTCGCAACCAAGGCCCAATGGACGCAGGTCTCTGGCCATGCCGGCCAGACCCGTGACTGGTTGTTGTTCAACTGTTTGCCGGGCGCACCCCTGCCCGAGCCCGAGCGGATAGAACTGACCAAGGAACAACTGCCACACCACTTCAAGGACGACGGCCCGCACCCGCTGCATGGTGTGGAGATCATGGTGACTGCCAGTGCCGGAACCGGCTTCATGCGGCATATGGAGAGCTGGGGTACCCAGGTGTTGCTGACCGGCGAGACCGATCCGATCACCGCCCTTCAAAAAATCCTCTCCGGCGAGGCGCTGGCCGATACGCGCTTTGACGTCACCACCACCCTGTGCAAACTGCGCGACCTGTTCTCGCGCCATTGACAGGAGGCAATGGCATGAACCCGTCCCATGACTGTCGTGAATTGATGATGGCCGAGTTGCTGGGCCGCCCCGCAACCGCCCAGGCCACTGCCGACCCACTGCGCCCGGTGCTGGCCAGCCTGCTGGCGGGCCGCTCACTGAACCAGGGCGTGTTACCCGCCATGCTGGGCCTCACAGCGTCTGCCTTTCGGGACCTGTGGCGCGACTACTTTCCGGGTGCCCACCTGAATCTGCGGGATGGCCCGGGCGAAGATATTGCCGAGCTGGAAGACATCCTGCAACTGCTGCTGGAATACCGCGCCGGTGTGCATGGGTCCGAGGTCTGGCTGGCCCACATCGTCGCCACCAGCTGCTGCGGGCGCAACCACCTGTGGCAAGACCTGGGCCTGTCAAATCGGGGCGAACTCTCCACGCTGATGACTGTGGCTTTTCCCGCACTGGCGGCCTTGAACGTGGGTGATATGAAATGGAAGAAGTTCATCTACCGCCACTACTGCTCCCGGGAAGGCATCTACGTCTGCCCGGCACCGTCGTGCAGCGAATGCGCGGACCACGCAAAATGTTTCGCGGCCGAGGTGTAGGATCATGGCCAGCAGAGCCTGGGCGGCAGAGCGTTCTGCGCAGGTCAAGGAGGAGCCCGCGCAGCGGGCGGGGGACACG
>CAJAVE010000052.1 GCA_903945325.1 uncultured beta proteobacterium | reverse complement strand
CGTTCACACCCTCTCCGACCTGCGCGACCACCTCAGCGCCTACCGCCACCCTGCCGTGGTGCCCACCATGGGCAATCTGCACGCCGGGCACCTGGCCCTGGTGCGCCAGGCCAAGCCGCTGGGCGACATCACCGTGTCCACCATCTTTGTAAACCGGTTGCAGTTCGCGCCGCACGAAGACTTTGACACCTACCCCCGCACGCTGGACGCCGACTGCCAGCAGCTCGAAGCCGCCGGTTGCGACCTGGTGTTTGCGCCGCTGGAGGCCGAGATGTACCCTCAACCGCAAACTTTCAAAGTGCACCCGCCAGCTGAATTGGCCGACATTCTGGAAGGCCACTTTCGCCCCGGCTTCTTCATTGGCGTGTGCACCGTCGTGCTCAAGCTGCTGGCCTGCACCCAGGCGCGCACGGCGCTCTTTGGCAAGAAGGACTACCAGCAGCTCATGGTGATTCGCAATATGGTCAAGCAATTCGCCATGCCGATTGCCATTGTGGGCGGTGAAACCCAGCGCAGTGACGACGGCCTGGCCTTGTCCTCACGCAATGGCTACCTGAGCCCCACCGAGCGCCAGCAGGCTGTGCAACTCTCTGCCACGCTCAAAACCGTGGTGCAGACCTTGCGTGCAGACCCGGCACCGGACAGTGCCGGCATCAGCCGCCTCGAGTCGCAAGCCATGCAGACCCTGAGCAACGCGGGCTGGCGCCCCGACTACGTGGCCGTGCGCCGCCAGGCTGATCTGCAGACGCCGCGCGCAGGTGACGCCATGGTGGTGCTGGCTGCGGCGCGCCTGGGTGCGACGCGGTTGATTGATAACCTGGAAGTGTGAGTTGCTATCGTTTGTATAGCTGCTGTCATTTCATTGACGGGGGCTGGAAGCCATTTTGAAAAATATTGGCTGACCAGGCGACGGGACGGCAAGCCGTCGTCGCAGCAACCCTGCACGCCACCACCTGCAACGCTGATTTATGCCAGATAGGCCGCGATATCCACGCTGTCAATCAATTCGGCAGGAAGATGTTTGCGGGCATACTCCAGATAGGTTCCCGATCGGAGGAACAGCTTGAAGAGATCAGCATCAATGTGCTGGTCTTTCACCATGAATCCCATGATCTTGATGGCCTCTGAGAGTTTCTTGCCCCGCTTGTAGGGACGGTCAGTGGCCGTCAGCGCCTCAAAAATGTCGGCAATGGCCATGATGCGTGCCTCCATGCTCATGGCCTGGCGCTGCAGGCGCCTGGGGTAGCCGGTGCCGTTCATTTTTTCGTGGTGTCCGCCTGCGATCTCCACCACCTGCTGGAGATGCTTGGGAAACGGGAGCCGCGACAACATGATGATCGACTGCACGATGTGGTCGTTGATCTTGTAACGCTCTTCTTCTGCCAGCGTGCCCCGCCCGATCGACAGGTTGTAGAGCTCCCCCCGGTTGTACAGGTGCTGCGGCACGTTCAGCTGAAAGCCCCAGGGGTTGTCTTCAGGCATACGGTCTTTGGCCTCGCGCTCCAGAATGTGCTCGGGCTTGTCACTCAGCAGCATTTCCGTGACCGGCAGTGGTTGGGCGGGCTCGCGCTCCATGCGCGTGCGCTCTTCCCACGACACGCCCAGCCGGTTGTCCAACGTGCGCTGCCAGGTGCGTTGGGCAATGGTTCTGAGCCGTTCCAGCCTGGCATCGGACATGAACTCACCGCCTTCGTTGCAACTGGCCACAAAGGCAAAGTCATCGTCAAGCTGGCGCCAGGCTTCGTGCAGGGTGGCATGGCTGGCTGCGGCGTCTCCCCCTGCAAGCATCTCCCGCAGGGCGCCAATCTCGGCGTCACGCTTGAGCACCTCCACGCGCAGGCGCACTTCGTGGATGCGGTCATACAGCGTCTCCAGCTTGGTCGCTTTGTCGACCACGTATTCGGGTGTGGTGACTTTTCCGCAATCATGAAGCCAGGCGGCAATGCGTATGGCCTCCCACTGCTCGTCACCCAGTGTGAAGCTGGCGAATGGCCCCTCGGTGGACGCGTGCGCTGCGCGTGCCAGCATCTCGGTCAGCTCGGGGACCCGCTGGCAGTGGCCTCCGGTGTAGGCGGATTTGGCGTCGATGGCACCTGCCACCAAACCGATAAAAGCATTGAGCAAGTTCTTTTGCGCCAGCAGCAGCTGTTGCTGGTCAATAGAGACCGCCGCCGCGCCTGCAAAGGCCTGCATGAGGGCCGTGCGTTCCGGGCTGGGCAGCTGTTGGCCTGGCGCAATGAAGTTGAAAAGGGTTCCGACCAGCGCACCGGTGCGCCCCTGCAGCGGCACGGCGATCAGGGTCACCGTCTGCTCCCCATACCGGTCATTCAGGAATTCAAATCCCGCTAGCCGGGGAAACCCGAGAGTTTGCACGCCGAGTCCGCCGGCCTGGTCAGCGGCTGTCAAGTCAGGACACGATACTGGCGTCGGTGCCCCACCGGTCCAGCGCTGCGAGATGAACTTGAGCTGCCCGGTACTGTCGTCGTGCAGGTAAATCACACAGCCATCGCTGTCGGCGGCGTCCCGCACCTCACGCAGGACGCGTTCAATCAGTGCATCAAAGTTGCGCTCCGACGCCAGCGCGACCGAGACATCCAGAAAGCGCTGGATTGTGTCCTTCATCTGGGTGACTGCACCGGCGAGGCGATGGATTTCCGTCACGCGGGTAGCCACCGGGAAGTCGGACTGGAAGTCAAAGCGGCGGATGGCAGCCGTCTGGCCCATCAAGACCCCCAACGGAGCGGCCAGGCTGCGCGCCACCCACCACACCATCGGGATTGCCAGAAGGATGAAAACGATGTTCCAGCCGATGAGGCGTTGCTCGATCAGCGTAGCCTCGGCCATCAACTCGTCCACTGGCGTGGCGATGGCCAGGTTGTCCTGGCTGGCTATTGTGGCCAGAGGAATCACCTTCACGGCCCAGTCCCGATCGGCGTTGCGCACTATCCGCGTGCTGGCCAGATGGGCGCGATCGGCGCTGACCATCTGCATTACCGCCGACAACTGCGCCAAGGGGACGCGTTGTCCGGCGTCGCCTGATAGGGGCCGTACCACTCGGGCCGGGTCAGAGTAGGCCAGGACCAGGCCTGCGCCATCAAATACCGCCAGTTCAGACGACGGCGTAACCCGGTTGTGTCGCAGCGTGTTTGACAGGGTTGCGGTGAGCAGATCGGCACCGACCACCGCATGCCCCCCGGGCACCCGGCGCGCTACGGACCGACCCAATTCACCCGCCGCTGCAAAGGCAAACACATAGGGATCCGTGCGTACCACGGCATCGGTATGCTGGGCCATCTGGTACCACGGGCGCGTACGGGGATCGAAGTGCTCCACTGCAGGCGACCACTCCCGCAACAATTGAAGCGTGGAATCCAGCGCCACCCAGCGCACAAGGGAGCCACCTTCGTCGGTACTTTGCACCAGAAAAGTGGTCTGCGGTGGCGCACCCAAGCGCACACGCGCCGCTTCGTTGGGCACGCTTCGGGCCAGGAAAAAGTCGCCGTTATCGTAGCCCACGTAAACTGCCGCCACCTGGGGCAGGTCTTGGAGCGTTGTCACGAGCACGTCCACACGTTCCATGCGCTGGGCATGGCTGGTGGCCTGAACCAGGGTTTTGGCATGGGTGGTCAGGTTCACCGCGGTTTCGATAGGTCCGCGCAGTGCCCGCAGCTCCAGGCGCGCCTCACCTGCCACATGGTCAAACGCGGCATCGGCGGAGCGCAAGACCAGTGCATGCGTTTCGTGCCGGGACAGCAGCGTCATGCCACCTTGGACGGCCAGCATCAGCACCATCACGAGGGTACCAATGTGCACGTAGAAAGGATGGCTGCTGGCCAGTGCACGAAGGCGCTGGACCACCGTGCCGGGCGGGTGTTGGATGTGCGGCATGTTGGAGACTGGTATTCGTTTACACCATTGTCACCCAGGCACGCAGCGCCAATCCACTGTCACCGGGCCGCCGGGCTGAAAGGACAACCCGGCAGCATATTCGTGTGGCCACCCTATCGGAATATCCAGAATGCGGCCGCGGCCACCAGTGTCGGCGGCAAGGCCGCCACCAGCAGTCCCAAGGGGTGCACGACCCCCTCGTCAAAGTGCTGGCGAAGAATAGCAATGCCGGCCGGGTTGGGTGCATTGGCAATGATGGTCAGCCCGCCACCGGTCACGGCACCGGCCACCAGTGCATATTTGAAACTATCACTCAGACCTTCCACCAGCGAGCCCAGGTAGGTCAAGGCGGCGTTGTCGGTAAAGGCCGTCAGCGCAATCGCTCCGACAAACACCACGTCGCTGCTCATGCGCATCAACAATGGCTGCAACCACCACTGCTGCTGCCCCCCCAGCACCACCAGCCCGGCCAGGAAAAAAGCCACCAGCAGGCCCTCTTTCAAAATCAGCCGGTCCTGGTGGTGCTCGTAGGCATGGGTAATGCCCAGGAAGAACAGGAACAATCCCATGAAGATGGGTGGGTGGTGGGCAAACACCACCACGCCCACCAGAAACAACAAGTGCACTACGACCAGCAGCAGAGGAACCGACGGAGTGGCGTCTTGCGCCACGGTCTGGAGCGGCAAAGCAGCCAGTTCCTTGCGAAACCAGACCGACACACCCACGGCATTCACCAGCACCGCGATGGCCGCTTTCCAGCCAAACGTGGACGCCATGAAACGCGTGTCCCAGCCCCACTGGGCGGCCACCATCAGCACCGGCGGCGCCGCAAACGAGGTCAGCGTGCCGCCCACCGAAATGTTGACGAACAGCACGCCCAGCGTGGCGTACTTCAGGCGGGTGGACAGGTTGCGGGCAAAGAAACGGTTACCCAAAATCAGCGCGGCCAGGGTCATGGCTGCGGGTTCGGTGATGAATGAGCCCATCAATGGCACCAGCACCATCACCACCAGGTAGTAGCCCAGACTACCGCCCAGGGGCACTGCGCGTGCCAGCCGCTCCAACAGCGCTGTTGCAGCCTGCAAGATCGGTCGTGTGGCGGCAATGACCATCACCGCGAAAACAAACATCGGCTCGGTGTAGTTGCGCGTGTCGATATAGTCCACGGCCGCTTTGGAGCCCAGCATGAAGAACATGCAGATGGCGAGCACCAGTGCCCAGAAACCAAACACCACTTCCACCTCGCCCAGCCAGTGCCACAGGCCCGCATGGCGGGGCTGCAAGTGCGCCAGGTGCTCGAAGTATTTGGTTGAAAACGTATGAATGATGGCCAGCGCAAACAGCAGGCTGCATACCAACTCGAAATTTGTCATGGGCAATACCATCTCCGTCTATGGGGCTTGATCGCCACTGGGCTTGACAGCGGGCGCGGTGTACCAGTTGGCCGGCGGTACGACTTTGGGCTCTCTGGGGTCTTCAAAGTATTGGGGCGACATGATTTGCACCCCGTATTCATTGAACACATCCTGAATATTGGCATGCATCGCGCTGAGCAACAGGGCACGCGGCTGGGGACCGGTCGGACTTGCCTGACAGACCAGGCGATAAACCGGGTACCAGTCGTTTAAAGCAGTCTGGAAAACCTGTGGCACAGGCACCTGACGCACGCCCTCGGTTCTGCGTGCCGCCTCGATCAGCATGGCGTGCACCTGGCGCCAGGGCGTGTCGTAGCCAATGGTGACCGTGGTGTCGAGCACGAACCCGTTGCCCTGCACGGTGCGCGAATAGTTCTTGGTGGTGGCACCCAGGATGCTGGCGTTGGAGATCGTCAATTCTTCACCCAGCCCGGTGCGAATGCGGGTAGTGAAGATGCCCATTTCGGTAACCGTGCCCTCCTGCTCCGCCACCCGCACATATTCGCCTTTGCGAAAGACCCGACCGTAGGTCAGTATCAGCCCGCTGGCAGCCTGCCCCACCAGACTGGACGCACCCATGGACAGCATCAGCCCGACCAGAACCGACAGGCCCTTGAACGCCTCGGTGTCTGAGCCCGGTAAATAGGGGTAGGCCATGGCCAGCGCAAACAGCCAGACCACCACGTTGGCGATGCGCTGAGTGGGTGCGACCACATCCGCGTCCAGCCAGTGCAATTGCACAGCACCCGTTTGCACATGGGACAGGAACCGCTCAAGCGCCTGGGTGACAAGGTAGGCCAGATAGAAAATCAGCATCGCCGTCAGTAACTCGGGCACTGCCCCCATTGCAGCCGTGACGACGGGCGTGACGAGGCCAAACAGAAAACTGTTGAGCGACTCGCCCCACGCACGGGTGAACGGAAAACTGCGCAACACAAAGCTCACCCATTCCACGGTCAACAACAGCACCAGCAGGCGGTACACCAGTGCCAGCACCAGTCGCACTACCTGGGTCATGCGGTCTCGGTGCAGTAGCGCCATGCCCCCCACCTGCAGTTTGGCGGTGTGACGGTCTGTCACCGCCACCAATTGCCGCACCAGGGCTCGCCGGACCCGCGCGGCCCCCCAAACCAACGTGCCGTACAGGGCGGTTCCTGCCATCGCAAGTGCCAGGGCGCGAGTCAGGGTCTCCAGACTGCGGCTCTCGGCGCTTTCGCGGATGGCGATGGTCAGTGCGGCAGCCGCGCGCTGTGCCGCTTGCTCCAGAGTCTCTTCGCGAGCGGGATCCAGGTCGCCCGGGGTTACCACAAAGCTGGTGGCGCCGTCGATGCGAACCTCTATGCCCAATGTATCGGCTTTGGTACTGACCGTGTGGGTGCCGGCTAGTTCCAACTGGTCATGGATGCGGGCGTGGGCTCGCTTGGCGCGGTCGGGCGCCGAAACCCCCATCAGGGCACCGCGAAAGGCAAAAACCGGACGACTGAACAGCACCAGTTTGTCCACCGCAACGGGCTCGGCAAGCGCCAAGAAGCCGGACAACGAAAGGAAGAGGGCCAAGACGGCGAAGACATAGCGCATACAGGCAATATTACCCAATTGGGCCTTTGCGCGGCGGCGGTGCGTGAACTGCTATAACCAGATTCGATGACGCTAACGCATTGCTGGCAGATCTTGGAAAAACAGCCGCCAGTAAACGCGCGTCCCTGTCGATGGCAGCGGAATTGCGGTTTAACGGACTGTTGCCAAAGGTAAGAACAGGGTAAGCGCACAGTGAGGCAAGGCAATAAAGCCGTGATGTCGGTAGAAGGCTGCGGCGGACTCGTTCTTGGCATCTACCAGTAGAGCGAACGCAGCGATTTCCGAACGGGCAGCACGGTCGAGCGCATCGGCGAGGAGCGCACCGCCAAGACCCTGCCCTTGGAATGCTTGATCTACGGCCAAGCGGCCCATGCGAACGGCGGGCACGCTCGGGTACCTCGGCAGCTTCTTGCCCGTGGTGGCCGGTAGATCTCCAAGCAGAATACTTGCAGATGCCAAGGTGTAATAGCCCGCAATGCGCTGACGGTTCTCCAATGCCACGAAACAGGCAGCAATGCGACGACGAACGTCTTGAGAAACTTGTTCGTGCAGATAGCGGTTCAGAGGCTCCGAATCGCTTTTAAACGCCGTGCAGTCATGCGCGGTATTGAGCTGCGTAAGCTGGAACGGTGCACGGTTCATTCAGACAAGAGTTTGCTGCGACGGGCAAAAGCACGCTTCAACGCTGGCACTGGTCTCGGCGGAGATAGCAAGGCTTGGGCGAAACATTCTTGATCTGCCAGCGATAGACGGATGACTTCGGCTTGTTCGATGGCGTTTTGTGCGGCAGTTTGCACGGCAGACACCACAAAATCGGTCATAGTGCGCCCCTGAAGTTCTGCGGCACGCTTGAGCATCGAATGCAGATCGGTGCTAATCCGGGCTTCGAGACGGGCAGTAGAAATGGCTGCAGACATAGTGTTGTCCTCCTGTTGGAAGGATACGGCAATCTGCCGTACAAATCAAGCTGACGCCATCGCGTCAACGGTTTAGTTCAACGTTTGAATATCTCTCTTGCCGTTACGCCCCAAGGGGCAGGGAATTTACCCACAGTGATTAAAGGCAAATCGGGCGTTTGCGCCCGCGGGCTGTGCGTGAGGTGCTTTTAAAACTGTAGCAGACTGGTAGTGTGTGCTCGGCAGTCCTGGCGGCTGAATCAGAGCGATGGTCCGAAAAATTTCACTAACTCAAATGCCACGCGGCCTCAGTGCATCAAGTATTGATCTACGGCAAACCGAAGTCGTGTCGGTGCTGGTTTCATTGGGGTTGCCGAGAGATCGAGTCCATCAATGATCTCCACGGCGAAGCGAGCCAGAGCCTCCATCAACGTCAACTACCAAAGTTCATGAAGCACACATTGCCCCCATTCACGGTCGAAATGCTCGCTGCTACGCTGGATTCGTTGCCTGACCCGGCTTTCATACTCTCGCGCAGCGGCCGCTATGTGGCCGTGTTTGGTGGCTCAGACAAGCGCTACTACCACGACGGCAGTGGCTTGGTGGGTTTGTACATTTCAGATGTGCTTGCAGATGACAAAGCGCGCTGGTTTCTGCGCGAGATCGAAACCGCCTTGCAGCAAGGCGAATTGCATGTGGTTGAGTACGGTCTGAGTGGCCTTGATATCAAGGGCCTGGTGGCTGAAGGTCCTGTCGACACCATATGGTTCGAGGGGCGGGTGCAGGCGTTGAACTTTCAGGTGAATGATGAAGACATCGTTTTGTGGGTTGCCAGCAATATCACCGCCCGTCACAAACTCCAGCATGACCTGGCAGACGCATTGCGCCGCGAGCAAGACACCAGTTTTCAGCAGCGCCAGTTTATTGGTGTGGTCTCGCACGAATTTCGGACACCGCTGGCTGTGATTGATGCCGTATTAACCAACCTGCAACTGGCCCCGCCAGCTGGCGCTCAGGATTTGGCCCAGCGCATGGCGGTCATTGAATCCGCCAACAACCAGCTGATTCTGTTGACCGACACCTATCTGGCCGATGCGCGATTGGGCGCTGGCTTGAAGGTAGACGAGCGCTTGCCTATTGACCTGTGTGCGCTGTTGCGCCAGTCTGCCGACATCGTGGACCCGCAGCGCGCGGCTCAATGGCTGCAGTTCCAATGCCAGGGTGCTTGTGCAAACCAGTTTCAGTGTCAAACCAGCCAAACTTGCACCATCACCGGCTCGCCTGGGTTGCTGCGTATTGCCCTGACCAACTTGCTGGACAACGCCCGCAAATATGCGCCACAAGGCCAGGTCGATATCAGCGTCCGGCAAGATGCAAGCACTTGGCGCTTGCACCTGCGCGACCATGGCCCGGGCATTGCGGCCGCAGACCACCAAACCATCTTTGAGCGATTTCGGCGCGGCACCAATGTGGGTCGGCTCAAAGGCAATGGTCTGGGCTTGTATGTCAGCCGTGAAATTGTGCGCGGCCATGGCGGCGAATTACAGTTGCTTTCCAGTAATGCCAGTGGCACTGTTTTTGAAATCAGCCTGCCACTGGCCTGCAACCCACCCGATACCCAGACCCTACACAAGGCGACACTTTAATGTCTTACACCCCGCAGCAGCCCACTACCAAAGCCCCTGCCATTGCCGTCATCGAGGACTCAGCCCCCCTGCGTGAAAACCTGGTGTTGTCGCTAACTGTCAGTGGCAAAAAGGCCTGGGGCTGCGAAAGCGCCGAGGCTTTTTACCGCCAATGCTGCGTGCGCCGCCCAGACATCGTGCTGGTGGACCTGGGCTTACCCGGTGAGGACGGCATCAGCATGATTGGCTATCTGCGCCAGATACCTCATTTGGGCATCATTGTTGTCACAGCCCGTGGCAGCGATGACAGCTTGCGCGAAGCCACTGCCGCCGGCGCGGACCACTACTTTGTCAAACCCGTCAAGTTGCCGCAGTTGTTGGGAGCCATTGATGCCTTGTGGCGCAGGCTCTCGCACCCATCAACAACCACCGCGCCCCGGCCCTGGTTGCTCGACTTGCTAAATAGCACGCTGGTGCCGCCCGGGCGCGAGGCTGTGCCGCTGAGCGCGGGTGAGGCGGCTTTGCTTGCCAGCCTGTGCAGCTGCGCCGGTCAGATTGTGGGCAAGAACGAGCTGTGTGCGCAGGTGTTTGGCGGCGCAGCCCAACGCAACCACAGCCACCTCGATGTGCTCATCAGCCGCCTGCGCAACAAAGCCAAAAAGCAGGATTGCACGCTGCCCCTGCGCTCCATCTTTGGCAAGGGCCTGACGTTTGTTGACCCTATTGTTGTGCGCAATACAGCGTCATCAACCTAAACGCAGCCTCATCTGCTGACTTGTGCCGCCAGCGGATTAAATGCTGCGCTTTGGCGCTTCATATTTGATAGCTGCTTGCGCAATAGCGACGGGGGCTAGAGGCATTTTTCATCATATTTTTTGACCGGTTTAACGCCAGTTCAGCAAATATAGATTCAAAAACGACCTGAAATTGCAAGGATTGCAAGAATTGCAAGTGGCGTGATAGTTCAGCGCTGGGTAAATTAATGCGTTTGCCTTGGCGTGGCCGGGGCTAAATGACATTTTTGTCTGTACTCCACCCCACCAGAGCTATGCCATGACCCCGTTCAGCAACGCCGCACCCCGCACCGACATCGTTTTCATCAGCAGCGACTTGGCGGACATCGCCACTTTGTTGGATGGCTTGCCTTCGGGTGCTGAAGTTCATCTGCTCGATGCCGCGCAAGACGGCCTGGCGCAAATGGTTCAAATACTGGCCGGGCGCGGTGGCGTGGATGCGATCCACCTGCTGTCGCACGGTGCCAGTGGTTCGCTGCAATTGGGCACCACCACCTTGGTCGATGCCAGCCTGCAAACTCGCGCCACTGAATTAGCGCAGATAGGGCAGTCGTTATCGGCCACCGGCGACATCTTGCTGTATGGCTGCAACGTGGCGGCGGGCGATGCTGGCGCGCAGTTTGTTGGGCGACTGGCACAGGTAACCGGCGCCGATGTGGCTGCCTCGACGGATTTGACGGGGGCGGCAAGTCGGGGTGGGGATTGGGTGATGGAAAGCGCCAGCGCGGCCATTGACACGCCTGCGTTGCAGGTGGCGGGGTACCAGGGTGTGCTTGCGGTCGCACCCGTGATTGACCTAGGTGCAGGCAACGGCAAGCTGATTTTGCCGGTACAGGTAGAAGGCAACTGGTATTACTACTGGGACCGAAGCGGTGACGGCACCATCAACGACGGGAGCTTGGACACCACTACCCACGATGTGCTGGATGGGATTTTTAACAACGACATCAGCGGTGCGCAGAACATCACGGTAAACAATGCGGACAATTTGAAAGGCACCACCGACACCTACCGCTACGCCACGATCAACGGCATCAACCTCGCTTTACCAACAGCAGGCGGTGTTGCGGGGGGCGTTTATGGTGCTTATCAGCCCGGCACGGCTGTGGCCGATGGCGCAACGACCAACCCCACTTACAACGACCTGCTGGCCATATGGGATGCTTATAACGGCACGGGCACTAGCACCAATATTTCCGGCATCCCAACTGGCTGGGCCCAAAGTTTTTGGACGGCGACAGCAACAAATAACTCAGGGCAGTATTCGGGTCACGCCAACATTGACCTGTCCTTGGGCTACGTGGACAGCACGGCAGACACCTACGGCGGCCATCGCGTTGTCGTGCAGGTGTTGACGCCCCCCGCAGCCAACACCGCGCCGACCGTCAGCGCTGTGCCCGCCTTCACAGTTTCGGAAGATGTCCCCGGCAACCTTTTATTCACCGGCACACCTTTTGCCGACGACAGCGCCAACTTGATTGTGACCCTGACTATCGCCGACGGCAGCATCATAGGCAGCGCGGGCACTGGGATTACGGTGGGTGGCACAGCCACCGCCCGCACTTTGGCCGGTACCGTGGGTGATCTGAATAGCTACTTCACTACAGCCGGAAAGATCACCTACACCACTGCGCTCGACAACAACACGGCGCGCACCCTGACGGTGGATGTGTCTGATGGCAGCTTGTCAGCCAGCACCACCAGCACGGTGAATATCACCGCCATCAACGATGCCCCCAGCTTTGTGCAAACAGCGCGCACCGGCATTGTGTCTGCTGACATCGGCACGGCTACGCACGACTATGGTGTCAACGCTGCGCTGCTGGTGGATGGCAAGATTTGGGTGGCGGGCGCTAGTTCCCCTACCGACTGGAGTCGCACTTATTTTTCTGTAGCGCGTTACCTCAGCAACGGGGCGCTGGACACCAGTTTTGATACCGATGGCAAATTGCTCGCCGCCACGACTGATGGTGCAGCCACGGACATTGCAGTTCAGGCAGATGGAAAGATACTGCTGGCAGGCTATCTTTATCTGGACAACAGCGGCTCCAGAAGCACGGGTTTTGCAGTTGTCCGACTCAACGTGGACGGCTCGCTTGACAGCAGCTTTGCTACCGGAGGTATTTGGAGTGACAACCCGACCAACGGTGAAGAAATTCTTACCACCATCACACTGCGTGATGGAAATATCTTGGTCGGTGGTAAAGATGGTAATGCCAAGGCATGGCTGTACCAGCTAACAAGCGCTGGGGCGCTGGATACCACTTTTGGAACTTCAGGCAAGGTGTCTGTCAACGCGGGCACCGACTCTTACATCCAGCAGATACTCATCGCCAATAACAAAATCCTGGTAGTCGGAAGTGTAGGCAGTAATCCAGACGATGCGTTCATTGCCCGCTACAACCTGGGTGGCAGCGTTGACACCAGCTTCAACACGACCGGCAAGGTGACGCTCGATCTTCTTGACAAGAACAGTAATTCCGCCAACAACGACTTTAAGGGTGTGGCCGTAGATGCCAGCGGCAACATCGTGGTTGTCGGCTATTTTGACTCCGGTAATGGCCCGCAGTGGGTGCTGGCCCGCTACACCAGTGCGGGTCTGCTCGATACCACCTTCAATACAACGGGTAAGGTCATCACCAACCTGGGCGCCGACCCGGGCGGCAAACAAGGCGATTTGCGAAGTCTGGTGATTCAGGCGGACGGCAAAATTGTGGTGGGCGGTTATGAGAAGCTTCGTCCGGACGGTACTGTGCCATCAGATTTTTTGCTGGTTCGCTACAACACCGATGGCACTGTCGATAGCAGCTTTGGAAGTAGTGGCCGGGTCACCACCGATCTGAACAGCTTGGAGCAGAGCGTCAAACGGTTAATTTTGCAAGCCGATGGAAAAATTCTGGCTGTCGGTAGTACCAATACCACCAGCCAGAACAGCAACGTGATGCTGGCCCGCTACAACACCGACGGTAGCCTGGATACGACGTTTGGCGATGGCACCACCACCGACTCGCTGAGCGGCACGGTGACCTATACCCAAGGGGCTGCGGCCATTGCGCTCGACAGCAGCGTCCTTCTGACAGACCCTGATCTGGCGGTGCTGGGCTACGCCGGCGCCAGCGTGGTGCTGGCCAGAAACGGCGGTGCGTCCGCCAGCGATGTGTTCAGTGCGCGCGGCAACCTGAGCTTTGTCAGTGGCAATGTGGTGCTGTCAACCGTTACCATTGGCACGGTTACCAATGCCAGCGGCACGCTGACGCTGACCTTCGGGGCCAACGCCACGCAGGCGCGGGTGACCGAGGCGTTGTCGAGCATTGGGTATGCCACGACCAGTGCGGCGGGCAGCGTGCAAATTGACTGGACTTTTTCGGATGGCAACACCGGCGTGCAGGGTAGTGGCGGTGCGTTGACGACTGTCGGGCACACCACGGTGACGGTCTCGCCTGCACCGCAAACAGCGCCCACCATTACCGCCGGCACCATCACCGCATTCACTGAACAAACCCCGGTAGCGCTGGCCAGTGGCATCACCATCAACGACATCAACGGCGATGCCGACTGGACTGTCGGCACGCTCAAAGCGCAGATCACCGCCAACTTTGAAGCGGCTGATACGTTGTATCTGCCCAGCACCAACCCCGGTGGCAGCGCCATTTGGCTCGATGCCAGTGGCAACAAGATTATGTCAGGCAGCACGCAGATTGGCACGGCAGATGCCGCCTCTGTCACAAATGGAACCGCCTGGACGCTGACCTTCAACTCCAGCGCCACCAACGCCCTGGTGCAAGCCACCGGGCAGGCGCTGCTGTTCAACAACACCAGCGACAACCCTGGCACCAGCAACCGCACCGTGACGCTGACGGCTACCGACAAGAACGGGGGCAACACGACAGCAACCCAAACCATCGCGGTTACCGCGGTTAACGATGTCCCCACCGTCACCAGCACGCCTACGGACGTGACCGTCACCCAAGACACCGCCAGCAACTTCGACCTTTCCGCAGTCACGTTCGCTGACGTTGATGGCAACTCCCTTACTGCAACCCTGAGCGCGTCCGCCGGCACCTTTGCCGCCAGCACCAGCGGGAGTGTCACGGTCAGCGGTACGGGAACGGGCACGTTGACCCTGGCCGGCACGGTGGCCAACCTCAACGCATGGCTTGATACCGTCAGCAACATCAAGTACACCGGTGCCAGCAATGTCAGCGGCAACAATGCCGCCACCTTCACCCTCAAGGCCAATGACGGCACAGTGGATTCCAGCACGGCCAGCGGTAATATTGATATTGTCGGGCCGCCTGCAGTCACCGGCGTCACGTCGTCAACTGCCAACGCAAGCTACAAAGCCGACGATGCCATCAGCATCCAGGTGGCATTCAGTGAAGCCGTTACGGTCACAAACACACCTCAGCTCACGCTGGAGACAGGCACCACCGACCGCATCGTCAACTACACCAGCGGCTCGGGCACCAGCACGCTGACCTTCTCCTACACCGTGCAGGCCGGTGACACCAGCAGCGACCTGGACTACACCGG
>CAJAVE010000051.1 GCA_903945325.1 uncultured beta proteobacterium | reverse complement strand
TGCCATGGGCAAAATGCCTACCCGCTTGGCCCTGACCTGGAGCGACCGGGTCTCCTTTGTACTGACTGAGGCAATGCAGCTCAAGAAGCTGGCATTTCTGGAAAGCGTGTTTGAAGGCGCTACGGCTAGCCCAGGCGATGGTAAGGACGACAATTTTGACGCCGACGTGGCCATTGCCACGGGTGAACTCAGAAAGCTGATTCCTGACCTGATCGAAGCGCTGGGTGGAGAAACCATTCCCGCTTAGTCGATTTTCCTGATATCAACGCGGTGATCGTCCACAAAAACTTTGGCTGGACGGGCCGACCAGAGCACGGACCGGTTGCTGTAATGATTGTTCGTTTCAACTCGTACACTTCGATGTTATTTTCGAAACCCGAAAGTTAGTTCAACACCGCCCATGCCTGCCTTTATCTGGTTCTGTCGCCTGCTGGTGCTTGCCATTGCCCTCCTGATGGGTGGTCAAGCCATGGCATCGACTGCGCCTGCCTTGCGCGATCTGGCCGTGCTGGTGGACCCTCAAGGCGACATGGATATCTTTGCCGTTGCCACTGCCGCTGACCAGCGCTTCATACCGCTCTCCAATGGCCTTTCAGCCGGCTACTCGCGCAATGTGCACTGGCTGCGTTTCACCATTGCGGCACCGGCGGGTGAATGGTGGTTGGACCTCTTGCCACCGTATGTGGATGACCTGCGCCTGTATGAGCCTGACCCGCTACACCCAGGCACTTTTCTGGAGCGCCGCGCCGGTGACCAATTGCCCTTCGGCGCACGAGAGGTGGATTACCGGGGTTTCATTTTCAAGCTGCGTACAGCAGACGAGACTCCACGCACATATTACCTGCGCCTGCAGACCCAAAGCACTTCGCTTCTTGTGCCGCGCCTGTGGGCACCAGACCACTTTCATGCGGCCATGGCGCTTGACTACGGCTTGCTAATTGGCATTCTCGGCGTGTTGCTGGCCATCATGGCGCTGAACCTTATTACCGGGCTGTGGCTGGACGACCCCTTGATGCGGTGGTTTTTGGTGTTTGTCGGCTGCATTTGGGTGCAATTGATTTGCAACGGCGGTTTCGCTGCGCAATACCTGATTCCAGAACGCCCGGCCATCAGCGATGCCCTGGGCAGCCTGATGACCTTTTTGGTCATCGCTGCCTCGTTTGCCTTCTATCCTCGTCTGTTTCAGGTCAAACCAGCGGAGCGTTTGTTATTGAATATCTACCGGTTTGGCATCGTGCTGGCTCTGGGTGCCTGCATCAGTTGGTTCACGGGTCATTTCACCGTGGTTGCACCGCTGATTATGAATTTTGCCTTGCTGATGACGGGTGTCGGCTTTTGGCGCACGTTCCTGCTCTGGCGTGTCAAGGACGCCGGCAGCGGCCTGTTGTTCATTGCTAACTTGTTTACCATGTCCGGTTTTTTGATCGCCATTCTGACTGTCCTGGGCATTTATTCAAGCTTTTACGCCATGCAGTACAACCTGCAGGTCACCACCCTGGGCTTCGTCATTGCACTGCATCTGGCGCTGAGCGAGCGCCACCGCGCCCTGCGCGAGGCCCACCGCCAAGCACTGGCAGACACCGAGCGTGCTACCCAAAACATACAGCGCGAGCACGAGCTGCACGAGCGCAAGGGCCGGTTTATTGACCTCATCGCACATGAATACCGCACGCCACTCACCATTTTGCGCACCAACCTCGACATCCTGGGCCTCAGCAAAGACGAAGCCCAACGCCAGACCAGCCTGAACAGCATGGACATCGCCGTCAAGCGCCTGGGCCATATTTTCAATCGCTCGCAGAATGTGGATGACTGGGGTGGACTGCGCAGCGTCCGGCTGCAACCGCTTTCACTCGCCAGTCTGTTGCGCACATTGATTACCGAGGCAATAGCCACTGCGAATGCGGGCAAGCTCGACTATGCTTTAGATTGTGATGACGATACCGTGCACGTCACGGCTGACCCTGCATTACTTAATACCGTCTTGCGCAACCTGTTCGATAACGTCAAAAAATATGCCCGGCCCAAAAGCGTTGTTGACGTGCGCGTCATGGCACTGGCCGATGGCATGGCCATCGTCATCGCTAACCACTGTGCGGCATCACCTGGCCAGAGGCCGGAGCGCCTGCTGGAAAAGAACGTGCGTGGCGCCAACAGCACCGGTGCGGACGGCATAGGCATGGGTTTGTATATCGTCAAAAAGCTGGTCGAAGACATGGGCGGCACGACGACCATCCGCTTTGACGCGCTCGAGCGCTTCGAAATCACCCTGCACCTGCCGCAAAGCTTGGTGGAGCAGCGTGGATGAACGCCACAATTCAAGTCGTGCTCGTCGAAGACGACCCGCTTTTGCGCGATAGCCTTGCCAGCTATCTGAGGCTGGTCGGTTTCCCCACCACTGCGGTTGGCGATTGCCTCTCGCTCTACAGCGAATTTTCCGCACACCACTTCGACGTGGCCATCATCGACTTGGGGCTACCCGACCAATCGGGCGAAGTCCTGGTCGACTACCTGCGGCGCAATACCGACTGCGTCATCATCGTCATCACCGCGCGCGACACATTGGACACCCGCGTCGAGTGTTACCGCGTCGGTGCCGACCTGTTTCTGGGAAAACCAGTTGACGGGCGCGAACTGGCTGCCGCCATCACCAGCCTGGCGGCCCGTCGCGTCGCATCACACACTGACCCACACGTGACCCCGGTGACATTACTACACACCGCCGCAGTTTCCCTGCCACCTGAAACCCCACCACCCAAAGCCGCCACCCGAGCCGTCTGGTCCTTCGCGCCACGAGAACGCATCCTGACCAGCCCTGCAGCCCAGCGTATCGAACTCACCGCCAAAGAGGCACACTTGCTGGAACTGTTAACCCTCCCACCGGCAGGCACCGTGGCGCGCCGCAGACTCCTTGAAGTGCTGTACCCGCGGCAGGACGACAGCGCCGATCGCGCCCTCGACTCGCTGGTGCGCCGCACCCGTCACACCATCGAAGTCGCCACCGGCAGCCCGGCACCTATTCTCACGGAGCACAGCGTGGGCTACCTGTTTGCCGCAAGCGTTGTGGTTGAAGACTGATTCCCAGAGGCCGGCGCCCTTGATGCCAAGAGTCAGACCACAGGCGCAGGGGTCCATAGGGTTTGCATCGGCAGCGCGAACAGCCGCGGCCCAAAAGGCAGGCTGACCTCACCATCGTACAAAACTACCCCACATGCGAACCGATCGCCGGCAATTTCCTGGAGCTTTCGCAGACCTCGGAAATCTTCCGCTCGCACCGTGCCAGACGCCTTTACCTCGACCCCCGCCAGTGACTCGCCTTGCTCCAGCACGATGTCAACCTCATGGTCATCGCGGTGGCGAAAGTGGTAGAACGACACCGCCTCAGGCTGACTACCCGCCTGACGACGCAGCTCCTGAAAAACGAAGGTTTCCAGCAATTGCCCCAACAGTGCGCGGTTGGCGTGCAACGCTGCTGCATCCAGGCGCAACAATGCGCAGGCCACACCCGTGTCTCCCAAGTGGAGCTTGGGTGTCTTGACCAGACGGCTGATTTGCCGCAAATGCCAGGGCTGCAAAATATCCACCAGAAACACCCGCTCCAGCAAGCTCAGATAGTCACGCACCGTGGGGCGGCTCACTCCAAAAGGGCTGGCCAGCTCACTCACATTGAACAGATGCGCCGTTTGCCCTGCTGCCAACTCCAGCAAACGCGGCACCACGTCGAGCGCGGCGATACGCGCCAAATCGCGCACGTCACGCTGCACCAGGGTCTGCACATAGGCCTGATACCAAGCCCGCCGACGTGGTGGCTGGCGTGTCAAGGCCGCCGGAAAACCGCCCGCCACCAGTAGCTCCGCGAGCGCCATGCCCAAGCGCGATGCGGCGACAACGCCAAAGTCAGCGCGAAAAAGCTGCTGCAAAAACCCCGCTGATTGCTGACGCAATTCCACTTGCGACAAAGGGTGCAGGCGGATCACCTCGATACGTCCGGCCAACGAGTCGGCCAGCTTGGGCAGCAGCAGCACGTCAGCCGAACCGGTGAGCAAAAATCGCCCGGGCTGGCGGTCGCGGTCCACAACAAGTTTGAGTGTGGTGAAGAGCTCTGGCACGCGTTGCACCTCATCCAGCACCATTTTTGGGGGCAGATCGGTAACGAAGCCCAGCGGATCGGCCCGAGCAGCGCGCGCCAGGTTGTCGTCGTCAAAACTCAGATAGCCAAACCCTGCGGGCTCTGCCACGCTGCGCGCAAGCGAGGTTTTGCCGCACTGCCGTGGCCCTTGCAATAACACCACCGGGGTATCGGTCAAACTGGCTTGCAGGCTGGCTTGTGCCAAGCGTGGCAACACCTGGGTGATTGGTAAAACGGGCAGATTTTGCATCGGATAATTGTAAATTCTTTGTCCGGACGATTGAAACTTTTATATCCAGTAGTTTGAAATATAAACCGATGGAAACGGTCAGCCCGGCACCTATTCTCACGGAGCACAGCGTGGGCTACCTGTTTGCCGCAATCGTCGTCGTGGAAGACTAAGCCGGCAGCAAAAATGTCAGATCGCGTTTGATTTTGTCTGATTTTGCAGGTTGCCCTGGTCCGGCGGGCAACCAACAATGGGTTCTTTGCACATCGCATCCATCCCCGTCCATGAGCGCGCCCCTCCACATCGTCCTTGTCGAAGACGACACGTTATTGCGCGACAGCCTTGCCAGTTATCTCACACTGGTCGGCTTGGTCGTCACCGCCGTGGGCGATGGCTTGTCGCTGTACCGCCTGCTGGGTGAGCACAAGTTTGCCGTTGCTGTGGTCGATCTCGGTCTGCCCGATGAAGACGGCACCACCCTGGTCAGCTACCTGCGTCGCAATACCGACAGTGCCATCATCGTCATCACCGCGCGCGACACGCTCGACAGCCGGGTCTCGTGTTATCGCGTTGGTGCCGACCTGTTTCTGGGCAAGCCGATAAACGGGGGCGAGTTGGCTGCTGCCATCGCCAGCCTGGCGGGTCGCCGCCGCACCGCTGTGGCGGAGCCGCCCCAAGCGGTCGCGGTCGGGGTTGCTGTCGCGGTCACTGTGGCCGATTCATCCAGTTGGACGTTTGTCACACGGCAACGCGCCCTACTCAGCCCGGCAGCGCGGCGGGTCGAGCTGGCGGTCAAGGAATGCCAGTTGCTGACCGCCCTGGTCGCCGAGGGCGGACGCACCGCCAAACGCCTCATGCTGCTCGAAGCCATCTATGGCCAAAAAGACAGCAACACCGAGCGCGCCCTCGACACCCTGGTGCGGCGCACCCGCCGCAAGATCGAAATGGCCACCGGCACCCCCGCGCCAATCTTGACCGAGCACGGCGTGGGTTACGCCTTTGTCGCCAACATCTGCGTCGTCGCAGACTAATCACTGTTTTCTTCATCGCCGCTGCTTCGCGTTAATGGCGGCTTTCGCGGGTCTGCCCTCGGGCTCGTGTGACAGCCCGGACCGCTTTGCTGCAAATGAAGGATTGCGTCAGAACCTGTCACATATGGTTGGCTTTGGTCACATTTTGCAGGTTGATTCAACGCCGCCGCCCCGAAACAATCTTGACATCAAACGTTCCCCTTTTGGAGTTTTCGCATGTCTTCGACCACGCCCACCACCAAACAGCTTGCCAGCGACCAGTTGGCCATCAGCCAACTCAATTCGGTCTACTTTGTCAACAGCGATCTGGACGATCTTGCCACCCTGCTGGCTGGCCTGCCCCCTGGCGCTGAAGTTCATTTGATTGAAGCGGGCACCGACGGCGTGCAACTGCTGGCCGACACCTTGCAAGGGCGCAGCGGCATTGAAGCCATTCACCTGCTGACGCACGGTAGCGCGGGCAGTTTGCAACTGGGCAGCAGCACGCTGACCGCCGACACCCTGGGCGGCTACGACGCGCAATGGGCCACCGTGCGGGCGGCGCTGACCGACAGTGCCGACTTGCTGATTTACGGCTGCGATGTGGCAGCGGGCGATGTCGGCGCGGCCTTTGTCAGCCAATTGGCCAGCCTGACCGGGGCTGATGTGGCGGCATCCACCGACCTGACGGGTGCTGCAGACCAGGGCGGTAACTGGCTACTTGAGTCGCAAACCGGCACGATTGAGGCCGCCCCGGTCGTTACGGCCAGCTACACCGGGGTATTGGCCGCACCCACCATCTACAACCTCAGCGCTGCCACCTACACCGAAAACGCCGCCGCCATCACGCTAGACAGTGACATCAGCTTCTCGGGTGGCTCCAACTATGGCGGTGGCTACATGCGCTTCAGCCTGGGCAGCGCCAACAGCAGTGACCAACTGGTGCTCGCTGCGGGTAGTGGCATCAGCATCAGTGGCAGCTCGGTGTACAACAACGGCACCTTCATAGGCAGCATCGACAGCACCAGAAACGGCCAGAACGGTGCCGACCTGCAGATCAACTTCCAGTCCAACTTTACCAACGCCAGCTTTGAAAGTGGCACGACAACCGGTTGGACCATCGGCACTTCAATGGTTGATCTTGGGGTGACATCCATCGCAGGCTTTACCTCGCCCAACTACAGCACCATGCCCGCCAACAGCGGTGGCAATAACGATGGCGACGCGCCTTCAAGTGCCTCTTACAACTACGCTGTTGACGGCGGTGGTAGCAGTGGCACCTACGCCTTGCGGCTTTACAGTCAAATGACCACGGCGAATGGCTATGACACGGTACACGGCCCCTATGCCGTCAGTTCCGCATTTACCGCCAATAGCTCGGACACCCTGTACTTTGACTGGAAGGCCCAGGGTGGCGACGACGACTACCATGTGGTGGCCTACCTGCTCAATACCAGCAGCGGCGCCGCAACCAAAATCATCGATAGAACCGGTGCCGGCTCTACCAGTTGGGCCACTGCCAGTGTCAGCGTGCCGTCCACCGGCACTTACAAGTTTGTTTTCGTATCGGGCACCTACGATGCTTCTGGCGGCCAGGCAGCAGGTGCATCGCTCTACATTGACAACGTCAAGGCCTTTGGCAACACCGTCACCGATTCGGTGCTCACCACGCTGGGTCGGCTGGTCACTTACCAAAACACCGCTGAAGATGCCTCCACCGCCCGCACCCTCACGGTAACCGCCGCCGATGGTTCGCTGGCTACCCAATCAGCTACCGCCACGCTCAACGTCACCAACGCTAACGACGCGCCCACCATGAATGCAGCCACCCTGGCTGCCGTCAGCGAAGATGCCACCACCCCGACTGGTGCCACCGTCTCAGCCCTGTTTGGCAGCAGCTATGCCGATGTGGACAACGCCTATACACCCACCAACAGCTTTGCCGGTGTTGCCATCGTCGGCGATGCCAGCACCAGCACCCAAGGTGTTTGGCAATACAGCACCGACGGCACCAACTGGTATCCCGTCAAGGACGTGACATTTGGCACGACTGCGGGGCTGTTGCTGTCGGACACCTCTAAATTGCGTTTTGTGCCTGCCGCCCACTGGAATGGCACCCCTGGCGCACTGTCGGTGCATGCCGTGGACAACTCAGGCGGGCTGACTTTTACCAGCGGCACGACCCGCCAGACCTTTAACACCACCACCGACGGCGTGACCTCGGCGGTATCAGCCAATGCTGTCACCTTGGGCACCTCAATCACGTCGGTCAATGATGCCCCGGTGTTCTCCACTGGCGCAGTCACCAAGTCGGTGGTGGACACCAATGCTACCGACAGCACCCCCACGTTGACTGGCACCATCACGGCCACAGACTCTCTAGGTGGCGCACCCAGTGAAAACGGCACGCTAACCTACACCATCAGCGGCGGCAGCACAGCCGGCGGCTACAGCACAAAATCTGACAGCTACGGCACCTTGTCCCTTAAAACCAGCGACGGCAGCTACACCTACACCCCCAAAGCCGATGCGGTTAACGCCCTGACCGCAGGCAGCAACCCCACCTCCAGTTACACCATCAGCGTCACCGACGGGCAGGGGGCCACCATCACCCAAAGCTTTACCGTCAACCACACCGGTGCCAACGACCGACCGGTGCTGACCGCTGACAACGGTGAACAACCCACCAGCTACGTCAACCTGCCCACCATTGCAGAAGACAACGCCGTGGTTGGCCAAACCGTGGCCAACCTGTTTGCAGCGCGTGTGACTGACCTTGACACCGGTGCCAGCCTGGGCGGTGTCATCGTGACTGGCAACGCGGCTACCGCTGCACAAGGCACATGGCAGTACAAAATTGGCACCGGTGCCTGGCAAGACCTGCCCACCACCACGCTCAGCACCACGACTGGCCTGGCGCTGAGTGCAGCCACCAGCCTGCGTTTTTCGCCCCTCAAAGACTACAACGGCACGCCCGGCAAGCTCACCGTGTATGCAGCAGACAACGGCTATGCCGGTGGCTTCTCCACCACCGCCGCGCCGGTCGTTAACGTCAATGTTTCAGCCGAAGGCATTTCGCTGACCGCCAAAGTCATGGGGATCACCATCACCCCAGTGAACGATGCCCCGGTGCTGACCAGCACGGCAGGTGCCGCCACCTTGGGCGAAACCGCTGCCCTTGATGCCACCACCAGCATTTCCAGCGGCAGCATCGGCGGCACGCTGACCGCCAGCGATGTGGATCACACAAGCATTGAAATCGTCTTTGGCATCCGAGGTGGCGCGGTATCAGGCACCACCGTCACCAAGCAAGGCATTTACGGCACGCTCACCGTTGATAAAGCGACTGGCGTGTGGAGCTATGCGGCCAACAAAATGACCGCCATCAATGCCTTGCCCGCAGGTGCCAGCGTCACGGACCCATTCGAGTTCAAGGTTACCGACCCGCTCGGCGCAGTGAGTGCGCAGCCGCTGGTCATCACCATTGAAGGCACCAACGACACCCCGCTGCTCGTTACCGGGCATGAACTGTCCGACAAAACAATCACCGGCACCGCTGCCTTCAATTTTCAGTTGCCGTCGGACAGCTTTACCGACGCTGAAGGCGGCAACCTAACCTACACCGTCAGCGTGGTGGATGACTCGGGTGATGCACGCAATGTGGGTGGCACAGGGGGCGCTGGTGCGCTGCCCAGTTGGCTCAGCTTTAACGAAGGTGCCCGCACGTTCACTGGCACACCACCCACGACCTGGACTTACGGCCCACTCAATCTCAAGGTCACCGCCAGCGATAGCGTGGCCAGTGCCACAGACACCTTTACCCTGACCATCGAAGGCTTTGGCAACCAGGCCCCGGTGCTGGCCCATCCGGTGCCGCAGCAGGTGGTGACACCAACGCTTGAAAAAACCGAAATTACCTTTAACGCAGGTACCAGCGACCAGACGCTCAGCTTCAATAACCTGACAACAACCGGCGGCACCCCCACAGCCGACGACACCAGCATCACCCTGACCCCCTTGACAGCGGCACAAGTTGCGCAGGCAGTGGTTACCGCTGGCAATACCACTCTTTACACCGTAGCGATCAAGGTCGGGTCTGGTAACGAGAACGTCGTGGTCTATACCGCCATAACCATGGGTGAGATCACCAACACCGACTATGCTGATGTGAAAGGTTTGGGTACCTTCAATGGAACAGCGCCTGCCATAACAACCACCCAGGAAGGGATCACAGGCAGCGCAAAAGAAACCTTTGAAGTTGCCTACACCACAGGCACCAGCGGCACAACCCTGATTTTTGATGGTAAGACCACGACATTGCCGTCGATAGCCGTATTAGCCACCACCGTGGCTTCGGACTTTGTGACGGCGATTAACGCGAACACCAACGCAGCCTACACCGCAGCACTCAAGTCCGGCTCACCCAGCATTGTTGTACTGACCAACAAAGTGGCAGGTGATTTGACCAACATCACCAATGCTGACTTTAGTGGCACCTATGCCGGCATTAATGTCGGCACGCCGACCAGTGGCGGCTGGGAATACACCCTGCCTGCCAACACCTTTACCGATGCCGATAGCGATGTGCTGACTTACTCGGCCTGGGTAAATGGCACTGAAATCACGACGGTAAGCGATGCTGCGCTTCGTTTTAACGCAACCACGCTGAAATTCACTGGCGACGGCACAGCGTTGGCAAATGGCGGCTTGGTGGAAATTCGTGTGGTTGATGCTGCGGGCTCAGCCACAACTGCGTCCACCACCATGCAGTTCACGCTGCAAAGCGGCACGGCTGGGGTCACAGCGGTCAGTGCTGATGCCCTTACGGCGACCTGGTCTGGCGCTGGCAGCCAGACCTACCTGTTGCCCACAGGCACCTTTGTCTTTACCGATAGCGGCGCACTGACGTTCAGTGCAATGGTCGATACAAATAGTGACGGTACTGGTGATGCAACCTTGCCAGCCTGGCTAAGCATCGACACCACCAATGGCAAGCTGAGCGGCAACCCTCCAGCCAATGCGACTTCGCTCAGCATCGTCATCACCGCATCTGAAAGCACCGGCACGTCTAGCTCAGCCACCAAACCCCTGACGCTGACCATCGCCTCCCCCAACGATGCACCGGTGGTGCTGAGCACACTCCCCGATGTCACCGTTGCTGCAGGTGATGATTGGAACTTAAATGTCGGCAGTGGATTGTTCAGCGACCCCGATGGTTCAGTTACCGGCACGGCAGTCACCACCGGTATCACCTACACCGCCAAGCTGGCAGACGGCTCGGTCTTGCCGTCCTGGCTGAGCTTTATTGGCACCACCTTTAGCGGCAACCCACCGGCTGGCACACCCTATCTCAACCTCAGGGTGATTGGCACTGACCCCGGCGGTGCCAGCGCATCGACAGGTTTCACCCTGAACCTGACCAATGCTGGCAGCGCAGCCCTGGCGGCCAACAACATTGGCACGGTCACCGTGACCGGCACGCCCACCCAGGGCCAAACGCTGACAGCGGTAGCACCCACCGATACCGACGGCTACACCGCCGGCACCGTGGTGTACCAGTGGCAGGTGAGTAGCGACAACTTTACAACGGCTACCGATGTGGCAGGTGTGCGCGGTCAGGCGCAAAGCCTCACGCTGGCGCAAAGCGAAGTCGGCCTGAAAGTGCGCGTGCAGGCGTTCTACAACGACAACGGCGGCGTGGCCGAAGCCCCGGCGTCCACCGCCCAGTCGGTAGCTGACCTGCCCGAAGCTGGTGTGGTGACTTTCACTGCCACCCCCATGACGCCCGAGGAAACCATTACCGCGCTGCTCAGCGATGCAGACGGCCTGCGCAATGCCACCCCAAGCTACCAGTGGTATCGCTCAACCACTGGAGCCGATGGCACCTGGACCCCCATTGCAGATGCCACCTTCGCGTCATACACCATGACGACCGATGACGGCAACAACTACCTGCGCGCAGCAGTGACCTACACCGACGACACACCCAATGCGCAGGAAGTCCGCTATGCGGTCACCGGTAGCAAAGTGCAGTTGGGTGCAGTCAAGCCGGTGGCTGTGGACGACTCGCAAATCTTCTTTGAGGCCGGCGGCGCAGCCAACGACACGGTAGCCGCACCCACCGGCACATTCAACGTGCTGGCAAACGACACGGATGCCAATATTGGTGTTGATGCTGATGTGATTCGGGTGAGTGCGCTGCGCACAGGGGCGGCGACTGGGGTGGGGACCAATGCGGTTGATGACGCCACCACCCTGACCCTGACCGGCGCTTATGGCGTGCTGGTCATCACCAAGGCCACCGGTGTCTACACCTATACCGTAACCCAGACCAACGCCGAGGTTGAAGCACTGGACGGCACCACGGACACCCTGGTTGATGCCTTTAACTACACGGTGTCCGACTCCACCAACAAGTCTGCCATTGGCGTGCTCAGTCTGACCATTACCGGCGCGCATGACAACCCGGCGATCACCGGCACACTGCCTGCCAGCAGCGCCCAGCTTGAAGATGTCAGTGGCAACGTCGATTTATCGGCCATTGACATCAGCGATGTGGATTCCACCAGCGTGACCGTCAAGCTGGTCGCCAGCGAGGGCACACTGGCTGCCAGCGATGCCAGCGGGGTGGTTGTGAATGGCACGGGTACCGCCACCCTGACGTTGACCGGCACGCCAGCCAATGTCACCGCCTACCTGAACACGGCAGCCAATGTGCAGTACACCAGCGCATTGAACGACAACGGCACGCCAGGCGCGACGCTGACGGTGTCGTACCAGGACAGCGCGATGGGCGCAACGTTCACCCCCCTGGGTGTGGTCCCCCTTCACATCACGCTGGTCAACGATGCCCCCGATGGCGCTCCCAAAACCATCACCATCCTTGAGGACGCACCGTACACCTTCACGGCGGCAGACTTTGGCTTTACCGATGTCAATGACACGGTGACCGCTGGCAGCACGGCCAACAGCCTGGCCTATGTCATGATCAAGACATTGCCGACCTTTTCTGAAATTCAGCTCAACGGCGTTGTAGTGGACGCAGATGCTGTCATCAGCGTGGCGGACATCAATGCCAACAAACTGAAACTCTTGCCGCGTCCGGATCTCAACGACGCTCCCTTAAGCCAGTTCACCTTCCAGGTGCAGGACAACGGCGGCACGGTCAACAACGGCGTTGACCTGGACCCCACTCCCGACACCCTCACCATCAACGTGACACCGGTGAACGATGCGCCCGCCTTGCGCAATGCCAGTACATCCACAGTCGTATTGGCGTCAATCTACAAGTCGGATACAACAAGCGCGGGTAATTTGGTCAGTGACTTGGTTCGCCCTGCCGATGGCACGCTACCCACGGCACCACCCGTAACCAACAAAAGCGTGACAACCGATGTTGACTATGTCACACAAGGTGCGGGGGAGGCTTGGGCAAGCGGTATTGCAATTCATTCGACCACCTATGACGGCCCGGCTGGCAGTGGCGCTTGGCAATACAGCGTTAATAACGGGTTAAATTGGTTTGCTCTTGACACTGTTTCAGAAACGACAGCACTCCTTTTGCGCAGCACCGACAAGATTCGTTTTCTGCCAACAGGTACCAACACCATATCTGCCTACTTCCGTTATTACCTTTGGGACCAATCTACGGGCACTGCTGCTGGCACTAAAGTGAGTGTTGCGACACGCGGGGGCATCACGCCTTATTCCACGGCAAGTGACGAAGCAGCTATCGCGGTTCTGCAACTAGATGGTACTGCTACGGCAGTTTCCTCGAATGGAGCCGGCACAGTCATTACCGCCCCCCCTGGAAATATCAATGTTGCGTCCAGCACCACAGGCGGCACAACTCCTTTTATTGTTGAAAGCGTAGATGCCAATGCGGTGGTGGGAATTTCAGGTGCGGGCAGTACCACACTCGACAATCCCGATGGCAGCTTGACGGTCAACAATATCTCAACGGGTACGGTCAGGGTCAATGGCCTTAATAACGGCGCAACGTTGACAACAACTGGCGATCAACCCATTCAGGTCACCAATCCTGATGGCAACGTAACCCTGGCCAATACCCGCACGGCTACCGTGACGGTGGATGGCCTGAACCCAGGGGCAGCCCTGACCACCTCGGGCACAGGCCCCACCACCGTGACCAACCCGGAAGGCGACCTGACCTTGAACAACAACGGCACCGATGCCGGCATCGTCACCGTCAATGGTTTGAACCCCGGTGCAAAGCTCACCAGCACTGGCAGCGGCCAAACCACCATCAACAACCCGGAAGGCAGCTTGGCCGTCAACAACACAGGCACGGGTACCGTTTTGGTTTCAGGTCTGCCGGCTGGCGCGACTGTGACACCAACCGGCACCGGGCCTGTTGTGGTCAACACCGCTGTTACAACGGGTCAAACCGCCACGGTCGATATGAGCGGTGCGCCGACGCCGACGAACGTCACGCTGGACAATGATGGTGCTGGCGCACTTGAGGTAACCGGCACAGTTGATGAGCAAATCCTCAACACTACCGGTTCTGGCCCCACCAACATCAGAAATCCCGCAGGCGACCTGACGCTGGCCAATACCGGCACCGGCACCGTGACGGTGGATAGCCTCAGCACTGGCGCAACCCTGAACACCTCGGGCACTGGCCCCACCACGGTAGCTAACCCGGATGGCAACCTGAGCCTGGCCAATAGCGGCACTGGCACCGTTACCGTCAGCGGACTGAACCCTGGCGCGACTTTGAGCAGCAGTGGCAGCGGCCCCACCCAGGTGAGTGATCCGGAGGGCAGCTTGACGCTGGCCAATACTGGCACCGGCACTGTGACAGTGGATGGCCTCAACACGGGGGAGACTCTGAGCACTTCGGGCACTGGTCCCACTACCGTGGCCAATCCGGATGGCGACCTGAGCCTGACCAATGCCGGCCCGGGTACCGTCACAGTGACCGGCCTGAACCCAGGTGCGACGCTCAATAGCAGTGGCGCAGGCCCCACCAACATCACCGATCCGGAGGGCAGCTTGACGCTGGCCAATACTGGCACTGGCACCGTGACTGTGGATGGTCTCAACACAGGGGCAACCCTGAACACCTCGGGCACTGGCCCGACCACGGTGGCCAATCCGGATGGCGACCTGAGCCTGACCAATGCCGGCCCGGGTACCGTCACAGTGACCGGTCTGAACCCTGGTGCGACGCTCAATAGCAGTGGCGCAGGCCCCACCAACATCACCGATCCGGAGGGCAGCTTGACGCTGGCCAATACTGGCACTGGCACTGTGACAGTGGATGGTTTGAACAATGGCGCAACCCTGAGCACCTCGGGCACTGGCCCGACCACGGTGGCCAATCCGGATGGCGACCTGAGCCTGACCAATGCCGGCCCGGGTACCGTCACAGTGACCGGTCTGAACCCTGGTGCGACTCT
>CAJAVE010000050.1 GCA_903945325.1 uncultured beta proteobacterium | reverse complement strand
GATTCATTGGTTGATTTGCTGTTCTGGGGGGTAGGGGGTACCCTCGAAACCTGCGCACGCAAAAATTTGACTAAGCGTTCGGTTTCCGGGCTGAATGTCCCAGACTTCTGACCCCCCCTCCCCCTACGAATTACCGGAAAAAGCGGCCACCTGAAACCGGCCCTATATGCGGTAGACACGTCGACAATGTCGACAGAGTCGACACACTCGACAGCTCGCGTGCATGGCAGGCAACGGTTTATGGGCTGGGTCTGTCGACTTTGTCGACGTGTCGACGGTCTATTGGCTTTGCTTGGGTAAGTCATTGATATATATAAATAAAAGGGTTAAAAAATGCTTATTGCGACACACTGGACAATCACGACAACACCTTTGGATTGACACGCAGCACCATCGTGGGTGGTGCCCCCTTGTTGTGGCGATTGAATCCGCGCAGCACGTCCTGCTGTTCCAGTCGCTCTAGTGCCTTCTGCAGCCGGTCCACGCTGCGGAATCGCCCCTCCTGCGCTTTCTGAGCCTCGCGCCTGGTGAACTCTGTGCGGCCACCAGCACGAACCCATTTCAGGATTGCCATCGCATCAGCCTCGACCGCGTCAGTGCCCAGCAGCCCAAACGCGGCCTGTGCGTGGGGTATCAGTAGCCGTGCCAGGGCAATGGCTCGATTCATGGAATTCAGGCTCACCTGGTTGCATTGAAGGCCCACCACGGACAGTTCCAGGAGTGCAGCGATCCGGGCCACCGCGCCGGGTAACTTGCTTGTCCAGTCGCTGATGGACTCATAGCGTCCGCCTTCGCCTTGCTCCAGCTCGATGGCTGCTGACATATCCAGCCACGCTTCACGCGCAGCGTCCGCCAATGCCAGCACCTTGGGTGCCTGCGCTGGTGCGGGCAATCCATCCAGGAGCTGGAATAGTTGGCGCTCATATTCCTCTGACACATACGCCGGGACAGGGTTGTGCTTGCGCACATCACGGTGACCCACGTTGCTCACCGGCATGGCCCACAGAAAGCGTGCAAGCAACCCGGTGTTGCGAAACTTGGAGGAGCTGGCCACGTCCGCCAGGGTTGCCGGTTGAATCAGCAACCCGAACGACAGAGCCGGTTTGTCGATGTGTGCAAACCTTCCGGCGCGATCCACGCGCATAGCGCTCCCCGCGTGGCCTTGCAGAAACACATCGTTGTTCGCCGCGCCGCCGTTATACATGCCTGCCATGATCTGAAAGATTCCAGCCTCGTCCGACAGCACGGCCATACGCCCGCCATGCTCCACCAGGAGCGCCTGCAGCCGCTCGCCGGTCACGTCCGAGCTGAACAGGCGTGGAGCGTATATCTCATCCGGCATCGCCGCCTCTTCGCGCTCGATCTCTTCACGAATGGATGTGCGCTCGTTGACCTCCTTTGCCTTTGCAGCGTCCTGCAGCAGCCGTTCAATCCGTTTCTTTGCGACTGCTCGGGTCGCGTTGACTTTGGCAATCTCAACGCGCATCCGGTCCCGCAGGAGCTTTTCCCAATAAAGCAAGGGCGACAGCAACGCATTCAGAACAGCAGTCTTACGCGCACCAGGCGGTGCTGTGCCCAGCGTCCAGATCGACAGGGGTTCCGTGTAGCCGCGCAATGGCTCGACCTCAAATCGACCCTGCAAAACGGTTGCCAGGACGGACAGACTGCACATCACGGCAAGTGCTGGCGGGGTTTGTGTGGCCTCTGAAACACAATGCGCCATTTCTCCAAGCCACGCCGGCAACAAGTCGGCGGTGATTGCAGGCGTGCGCATCGTGCCAGGCAAGATCGGGTCCGGCCATTCAGGTGGCGGGACAGCGGGCACAGCGTCACCCACCTGCCGGGATACTTCGTCCAGGCCTTCCATGCCCGCCATGTCATTCCAGTCTGTAGGTGCATCCATCACGCACCCCCTTTGAATTTGGGAACAGCCAGGAAGCCGCCAACGGCCTTTGCTGCAGCTCGTGCATGGGTCACACCGGGATTGCCTGCTGTGTTGCTGTCGTTGTCTGCGCAAACGACCAGGCGCATCCTGGGGAACTTGCTGCGCAGTGCCTTTGCCACAGGCAGCAAGTTGCCGCAACTAAAGCACACAGCCACAGCCGCGCCAGTGGCCTGGTGTAGCGTGCTGCCGGTTGCCAGTCCTTCGGCCAGCAACAGCATGTCTCGCGGCTTTCCGATGGCGAAGTAACAGCCAGCAAGTCGGCCCCCGGTCAGATACCGCTTGGTGCCGTCCGCAGTGATGAATTGGAGCGTGTGCAGCTCGCCATTGACGTCCCGTGCCGGGATCAACAGCATGTCGCGCAATTGCCGGATGCCATAGGCGTGCACGGCCTTGCGTTGCAGGTAGGCATGGGCGTTTGTCGCGGGTCGTGCCGTTGCCCAAAGTTTCGCCGCGCGTTGCCGTGCAGACGTGTGCACCACAACCTGTTCAGCAGCTCGTGCCGCCTGAGCGGCTCGCAACTGGCGTTGCAGCTCTTGGCGTTCAGCGGGTGTGACGGGCTTGCTGGTGGCTTCGTGCCAGGTGTGAGACTCGCCCGTTTTCCAGGTACCGAATGCGCCTGCAGGGCTGGGCTGGTCGTAGTACACGACCCAGCCGTTTTTACTACCCGCCTTGTCGCCTTCAACCCGGTACCGTATCAGCTTGCCATCGCCTACCAGGCTCAGGGGCTTGGCGGGTGCCAGGCCAGCAGCGGCCATTGCATCCATCAGACTATCGGCCAAAGTGCAGCCTCCATCGATGTGTCGAAATATTGCTGCAGGTCCACCAGGTCAGTGAAGGCGCGTTGAAAATTCCAGCGCTCCAGGATGTAGGTGATTCCTCCGAATGGAAGATGATGTGAACGTGTCAGGGCATAGCCACGCAGCGCGAACTTTGCCCGCAGGGTGGTGTACACCTTTGACGGGTCGTTGCTTATTTCTTGGGCAGTTGGTAAACTGCCAGGGCGTTGAGTTTCTTGAGCCGCCTCGGATGTGTCCAGCATCCAGGCGGCTTTTTCATGGGCGCTCATAGGAGTGCCTTTATGGGTACATAGCATTCCTTGGTCAATGACTCAAGGTGCTTTGCAACTGCTTTCCGAGGGTATAGGACCGTATTGCCAATCCTGATGAATGCAGGCCCTTTGCGACGCTTGCGCCATGCTTCTGCAGTGCCAGGCGTGATGCCTGCGAGCAATTGAAAATCTGGCTCGGTTAAGCAATCCAAGCCCTCAGCCATGTGGCGCAATTGCGCCTGTTTTGTTACTTCCGAATCTTCCATGTTCACCAATCCTTTACGGTTCGTTTCCGTTGTTGAGATGGGTAACTTTAGAAGTTTTGAGCAAAGAAAATGCCCCGAAATTCGTATGAAATTTCGGGGCATTTGGGGTCGCTTTTTGTGCTATCCCGGCATCTTGTTTTTTCGTTTTTTTGTAACGTGTTTTTCCGCCCAGTCTTCAATTTCACTGACAGTTAGGTTCGTTTCTTCCCTTGCAAACTCAGCCCCTTTTCGTGACGCGGAAATTTTTACGCGAGCGCCCTGACCAGTGAACATCGCCACAAGATCAGGCGTTGCAAGCGCTAGCCGTCGACGCTTAAGCGCCATCGCCAACCCGCCTCGGATATCCGGTACGCCAAAGGCTTGACCCAGTGTCAATGGAGCACCCTCATTGCGAATAGCAGAACGGAAAGCTGTCACTGGCTTCCCTTCCGTGAAATGGCGATAGCAATTGTCAATTTCACGCAGCACGGCATCAGGTACCGACTGCCGCGCTGCCCGGTACGCCGACAGCGCCTCTAAGGCCTTCTGACCCTTGCTCATGGTGGCAGGGAGAGACTTGATAAAGTCATCAATCGTCATACTGACCACACAAGCCGAAGATGGCTTTTTCTTTTGAGGCTAGCGGACGCCGGTGCATTCGTCGCGACAGCTATTCGGTTCATAAGCGCGTTTTCGTATTGCAGGGCTGCATCATCGAAACGCTTCGAAAACTCGGCGCGTCTCTCTTCATACGCAGCGGCATCCACAAGTATTTCAACCTTTATACGACTTCCGAACTTCATAACGGTTTTTGTTCCTGCAGCTCCAGAATTCCAGCTACCCCCTTGTTTGACGCGGGTTCCATCGGGCAGGAATGTCGTTCGAACTTTGCCAGTGTTTGCTGTTCCGGGGAATTGCTCTGGCAGTACCAGGCCTGCCTTAATCAGCGCATCCTGACTGCCAATATAGACGTCACTCCGTATATCGTCATGTCGGGTAACCCCTGGTGCAAAATCGACCACCCATTTGGTTCGCGAGTCTGGATGATTACGGTCAATGTAGTACGCATTGACTTCGAATAGTCCCGTTTCAACCCAGCCAAGACCGCTGTCGTATCGCTTCTGTTTCGTTAGGACAGCGCTGGCAAATCCATTGACTTGGCCCAATGAAAGTTTTTGTTTGTTTCCTCCAGGCTCTCCAGGGAACGGTTTGTCGACACAAAATCCAGCCGCTTGAATTTCATCCTTCGTTCCCTCAAAGTGCTCATATCTAAATGACTTGCAGTGCCGGAAAGTCTGCAACGGGTTTTCATCTGTACTATGCGATTCAGCCATGGTCAATGCTCCTTGTAGCGTTGTGGTGGTCAGGCGGGTAGGGTGCTCGAATCACTTTGCCCGCCGCTTTTTCTGCCCTGCTTTGTCCGGTGCAGGGCTTTCCGGTTTTGCCTTGTTGATCGTGTCGTGAATGTCGCTCGGCTTGATCGCGGTGTACCGCCTCAGCATGGTCCAGGTCTTGTGCCCAGTCAGCAGCGCCACACGGGGGATATCCAGGCCCATGCGGAAAAATGACGCCGTTGCGCGGTGTCGCAAGTCATGGAAGTGCAGGTCAATGATTGGCGGTTTTACCTTCTTGCAAGCCCTGGTGAAAGCCGCCGACACGCTACGTTCGTCATAAGGAAACAGGAAGCCCGTTTTTCGGTCCGTGAGCAGGGGTTTGATGATGACCCAGGCATCAGGCAGCAACGGCACCACCTGGTCGTTACCTTGCTTGTTCTTGGGGTCCTTGCGATCCCGAATGATGATCGTTTTTTCGGCCTGGTTTAGGTCGTCAATCTCAAGTCTGCATATCTCGCCCTGTCTCATTCCGGTGGCGAGGGCAAATCTGCACAGGGTTGACATAGGAATGGTTTGACGCGGGTTGCTGTCCCAAAGGCTGTACAACTGGGCCAATTCGTTGTCAGTTGGTTCGCGGTTGCGTTCTTGGCTTCGTGTGTTCAGTCCACGGTGGGACAGGCTAGCCCGTGCGTCAAGTGCCAGCCGCTCAGAAATGTCCAACTGTCTGGCGTGTCGTGCCCACTTCAGAATTTGACTTAGGTGGCTCAGGTCTGCGGCGATCGTGACGCCGCCCGCTCCCGCATCTTCTCGCCGGTCTATGAAGTCCCGCAGGACCACATTGTTCAGGTTCACCAGCTTGACTTTGCCCAGATCGCGCTTGAGCATGGCCAGGGTTGCGGTTTTAGTCTTGCCGTAGGACTTTGAAATGGTTTCGGTGTACTTGTCGATCAGGTCTGAGACGGTTGCAGCCTTCGGGATTGGTGCAAACCCCCCCGCCGCAATGTGGTTAGCCTGTGACTCAATGCCAGACGCCCAATCCTTGGCCTCCCTCTTGGTTACAAACGTGGCAGCGCGATAGAGTCCGGCGCGTCTGACTTGCGCCCGCCATTTTCCACTTGGTAACTGCGAAAATGTAGCCATCGTGTGCAATCCGTGTGTGTGCTTTGATGCTCGAATTGTCCACCTTTTTGTTTACCTCATGTGCACTTTGTGTGCACTTTATGCACAAAACAGCTATTTATGCTACCAAAAACAGAGCATGAAAACCTTACTAGACAAGGCTTTCAAGGACACTTACTTTCTATCGCGCCGATGATGGATTGGACGGACCGGCACTGCCGCTATTTCCACCGCCTCTTGAGCAGCAAGACCCTGCTCTACACCGAGATGGTCACCACCGGCGCGCTCATTCACGGCGATGTGGCGCGCCATCTGCGCTACAACGCCGAAGAGCACCCGGTTGCCCTGCAACTCGGCGGCAGCGACACGGCCGACCTGGCCCACTGCGCCAGGCTGGGCCAGGAATGGGGCTACGACGAGATCAACCTCAACTGCGGTTGCCCCAGCGAGCGCGTGCAGCGTGGTGCCTTTGGTGCCTGCCTGATGGCCGAGCCCCGTTTGGTGGCAGACTGTGTCAAGGCCATGGTCGATGGGGTGGACGTGCCGGTCACGGTGAAGCACCGGATTGGCATCGACAAGACCGAGAGCTACGAATTTGTACGCGACTTTGTGGGCGCGGTCAGCGAGGCTGGGTGCAGGGTATTCATCGTCCACGCCCGCAACGCCTGGCTCAAGGGCCTTAGCCCCAAAGAAAACCGCGAGGTGCCACCCCTGCGGTACGCTCTGGTGCACCAGCTCAAGCGCGAGTTCCCCCACCTTATGATCGCCATCAACGGCGGCATCACGAACAATGCGCAGATTGCCGAGCAATTGCAGTCCGTCGATGGCGTGATGGTGGGGCGCGAGGCCTACCACAACCCCTGGCTGATGAGTGATTGGGACGCCACCTTTTACGACGAACCGCTCTGCGAGCAGACTCGCGAATCGGTGGAGCAGCAGATGGTGGACTACATGGCCCGCGAGGCGGCGCTGCGCGGCACGCCCTGGAGCACTATCGCCCGCCACATGCTGGGCCTGCGCCACGGTCTGCCGGGCGCGCGGCGCTGGCGCCAGGTGTGGAGCGATCACCGCCTGAAAGGCCTGCATCCGGCCGAAGTGGCGGCCATTGCGCAGGGTGAGGCGACAAAATCGCTATAGAAATAGTAGCTGGTTGCGCATATTTCACGGGGGCTAGAGGCCTATTTGACCATTAATCCGTGGTGCCATTGCTTCACCAGCGCGTAAATCGCCGGTATCACGGCCAGCGTCAGCACGGTGGATGACAGCATGCCGCCCACCATGGGCGCGGCGATGCGGCTCATCACTTCGGACCCGGTGCCGGTTCCCCACAGGATGGGCAACAGGCCCGCCATGATGGCAACCACGGTCATCATCTTGGGTCGCACGCGCTCCACCGCGCCTTCCATCACGGCGGCGTAGAGCGTCTCCATCGTGGCGGTCTTGCCTTCTGATCGGCACTTTGCTTGCGCGGCTTCCCAGGCGTGGTCCAGATAGATCAGCATCACCACACCGGTTTCCGCGGCTACTCCGGCCAGGGCGATAAATCCCACGGCCACGGCAACCGACAGGTTGTAGCCCAGTGCCCACATCAGCCAGACACCGCCCACCAGCGCAAATGGCACCGACAGCATCACGATCAGCGTCTCGGTCATGCGGCGGAAGTTCAGGTACAGCAGCAGGAAAATGATGAGCAGGGTGACAGGCACCACCACTTTCATCTTCTCGATAGCGCGTTCCATCGACTCAAACTGGCCGCTCCAGGTAGCGTAGTAGCCGGGTGGGAACTTCACCTGCGCGTTGACTGCGGCGCGCGCTTCCTTCACGTAGCTGCCAATGTCGCGGTCACGGATGTCGACATAAATGTAGGCCGACAACAGCGCGTTCTCGGTGCGGATGCTGGGCGCACCCCGGGCAATCTCCACTTTGGCCACTTGCCCCAGTGGGACCATGGCTCCGCCCATGGTTGGCACGAGGATTTCGCTGGCAATCTGCTGCGGGCTGGCGCGCAGTTCGCGGGGGTAGCGCACCGTCACGCCAAAGCGCTCGCGCCCCTCCACCGTGGTGGTCACCATCTCGCCACCTAAAGCTGTGCCAATCACGTCCTGCAGTTCGCCCACGGCCAGGCCGTAGCGGGCCAGGGCGGCGCGGTCCGGCTCGATGTTGATGTACATGCCGCCGGTGATGCGCTCGGCAAAGGCCGATGACGTGCCGGGCACGGCTTTCACCACCGCTTCAATCTCCTTGGCCAGGCGCTCCATCTCATTCAGGTCTTTGCCAAACACCTTGATGCCTATTGGCGTGCGAATGCCGGTGGACAGCATGTCGATGCGGGCTTTGATCGGCATGGTCCACGCGTTGGACACGCCGGGGAACTGCAACGCCTTGTCCAGCTCCGCAATCAGCTTGTCGGTGGTCAGCCCGGCGCGCCATTCGCTCTCGGGCTTGAGGTTGATCACCGTCTCAAACATCTCGGTCGGTGCCGGGTCGGTGGCGGTGTTGGCACGGCCTGCCTTGCCGTAGACGGATGCCACTTCCGGGAAGCTCTTGATGATGCGGTTCTGCGTTTGCAGCAACTCGGCCGCCTTGGTGATGGACATGGCGGGTAGGCTTGAGGGCATGTAGAGCAGCGTGCCCTCGTTCAATGTGGGCATGAATTCGGAGCCCAGTTGCGATGCCGGGTAGAACGACACACCCATCGCGGCCAATGCCAGCGCGATAGTGAGTTTTTTCCAGCGCATGACCCAGGCAATGATGGGGCGGTAGACCCAGATCAGCGCGCGGTTCACCGGGTTTTTGGCCTCTGGCATGACCGGGCCGCGAATGAACAGCATCATCAGCACCGGCACCAGGGTAATGGACAACAGCGCTGCACCCGCCATCGCAAAGGTCTTGGTATAGGCCAGTGGCGAGAAAAGACGCCCCTCCTGCGACTCCAATGTGAACACCGGCAGGAACGACACGGTGATGATCAAGAGCGAGAAAAACAGCGCCGGGCCGACTTCCTTGCAGGCCGCAACAATCGCCTCGGCGCGCGCGGAGAAATGGGGGTCAGAGTCTGAGTTTCGCTGCGCGAAATCGGTGTCCGACCCCAATTTCTCCAGGTGTTTGTGCGCGTTTTCTATCATCACAATCGCCGCATCCACCATGGCACCAATGGCAATGGCAATGCCGCCCAGACTCATCAGATTCGAGTTCATGCCCAGCAGGCGCATGGCGATGAAGGCAATCAGTACGCCCACTGGCAGCATCACGATGGCAACCAGAGCCGAGCGCACATGCAGCAGGAAGATGATGCAGACGGCTGCCACGATCAGGCTCTCTTCCAAGAGTGTGTGCTTGAGGGTTTCAATGGCGCGGTGGATCAGTTCGGAGCGGTCGTACACCGGGATGATGCTCACGCCCTCAGGCAGACCGGCCGATACCTCGGCAATCTTGTCCTTGATGTTGGAGATGACCTCCAGCGCATTCTGGCCATAGCGCGCCATGGCAATGCCCGACACCACTTCGCCCTCGCCATTGAGTTCGGTCAGGCCGCGCCGCTCGTCGGGCACCAGCTCCACACGGGCCACGTCGCGCACCAGCACGGGCGTACCCCTGTCGCTTTTGAGTACCAGGTTTTCAATGTCGGAAGTGCCACGGAGGTAGCCCTTGCCGCGCACCATGTATTCGGTTTCCGCCATCTCGATGGCACGCCCGCCCACGTCGCGGTTGGAGTCCCGAATGGTCTGCGACACTTTGTTTAGCGCAATGCCGTATGCGCGCAGCTTGATCGGATCCACCGTCACCTGGTAGGTCTGCACAAAGCCGCCAATGGACGCCACCTCGGCCACGCCATGCGCTTTGGCCAGTTGGTAACGCAAGTACCAGTCCTGGATGGTGCGCAACTCGGCAAGGGTTTTGTTGCCCGCTACCAGCGCGTACTGGTAGACCCAGCCCACGCCGGTAGCGTCTGGTCCCAGCGACGGGGTCACGCCTTTGGGCATGCGCCCGGCGGCAAAGTTCAGGTACTCCAGCACGCGCGAGCGTGCCCAATAGATGTCGGTGCCGTCCTCAAAGATCACATAGACAAAGGACGCACCAAAGAACGAGAAGCCACGCACCACGCGCGACTTGGGTACCGACAGCATGGCGGTTGTCAGTGGGTAGGTCACCTGGTCTTCCACCACCTGCGGGGCCTGACCGGGGAACTCGGTGTAGACGATGACCTGCACGTCGGACAGGTCGGGCAATGCATCCAGCGGAGTTTTTACCACCGCATACATGCCACCCAAAATGATGAAGAGTGTGGCCAGCAGCACCAGCACGCGGTTGCGGGCGGACCAGTCAATAGTATTTGCAAGCATGGCGGTTACTTCGCAACGGGCGCTGAAGCACCAAACCCTGCAATGGCGGCCTTCAGATTACTTTCCGCGTCAATCAGGAAGTTGGCAGACACAACCACCTGCTCACCTTCTTGCACGCCGTGCAGCACTTCCAGATAGTTGTCGCTGCGCGCGCCAATGTGCACCTCGCGCGGCTCGAACCGGCCATCTTCAGGTTTACCAACTCGCACCAGGACAATCTGCCGGGCACCACTATCCATGACTGCCGACTGGGGCACCGTCACCACCCGGCCTTTGCCTCCCACCGGCAGCTCCACCTGCGCAAACATGCCGGGCTTGAGCAAGCCGCCGGGGTTGGCCAGCTCCAGTCGCACCGGCACCGTCCGCGTTTCGGCGTTGAGCGTGGGGTACACATAGGTTAGCGCCGCATCGAAGACTTTGTCCGGGTAGGCATTGATCTTCACCTGGGCTCGCGCACCGGTGCGTACGCTGGCAATGTCCTGTTCAAACACATCGGCCACCACCCACACGCTGGAGAGGTCACTGATCTGGTACAGCGCCTCACCCGGCATGAAGCGCATGCCCTGCATGGCCTTCTTCTCGGACACAAAGCCGCCTACGGGCGAGCGGAATGTGAGTGAGTGTTTGGGCGTGCCGGATTTGGCGAGCTCCTTGATTTGCTCCTCGCTCACGTCCCAGTTGCGCAGCCGTGCCAGGCTGGCGTCGGCCAGTTGTTGCATGCTCTTTTGCGCATCAGGCCCGGCTTGTTTCAGGGCTTGCACGCCTTGCACGGCAATCGTGTATTCACGCTGCGCGGCCAGCAATTCGGGGGCATAGACCTCAAACAGGGGCTGGCCTTTGGCCACGGCCTGACCGGTGGCGTTGACATGCAGCTTTTCCACATAGCCCTCAAACTTGGGCGCTATGGTGTAGCTGCGCCTCTCGTCGGGCTCGATCCTGCCGGAGGCGCGCACCACTTTGTCCAACACACGCAGGGCGGCCGTCTCGGTGCGTACGCCCATCTTCTGAATTTTTTCGGCGCTGAACTTCAGCTGATTGGGAGACGCTGGCTTGCTTTCTTCTTCCTCTTCGTACACCGGGATGTAGTCCATGCCCATGGAATCCTGCTTGGGTGTGGGCGAGGTGTCTGCCAGCCCCATGGGGTTGCGGTAGAAACGGATTTTTCGCACTTTCTCAACGGGGACAGTGGGCGCCATCTCCGCTTTTCCGGACGTGCCAGCGGCTACGGCGGTGGCAGCGGGATGGCGCGCACCCCACCAGTTGCCTGCAAAACCGGCGGCAGCGGCCACCACCACAACGCCAACGGCCAGCGACAGGTTCTTGCTCATAAGTCTTCTCCTAACAGGCGCTCGATCTGCGCCAGGCGTGCCTGGCCTTCGGCTTGGGCTTTGATGCGGGATTGCTTGGCTTGGCGGATCTGGCGCTGGGCGTCCAGCACGGTGGCAAAGTCCAGTTTGCCGGTCTCGTAACCCACCAGGGCGGCTTGCAGCGTGAGTTCGGCTTGCGGCTGCAGGCTGCTGGTGACCAGGCTTTCGGTTTGCTGCGCGCTTTGCAGGGCTGCAATGTTTTCATTCAACTCCACTTGCAGCTGGATTGCCGTGTTGTCGCGTTTGGCGCGGGCAGACTCCAGCATGGCCACAGACTCCCGCTCCTGTGCGCGCCGGGTGCCTTGCCACAGGGGAATGTTCAGCTCCAGCATCAGGTCCCAGGTCTTGATCTCGTTCTGCACCTGCATGGGCGCAATGCCGACCATGATGGTGGGGTAGCGCCCCTGCAATGCCAGCTCACGGCCCTTGTCCGCCGCCTGCATGCGCGCTTCATCGGCGGCGAGTTGCGGGTTGCGTTCACGGGCGCGCTGCTCCAGTGCTTGCGGGTTGAGTTGTTCGGCAGCCGGTAGCGGTCGCAGGCTTTGCGGCTCGGCCAGTTCGGCGCGCATCGGTCGTGCCAGCAGGCCATTGACGCGCGTTCGCGTTTGCAACAATTCGGTTTGCATGCCGATCAGCTCGGCGCGCATGGCGGATTGCTCGGTTTGGGCACGGATAGCGTCTTGCTGCGGCGCCAGACCGGACGCGTAGCGTGCCTGGGCAATCTGCTCCAGATGCTGCAGCAGGCCCAAAATCTCCTGGCTCAGGCGCTGGCTCTGGCTTAGAAAATACCATTGGGCAAAGTTGAGCTTGATGCGCGATGCCAGATCCGCCCAAACCGCTTGCGCGGCACTGTCGGAACTTTGCGCTGTGTAGCCGGCCTGCGCACGCTTGATGTCACGCGTGCCAAACCAGGGTAGCTCCTGGGTAAGGGTGTAGCGCGTGCTGCCCACTTCGCCGGGCCACAGCGAAGGGTTTTGCGAACCCATTCGGTTCACATCCTGCAGCTCCAGGCGCAAACGCGGGTCTGGCAGTGTGTCGGCCTGGTCCACCCGCTCCAGTGCGGCGGTGGCTTCGTGGCGCATGGCGGCGAGTTCGGGGTTGTTTTGCCGCGCCAATGTGAGTAGCGATTCGACATTGGCTCCCGGCGCGGGGCCAGCACCCTGCGCACCGTCCGGCGCGGCCCATAAGGGATTGGCGCAAAGCAGCGCCAAAGGCAAAATCCAGCGTTTCATGGTGATCTCCTGACTGCATGGGCCCGCAGGCCCTGAACGCACGTTCCGCAAATTGCGGACGTACCTATAGCGTGCTGGTCAGGAAATTGGTGGCTTTGCGAGGCGCGCGGACTCGGCGCTGGCAAAAGCAGTGGTGCGCAGCATTGGCACCGAATGAGGGACGGGTTTGATAGCCGCAATTGCCGATGCATTCAGGGCAGCGACCGGCATGCAAAGCTGGCAGGACTGGCAGCCTTTATGCTGCTGCGTGCCCAGGTCTGTGTCAGCGTCAGCACCTGAACCCGCGCCATGGGCCGTGCTGGTTGCCTGCATATGCAAGGCGCAGTCTTCGCTCATGCCTGTGCCTGCACCTTGGGCCAGGCTCGTTGCAGAACCGTCGTTCTGCATCTGAAACACCATGCGGTCCAACGCCATGCCGCGCAGAGGCAGCAGGGCAATCAGCAGCAGGATGAAGAGGCGGGCCATGGGGCGATGATAGCGAATGAAGGCGTTTGGGGTTTGACTTAGAGCAAATTTGCGGATCGGCTTCTGATGTTTGATGCGTTAACATTACGCATCAAACATCAATGAAAGCAGATATGCGGACCACTCTGGATATTGCGGACGACGTGCTGTTCGCCGCCAAAGAGATTGCGAAGCGCGAAAAAAAGCCGCTGGGCACGATCATTAGTGATCTGGCACGGCGTGCGTTCCTGAATCCTGCTGGTGCGGCGCTAGCAGCAGAGGCTGCCAACCTGGCAGCGCCGCAGGTGTCCGAGCGCCTTGCCACCTACGGCATTCGCCCGTTACCGGCGCGCGGTGGCATTGTCAGCAACGAACTGGTTGACCGCTTGCGCGATCTTGAGGGCATTTGAGGATGCGCGCACTGCTCGACATCAATGTGCTGATCGCCCTGCACGACCGTGACCATGTTCACCACCAGCGTGCTGCACTCTGGTTCGAAGACCACATCGTGCACGGTTGGGCGAGTTGCCCGCTGACGCAAAACGGCTGCTTGCGCATCATGAGCCAGCCCGGCTACAGCAGTCCGCAACCGCTGGCTGTGCTGTTTGCCATGCTGCAGGGTTCCACCGCCACGGCTTTCCATACCCTGTGGAGTGATGACATCAGCCTGTTGGACGCAAGGTATTTTCACCACCCCCACATGCACAGCCACAACCAGTTAACCGATTTGTATTTGCTGGCGCTGGCGGTGAAGAATGGCGGAAGGCTGGTGAGCTTTGATCAGCGCATTCCATTGAGTGCCGTGCGTGGTGCGCGGGACGAGCATTTGGTCAGGCTGTAGCGGTGGCACATTGGCTGGGTTACGGGCAGGCTTTGCCTGTTAGTCAAAATAGCCTGTGCGCTATGCGTCATAGATAAAACCATTCTTAAAGTGATCTGTGATGGATTTTCAAATTCGACAACTGGTGGCTGATGACGCGGAGGCGTTTTCGAAGTTACGGCGTGAACTCACTGCCGACAATCCGATTCCCATGGGTCTCACAATGGAAGAAGAGTTGTCAAGACCGATTCAAGGCTTTCGTGACCAACTTTCATATCCAGAACCAAATGCGGCCTTTGGTGCATTTGTGAATGCCGAGTTGGTGGCCAGTGCTGCGGTTGCCTGGCCGAGCAAGTTGCCTTCATCACGGCACAAAACTACCCTTTGGGGGGTATTCGTGTCACCACGATACAGAAGAAAGGGCCTTGGTCGTTTCGTTGTTCAAAGGGCAATCGACCACGCAGAGTCGGCAGGCATTCGGAGAATCAACCTCACTGTCTACGTCCCAAACCTACCAGCAATAACACTTTATGAGTCGCTTCAATTTAAACATTGCGGAGTTGAGCCGGAAGCTATTCGCATTGGTGAGGCTTACTTTGATGGATACCAAATGAGTCGTCTCTCAATTGGGCAACTGCGCTAGTTGCACCGTTGAATTATTGACCGCACTCGGACTTTGAGAGTCGTGCACGACCGCTTCACCAAGCGCTCAATACGCCCCACTGCCCAATTACGTCACGCGCACAAAAGTTGTCGTTGAGTTTCCGCCAGGCATCGCGGCGTTTTGGTCCGAGACATGCGGAGCGTTGTGATGCGTGCTATAAAAATAGTAGCGCTTTGCGCATATCCTACGGGGTCTAGCGGCCGATTTGATCTAGGAAAGTCACGCCGCCGCTTCCAGCCCATTCGCAAAATGTTCCCGCATGCGCAGCACGGTAGCAGCGGCGTCGCGAGCCAGCAGCGCCGCCATCACGGCGCGGTGTTCGGCCAGTGACTCGCCAATACGCCCAGTCTTGAGCAGGGAGTTGTGGCGGTTGAGTTTCATGACCTTGCGCAGGTCGGCCACCATCTGGTCGCGCCAGCGGTTGTTGGCGATTTCCAGCAATCGCATGTGAAAGCGCTCGTTCACGGTAAAAAACGCGTCGGTGTTGGCGGTGCCCGGCAACGCGGCGGCTTCCAACTCGGCGTGCAGGGCTTGCAATTCTGTCAACTGCGCATCGCTTGCCTTGGCTGCCACCACGCCAGCGGCGTCGCTCTCCAGCAGGCTGAGCAGGTGGTAGACGTCGGCCAGGTCGTTGGCTGACACTTCGGTCACGTAGGCGCCGCGTCGCACCTTCATGGTGACCAGGCCCTCGGCGGCCAGCACCTTCAGGGCTTCGCGCAGCGGGGTGCGGCTGATGCCGTATTCCTCGGCAATGCGCAGCTCGTCAATCCAACTGCCCGGTTCCAGCTCGCGCTTGAATATGCGCTGGCGCAGCAGCTCCGCCACTTCCACATAGAGGGCCTTGGGCGAAAGGGACTTTGCACTTCGCAGGTCAGTCGATGGGGCGGACTGCGGACTCATCGGGCGTATGGGCTGGCGTGTAAGCTCAAATGAATATTTTGAATCAATAATTATGAATAATGTAAACTAAAAGACCAGCCAACACTCGACCGTTTGACCAAAAACGGTCACCATGATGCCCAACCGGACCACGCCATGACTGACAAGAACCCCGAATTCAAAGCAAGTAACCTGGAAGCCTGGGCCAAGGCCGCAGCCAAATCGGCCCCCGGTGGCAACGTGGAGGCGCTGAACTGGATTACGCCCGATGGTATTGCCGTCAAGCCGCTGTACACGGCAGAAGACACGGCGAACCTGGCCCACACCAACACGCTCCCTGGTTTTGAGCCGTATCTGCGCGGCCCGCAGGCCACCATGTATGCGGTGCGCCCCTGGACCATCCGCCAGTACGCGGGCTTCTCCACCGCAGAAGAATCCAACGCGTTTTACCGCAAGGCACTTGCCGCCGGCGGGCAGGGCGTGTCGGTGGCGTTCGATCTGGCCACGCACCGGGGCTATGACTCTGACCACCCGCGCGTGACAGGTGACGTGGGCAAGGCCGGTGTGGCGATTGATTCGGTCGAGGACATGAAGATCCTGTTCGACCAGATCCCGCTGGACAAGGTGTCGGTGTCCATGACCATGAACGGCGCCGTGCTGCCGGTGCTGGCGGGCTACGTGGTGGCGGCCGAAGAGCAAGGCGTGTCGCAGGACCAGTTGAGCGGAACCATTCAGAACGACATTCTGAAAGAGTTCATGGTGCGCAACACCTATATCTATCCGCCGGCGCCCAGCATGCGCATCATTGGCGACATCATCGAGTACACCGCCAAGAACATGCCGAAGTTCAACTCGATTTCCATCAGCGGTTACCACATGCAGGAAGCCGGTGCCAACCAGGCGCTGGAACTGGCGTTCACGCTGGCCGACGGCAAGGAATATGTGAAGACGGCCATCGCCAAAGGCATGGACGTGGACGCATTTGCCGGGCGCCTGTCCTTCTTCTGGGCCATCGGCATGAACTTCTACCTGGAAGTGGCCAAGATGCGCGCCGCGCGCCTGCTGTGGTGCCGCATCATGAAGGGTTTTGACGCCAAGAATCCCAAATCGCTGATGCTGCGCACGCACTGCCAGACCAGCGGCTGGTCGCTCACCGAGCAGGATCCGTACAACAACGTGGTCCGCACCACCATCGAGGCCATGGCTGCGGTCTTTGGTGGCACACAGTCGCTACACACCAACAGTTTCGACGAAGCGATCGCGCTGCCCACAGAGTTCTCAAGCCGCATTGCCCGCAACACCCAGCTCATCATCCAGGAAGAAACCCACATCACCAATGTGATCGACCCCTGGGCTGGCTCGTACATGATGGAGAAGCTGACGCAGGACATGGCGGACGCAGCCTGGGCCATCATCGAAGAGGTTGAGGCCATGGGCGGCATGGTCAAGGCCGTGGACAGCGGCTGGGCCAAGCTCAAGATCGAAGCGGCTGCTGCGGACAAGCAGGCGCGCATCGACAGCGGCCAGGACGTGATCGTGGGCGTCAACAAATACAAGCTCAAGACCGAGGACGTGATCGAGGCGCGGGATATTGACAACGTGGCGGTGCGCGATTCG
>CAJAVE010000049.1 GCA_903945325.1 uncultured beta proteobacterium | reverse complement strand
TGGGGTGGCTGATGGGGCTCGAACCCACGACAACAGGAATCACAATCCTGGACTCTACCAACTGAGCTACAGCCACCGTAAGCCCCGCATTATAGCGACTGTTTCAGCCTATTCCGTGATGCTCTGCTGTCCAACTGCCGTTCGTGGTGGGCGATTTGCTTTGATCTGAACTTTGAATCGCTCAGTGAGCATCTTGTAGTAGGCCTGATTCTCGGCGTTTGCAACCCACTGCGCATACTGCTTGCGTTCCTGCTCGGCAGTGGCTGGGACGGGGGCTCCGCGCGACATCACCTTGTTAACGCGGGCTACGGCATATCCTTGGGCTCCCATATCAACACCAACCCAGACTGGCAAACTCGTTGTATCGGCCAATAGCACTGCATCAAGCACCTGCGCAGGAACAATTTGGGCGCCCTCACGGGTCAGAACTACCGAAGCAGGTAGATTGCTCGGTGCAGTAGCCTTCCAGAGAGCGAGCTTTTCAACGCCTTCTTTCTTTGCCATTTCAGCTGATTGGGCAGCTACCAACCGATCTTTCACATTCGTGCGTACTTCTGTCAAAGAACGGGTCCTAGCAGCGGTGTATTGGGTAATTCGAGCAGCAGCCAACTGATTGACCGCAATTTCGATAGCCTCGGTGTTACGCTTTTTCTCCAAAGAATCTGGACTAAAAATGGCGGCAAGTAACTTCGGATTGGTCAACACACCCTTACCACCAGGGAGCGCAGTGCGTTGCAAATCAGACGCGGTTTTAACATCCAACTTCAGGCGTTCGGCAATCGGCTTGAGACTATCAGACTGTTCATACACACCATTGGTGAATGCTTCAGCGGTTTCTGCAAACTTGCGCTGTGCTTGCTGCGTCTTCAAATCCGACTCAATGACAGGCCGCAACTCTTCAAAACTGCGCGACTTGGGTGACTTGATGTCCGTTACTTTGATGACGTGAAATCCGAAGTCGGTCTCAACCACGTCGCTAATATCTCCTTTTTTTAACGCAAAGGCTGCGTCCTCAAATGGCTTGACCATGGCACCTTGGCCAAAGTAATCGAGATCGCCTCCACTGGGTGCAGAGCCCGTATCCTGTGAGTTTTTTCGTGCAATATCAGCAAAAGCATCGGGTGCCTTACGAACCTGCTCAAGCAACGCAATGGCCCGTTCACGCGCCTTCTTGCGGTCATCTGCCAACATGTCCTTGGGCGCATTGATCAGGATGTGGCTGGCGCGACGCTCTTCCTTGCCACTCAGCCGACCCACGTTTTGCTCATAGTAGGTTTTTAGATCTGCATCATTGAGCACGATGGATTTCTTGACTGTATCGAGATCCAACACCACATATTCAATGCTTGCCAATTCGGACGCCTGAAACTGCCCAGGGTTGGCTTGGTAGTACGCCTCTATTTCGGCGTCACTGGGATTGATCTTCGCTGTGTAGTCGGCTGAATTGAACCGCGCAAGTTGCACGTCACGGCGCTCGTAAAACGCATTCAACGAAACCTCGGCAAGATCCGCTGGCGAAAAAGCGGTTGAGACCAGACCCGCTTCCACCTGCCGCTGCGACAACTGACTGCGAACACGCGCCTCAAAACCATCAGGGGTCATGCCCTGATTCGCAGCCAACTGACGGTATCGTTCGATGTCAATTGTGCCGTCGGGGCGACGCAGGGCTGCAATGGTGGGGCTCAACTGCAATTCACGCGCCAACCGAGCGTCTGAAGTGCTCAGGCGTGAATCCTCCACAGCGTGCGACAGCACACGGTCACGCACCAGTCGCTCCAGCGTGATGTAGCGGGCCTCCGGTGAGTCCAGCATCTTGGCATCCAGATTGGGTGTCGTTGCACGCAGGCGGTCAACCTCGTCCTTGTGTGCAGCATCCCACTCACCTTGTGTGATCTTGTAGTTGCCTACTGTCGCTACTGCTTCACCGCCCGCGTTGACATTCTTGAATCCATCAACGCCAACCAGTACAAACGCAGGAATGATCATCAAGAACATGAGGAACATCATGACCTTCGTGTGCTTGCGAACAAATTCGAACATGCGCTATCTCTCCAAGAAAAAACAAAAAAGGCGAACATCCATGTTCGCCTTTGCTTTGGGGGGGGGTGGTGAGTGATGACGGGCTCGAACCGCCGACCTACGCCGTGTAAAGGCGCCGCTCTACCAACTGAGCTAATCACCCCGCCTTAAACCAAAAAATCAATTCAACGCATCTTTCAATGCCTTGCCAGGACGGAACTTCGGAACCTTGGCAGCCTTGATTTTAATCGCAGCGCCGGTTCGGGGATTGCGACCGGTACGCGCAGCCCGCTTACCAACGGCAAATGTACCAAAACCAACCAGCGAAACCGAGCCTCCCTTTTTCAGAGTAGTCTTCACTGCACCGATGGTGGACTCCAAGGCCCTGGTGGCAGCAGCCTTTGAAATATCGGCATGTTTCGCAATGTGCTCTATCAGTTCTGTCTTATTCACATTTACCCCTTGTATGGAAGCAGATTTAATTGAATTGTCTCTTCAAATCTTATTTTTTCCCGACTCAGAACCCAGAACTTTGCACTTTTCGCAAACCGATCCGACACTGGGCCACTTTCACCCGAAAAACAGCCTTAACTGCTCAGGCTCATTAAAACCACCGGTCCCCTACATGTCAATACGCCATGCAGCATTACAACGGTGCGGACGCAGATTCTAGTCCCATTTTTCCAGCAAATTAAGCACCAGATTCAAGAAAAAATATGTTAGGGGCTACTTCGCGCGCGCGCGAATTTCGGGAAGGGCCTTTTGCAGGTAGTAGACCATGGACCAGATCGTAAGGATTGCCGCAGCCCATATCAACCAGACACCCCACAGGTGCGTATTGATGACGCCAAACAGCAGGTCATCAAACAGCAAAAAAGGAATTGCAACCATCTGTACCACGGTCTTGAGCTTGCCAATCATGTGCACCGCCACGCTTTTGGAAGCACCAATCTGAGCCATCCATTCGCGTAACGCGGAAATTGCTATTTCACGCCCGATGATGATCAGCGCAACAAACACATCGGCCCGTTGCAGGTGCACGAGTACCAACACACAGGCACACACTAAAAATTTATCCGCAACAGGGTCCAGAAAGGCTCCAAAGGAAGACGTCTGGTTCAGTTTTCGTGCAAGGTAGCCATCAAGCCAGTCGGTCGCTGCAAACACCACGAACATCACCGTGGCTATCAGGTTTTTCTCTGACTGCGAGGCCATGGTCCCGGGCAGGTAGAAGACGCCCACAATCAGAGGGATCGCGAAAATGCGCGTCCACGTCATGATGGTGGGGATGGTCAAAAACATCGTGTGATTGTGGCACGGCTTGCAGGGTGACCGCCTAATGCAGCGCCCGATAAATTTCCTCCGCAAGCTCCTTTGAAATGCTGTCTACTGAGCTTAGGTCTTCCACGCTTGCATGGGCCACGCCACGCACACCACCAAAACGTTGCAACAACCTGGCCCGTCGCTTGGGACCCACACCAGGAATCTCTTCGAGTTTGCCGCCGCCCACGCGCACCTTGGCGCGCTGTGCCCGCATGCCGGTGATGGCAAAGCGGTGGGCTTCGTCACGAATCTGCGCAATCAACATGAGGGCCGCCGAATCAGAGCCCAGGTACACCTTGTCACGCCCATCGGCGAACACCAGTTCTTCCAGACCCACCTTGCGACCCTCACCCTTCTCCACGCCCACGATCAGAGACAGATCAAGCCCCAATTGTTCAAACACTTCACGCGCCATGGAGACCTGGCCCTTGCCACCATCCACCAGCACCAAATCGGGCAGGCGCCCGGTGCCGGCCGGGGTATGGCCGGCATGCTTGGCTTCGTTCAGGGCCTCCGCCACCTTGCTGTAGCGCCTTGTCAGCACCTGGCGCATGGCGGCGTAATCGTCTCCGGGTGTGATGCCCTCAATGTTGAACCGGCGGTACTCGGCGTTTTGCATCTTGTGGTGGTGAAATACCACGCACGACGCCTGGGTGGCTTCGCCGGCGGTGTGCGAAATATCGAAACACTCGACTCGCAAAGACTCCAAATTTTCCAGGGTCAGATCCAGCGCCTCGGCCAGCGCACGGGTGCGCGCCTGCTGCGAACCCTCTTCGGCCAACAGGCGGGCCAATTGCAATGCGGCATTGGTCTGCGCCATGTCCAGCCAGGCCCTTCGCTGCCCACGCGGCTGGTGCACGGCTGTCACCTTGAATCCCACCTGCTCAGACAAGACTTTAAGCAAATGTTTGCTCACCGCCTCACTGACAATGAGCGTGGGAGGCATGGGCACATCGATGTAGTGCTGCGACAGAAATGCCTCCAGCACCTGCACCTCGACCTCAGACTGCGGTGGCACGGTATTCGCATCACGGTCGGCCTCATCATCCTCCGGCAAACCCGCAGCGTCTTCCACATGCACCGGGAAATACGGCCGGTCACCCAGGTGGCGGCCCCCGCGCACCATAGCCAGGTTCACGCAGGCTTTGCCACCCTGAACTTTGACAGCCAGGATATCCACATCGCGATCCTCCACGTTGTCCATGGATTGTTGGTGCAACACATTTGAAAGCGCTGCCACCTGGTTGCGCAATTCGGCCGCCTGCTCGAATTCGAGTTTGTCGGCGTGCGCCATCATGCGAACTTCCAGCTGCTTCATGACGCCCTGGGCGTCCCCCCGCAAAAACTTTTCGGCATTGGCCACATCATTGGCGTAATCGTCGGCGGAGACGTGGCCCACGCAGGGGGCCGAGCAGCGCTTGATCTGGTAGAGCAGGCAAGGCCGACTGCGGTTGCTGAAGACCGGGTCTTCGCAGGTGCGCAGGCGAAACACCTTTTGCATCAACAGAATCGCCTCCTTGACCGCCCAGGCGCTGGGATACGGGCCAAAGTATCGGTGCTTTTTCTCCACCCCCCCCCGGTAGTACGAGACCCGGGAGAACTGGGCCGCCAGGGGCGTATCGTGTTTGACACTGGCCGCTGCCGGCACACCCGTCATCTTGAGATAGGGGTAGCTCTTGTCATCCCGAAACAGGATGTTGTACTTGGGGTTCTGCGTCTTGATCAGGTTGTTTTCCAGCAGCAGGGCTTCGGCCTCGGAGCGCACCACGGTGGTCTCCATCCGCACGATCTTGCTCACCATGTGGCCGGTACGGGTGCCACCGTGGTTCTTTTGGAAATAGCTGGAAACCCGCTTCTTCAGACTGATGGCCTTGCCCACATAGAGCAACTGGTCTTGTGCGTCGAAGTAACGGTACACGCCCGGCAGGGACGGCAGGGCAGCTACTTCGCGCAACAAGGCTTCGGGATGGGTGTCGGACATGGAGCGCTATTGTCCATTCTTCGGGCCGGTGGACAATCCGGGCATGCAAGCCAACCCTACGCCCACATCACCCCTGTCACTGCTGTGGGATGTGTTCTGCCAGGTGATCGACAACTTCGGCGATATCGGCGTGTGCTGGCGCCTGTGTGCGGATTTGGCTTCACGCGGCCACTCGGTGCGCCTGTGGGTGGACGACCCCAGCGCGCTGCAATGGATGGCGCCAGGTGCCACAGATGGAGCATGGCCCGCCATCCAGGTGATGCCCTGGCCCCAGTCCCACGACGCGACTGTGCTATCGAACTTGACCCCAGCCGATGTTTGGGTTGAAGGCTTCGGGTGTGAAGTCGCTCCTGAATTGATAGCTGCTTGCACATATTCTACGGGGTCTAGAGGCCAGAAAGACCAAAAATTCCCCTTCTGGGTCAACCTGGAGTATCTCTCAGCTGAAAGCTATGTCGAACGGTGTCATGCCTTGCCCTCACCCATTCTGCACGGCCCGGCGCAAGGTTCGACGAAACACTTTTTTTACCCCGGATTCACGCTACACACCGGTGGGCTTTTGCGGGAGCCTGACCTGTTGGCCCGCCAGCAAGCCCTGGCTACGCAAGACGCGCGCAGCCGATGGCTGGAACAACACGGCATCAGGTGGATGGGTGAACGCCTGGTGTCGCTCTTCTGCTACGAACCGGTCGCATTGTCCGCACTGCTATCCCGCCTGGACGAACTGCCCGGGCCGACCCAGGTGCTGGTGACTGCGGGTCGCGCCACAGCAGCGGCTCAAAAGGCAGCCACACCCATTGGCACGCTGCGCCAGGTCGGGTTGACCTACCTGCCCGCTCTGACGCAGGTCGAATACGACCACTTGCTGTGGATATGTGATCTGAACTGCGTGCGCGGTGAGGATTCCCTGGTGCGTGCCCTATGGGCGGGAAAGCCCCTCCTATGGCAGATCTACCCGCAACACGATGCCGCACACATAGCCAAACTCGATGCTTTTCTGGACGTGCTGAACGCCAGCGCATCCCTGCGGGCGATACACCTGGCCTGGAACAGCACCGATGACCGCCAGCGTGCGGCGTCCATTCCTGTGCTCGACCTTCAGGATTGGTCGAAAACAGTGCAAACGGCACGTCAGCGGCTGCTGCAAATGGACGATCTCGTCACACAGCTGGTCGATTTCGTCCGGAAAAAACGGTAAAATCTTGGGCTTTGCTGACTTTGCCGCATTTCACGGTCAAATCACGCTCCGCCGCAGCTTGCGGCCTAACTTTGCTGACAGCACCGGCTGACAGCGACAACCGCAACCACTTAGCTTATGAAAATCGCTCAAGAAATCCGCGCTGGAAACGTCA
>CAJAVE010000048.1 GCA_903945325.1 uncultured beta proteobacterium | reverse complement strand
TGCTGACGGTGGCGCTGTAATGCAGCACCTTGTTTTTGCCACGCAACTCGACACCAATTTCTGCGCCCGAACCATTGGAGAGCAGGTGCGCACTGACCACAAAGCGGTCACCCGCGCCTGCAAAATTCTCCAGCTTGATGCCGCGCAATACCTTGACCTGCTTGACCGCCGAGGCCACCAGATCCGGGCGGCAAGCTTGTGCTGCCCGCATGAACCATTCCACCGCAAGCACCATGGGCAACACCGGTGTTCCCGCAATGTTGTGGTCCGCCAGGTAGGGGTGTGAGGCCTGATTGACCAACACTTCAACCGTGGCCTGCGGTGTCACACTGGCCCCCAGCGCACCGTCGCCCTGCGCCCCACCGATGACGATCTGCGTGGCATCGCTGCGGCAGGTCAGCTCATCCACAAAACGCTGCGCTCCTGCGGCCAGCGGAATCAGCGCCACACCCATGTGTTCAAAATGGCTCTTCAGGCTGGGTGTCACCATGCCACCGTCCCACGGGCCCCAGCCAATGGCACGCACCACACAACCCGCGCCACGGCGGGCCTGCTCGGCACAGGCCACGAGGTTCAGCACCTCGTTGGCCATGGCGTAGTCACACTGGCCCAGGTTGCCGGTGCGGGCAGCCACCGATGAAAACAGGCACAGCGCCGTTACCGGGTCATTGGCTGTGGCGGCCAGCAGCGCCCGCAGGCCGCTGACCTTGGTGTCAAACACCCGGTCAAACTGCGCGTCGGTTTTTTCTTCAATGCGTTTGTCGGCCAGCACGCCAGCGCCATGCACCAGCGCGGTGATTGGGCCCCAATCTTTGCGAATGCCCTCCAAAGCGGCGTTCAGTGCATCCGCATTCGCCACGTCAACGGCCAGGTAACGGGCCTCAGACCCAGCAGCCTGAAGAGCCGCCAGCGTGGCGCGAATTTCGCGCAGGGCCAGCACATTGGACAACTGCGAGTTGATGTCAGCCGGTGTGGGCTTAATCCCCTGGGCCTGCGCACGTTGCAACAACGCACGCTTGAGGCCCGCGTCATCGGAAATGGCAAGCAGGTCTTGCGGCTCGTCGGCCAGCGCGGTGCGCCCCAGCAAAACAACGCGTGGCTGTTTGGCCTTTGCCAGCGCGATGAGTGCTGCCGCCGTCACGCCACGGCCACCGCCAGAAGCCACCACCACGGCGCTCTGGTTGATGTTGTCAGCCGCCAGCGTGGGCGACGGTGTGGCCACCGATGCCAGCGTGCTGCGGCGGCCATCGGCGTGTATCCCGACTTCCAATGTGCTGCCACCTTGCAGCAGCTCGGCCAAAATGGCCTGGGCCACTTCGCTGGCGGTGCGTGTGCCGCGTTCCAGGTCAATGGCTTTGACGGATGCCGCTGGCCACTCCAGCGCGGCGGTGCGCGCCAGGGCACTTACGCCGCCCAGATAGGCCCGCGTGGCATCAACCCCGGACAGGCCAAAGTCGCCGCCAGTGTCCTGCACGGTGACAAACGCGCCGCCATTGGCTGTCAACTTTGCAGCCACCGCACGGCTGGCGTGAAAGGCTTCGCGGTTGATGGCAACCGCCTCGTCCACCGTTGCCACCGGGCGCAAACCACCCAGGAAAATGACGGCATCGGCGTCCACCGGCACGCTGCTGACCACGCTGGCGGTAACACCGTGTTGGGCCAGACCGGCCACCAGCGCAACAGCCACGCCAGTTCCTTCGTCGGTCACCACCAGATGCTGCGCACCCAGCACGCCTGAGAGCGCCATGCCGACAGGGGTGGCCGGGACGCTGCGCACAGCAAAACGGGCGACAGCGGGCAGCACTGCGGCCTGCGCTGTGGGCGCGGCTGAGACGATAGCGGCTGCTGCCGGTGTCGGGTTGCCAGCGTTGCGCATGTGGTCAATGATCTGACCCAAGGTACGCAGGGTCGCCAGCTCGGTGGGTTTGACTTCGGGCAAGTTGGGCGCACGCTCCCGCATGGCCGACAAAATTTCCACGCGCTTGATGCTGTCGATGCCCAAGTCGGCTTCCAGCTCCATCTGCACACCCAGCATTTCCTGCGGGTAACCGGTTTTTTCGGCCACGATGCTCATCATCAGGGCTTCGAGGTCAATTGAGGCTGTAGCGCTTGCTGGTATTGCGTGAGCAGCTACAGAATTGGAAGCGGCTGGACTTGCTGCTGCCTGTGCTACAGCCGCAAAGGCCGCGCCACCGGCAGCACGCATGTGGTCAATGATTTGACCCAGCGTGCGCAGAGTCGCCAATTCGGTGGGTTTGACTTCGGGCAGGCTAGGCGCACGTTCACGCATGGCCGACAAAATTTCGACACGTTTGATGCTGTCGATGCCCAAGTCGGCCTCCAACTCCATCTGCACACCCAGCATTTCCTGTGGGTAACCGGTTTTTTCGGCCACGATGCTCATCATCAGCGCTTCAAGGTCAATATCGGGTGTGGCCCTTGCTGACGCTGCGTGAGCAGCTATAGAAACTGTAGCGCCCGAGCTTGCTTGCGGTGCAGCAGCCGCGTCAGCCATTGCCACGGCCGCGCCACCGGCTGCCCGCATGTGGTCAATGATCTGACCCAGGGTACGCAGGGTCGCCAGTTCGGTGGGTTTGACTTCGGGCAGGCTAGGCGCACGCTCGCGCATGGCCGACAAAATCTCTACACGTTTGATGCTGTCGATGCCCAGATCGGCCTCTAACTCCATTTGCACGCCCAACATTTCCTGCGGATAGCCTGTTTTCTCAGCCACGATGCTCATCATCAGCGCTTCGAGATCAATTGAAGCGGTAGCGCTTGCTGGTATTGCGCTAGCAGCTACAGAAGCAGTAGCTACTGTGCTCGCTGCTGGTGCGATAGCCATCACCGGCGCAGCAGCCACCTGGGCAACGACAGAAGCTGGTGCCAACACGGCAACCGGTGCTGCAACTGCCGCCACTGGCTGAGAAACTGCAATCGGCTGCGCAGCGGCTGCCAGCGGCGCAGCCGCGTAGGCCACGGGCTGAGCCGTCTGATAGGCAGGTGCGGTGCTGCCCATCATGGCTCCCAAACCCGCATAAGACGATTCAGCCGTCTTCAAAAAGGCCATGTGGCTGTCGGCCATGGCACGCTGATAAGCGGCATGGGCATCAGCGGTTTGACGCTGGGTTTCTGAAAACGCATGAACCCAGGCCAGATGCGCCTCAGGGGCCACACTCATGACCGGTGCCACAGGGGCTTGCGCTACAGAACCTGCCTGAACGGCCACGGGCTGCCCCGCAACGGGCGCAGGTTCATGCACCACCACCGTCTCCCGGATGATGATCGGCTCGGGGGCCACTGGC
>CAJAVE010000047.1 GCA_903945325.1 uncultured beta proteobacterium | reverse complement strand
TGTCCTATAAAGTGAATGTAAAAATTACCGTCCACGGCCCTTGCCGCCCCGTCCACCACCACCACCTGAGGCCATACCTTGCTGGCGATTTTCAAAGCCAGCACCGTACGGCAAACGCAACGCACCGCTCTCCTCATTCTTCTTGCCACTGACCTCGACCGCTTCGGGCTGAACTGCGGCCGTGCCATCCATCTTCTCTGCCGCGCTTGCTGGCGCTTTGTCTTGCACTGCCTTTTTGGGCAGCGAAAGATTCAGTGGACCTGCTTGCGCGCTTTCGGAACCTGTTGGCAGGTTCTGAGCAGAAACCGACACCGTCACGATCAGCAACAACAATGAGAGGAGAGTAGTGCGTTGGTTCATGATGATTGTTTCCGGTGTTTGTAGGATGCATCGCGTGTGTCGCACCATCATGTCACGCCCGCCGCACTGTGTATCCGTTTGTCGCCGTGGGTATCACTGCGTCGCAAACCGGGTGACGAGGCCTGCCCATGACTTAAACTGCCTTCACACCACTATGAGCGCTCCGACCTCCCCACGCATTCTTGTTGTCGATGACGACCCGGATCTGCGCGATCTTCTTTCCACTTATCTGGGTGCCAATGGTTTTGAGGTTCAGACCGCAGGCGACGGGGTCGCCATGCGCGCTGCACTGGCCAGCGGCGCGCCCGATGCCATCGTCCTGGACCTGATGCTGCCCGGTGAAGATGGACTGTCATTGACACGGTGGTTGCGGGCCCAGTCTTCCGTACCGATTTTGATGCTGTCGGCGCGAGGCGAGGAATTGGACCGCGTGATCGGCCTCGAAGTGGGCGCCGATGACTACCTTGCCAAGCCTTTTGGGCCACGCGAACTACTGGCCCGCCTGCGCGCCCTGCTGCGGCGTGTGCAACCTGGCGCAGTGGACGTTGCAGCGTCCGCTGTGCAGCCACATTTTGGTCCTTTTTCTCTCGACATCGAGGGGCGTCGACTGCTACGGGATGGGGTTGAAATTGCCCTGACCAGCGCCGAGTTTGGTCTGCTGGCGGCCTTTGTCGCGCGCCCCAACCGCGTGCTCTCACGCGACATGCTGGTGGATATTCTGCGCGGCTATGAGCGTGACGCATTTGATCGCAGCATCGACAACCGCGTGACCCGCCTGCGCCGCAAGATTGAGGTCGAACCGGCAGCACCGGCCTACATTCGCACGGTGCGTGGAGAAGGCTATCTTTTCAACCCGAATGGGGGTGCACCCTGAAGCCCGCGCGCAGTCTGGCGCAGCAGACCACCCTGATGCTGGCTGGCGCGTTTGTACTTATCGAGGTGTTAGTGGTCACGCTCTTTGTGGTGTTTGTCTTGCTGCCTCTGGCACGGCGTTCGGCAGATGATCTGGCCGGTCTAATGGTGCTGTCGGCGCAGACCTGGGCCGAGCTGCCACCGCTGACGCGCCCGGCGTTTGAAGAAGAGTTGCTGGCCAGTCACGCGCTGGCCCTGCGACCCGCAAGCCCGGGCACGGGTCACGACGAATGGCACCCGTTCTACTTTTATGTACTCGAAGAAGCCTTGGCACGTCGCACTGGCACCGATCAACACTTGCTTAGTGAAAATTCAGACGGAGCCACCTGGTACTGGTGCAATGTGCCCACAGGCAATGGTCTGCTGGGCGTGGGGCTGGCCAAGTCGCGTATTGACAGCCAACCGTTCACCGCGCTTTTGATCGGCCTGGTGGGGGGGCTGTTTTTTGTCGTTGCCCTGGCTTATGGACTGGCACGGCGCATCACACGGCCGCTGGCCCGACTGGAAGCCGCCAGCGCTCTGATCGGCCAAGGTGCAGCCCCCATGCTGCTGCCGGAGACAGGACCACGGGAGCTGGTGAGTCTGAGTCGGCGCTTCAACGCCATGGCCAGACAGGTGAGCGACTTACTCACTGCGCGCACCACCTTGCTGGCGGGAGTGTCCCATGATCTGCGCACGCCGCTGGCGCGCATGCGGCTGGCGCTCGAAATCATGAAGAGCGACCCCACCCCGGCACTGATCGAACGGCTGGAGCGGGATATCGCGCAAATGAATCTGCTGATCGGCAATGTGCTGGATCTGGCACGCGGGCTGGAACACGAAGAACCGGTCAGCATCGATTTGCGCGATTTCCTGACCGAGATTGCAAATGACTTTTCTACGACCGGCAGCACCATTTTGGTGGATTGCCAGCAGGGTCAAATGAAGTTAGCGCCGTCCGCCATGCGCCGGGCAATTGGCAACCTGCTCCAAAACGCGCAACGCTACGCGCCCGGCGCACCCGTGGAACTGGCATGCAAGCGGGAGGCGCAGGGTTTCCGCATTGGCGTGCTCGACCGCGGCCCCGGTATTGCACCCGACCAGATTGAGGCCATGTTTCAACCCTTTCACCGGATGGAAGCCTCGCGCAG
>CAJAVE010000046.1 GCA_903945325.1 uncultured beta proteobacterium | reverse complement strand
ATGCGGACGAGGGCCAGGTGATCAAACTCTGTCAAAGTGGCTTGCCAGCCGGGCTCCACCACCGTGGTGGCATTCTTCTCGGCAATGATGGCCGGACCGGGGATGACGTCGCCTGGGCGCAGCGCTTCGCGCACCACCAGCGCCGCATCCAGCCACTGGCCATCACAGTACATGCGCACGGTCTCCATCACCGCACCACACTGACGCAAATCGCGCGGTGCATGCAGGGTATGGCGCGGCTCGGCGGGTGCGTCACCGGCAATCACGGCTTCCACCGACACGGCTTCCACAATCAACCCCTTGCCCTGCATCAAAAACGAAAAGCGCTGTCGATAGGCCGCTTCAAACCCGGCGACGATCTGCGCAACGGTGTCTTCGGGGCCTGTCGCATCGGAATGCGGATACGCAATCACCAACGCCGCATCACTGCCCTCATAGCGCACATGCACGCGCAAGTGGGTCGTGACCTGGCCCTGATTGGCCTTTTGCTGGGCCAGCTCGGTTTGGGCCACTGTCGCCAGCGCATCGAGTTGGGCTCTGATCTGCGCAATGGCCTCGGGAACCAGTTTTACTTCCACCGCCTGCTCGCGGATCACCGTCTGGTCCGCCAGCCCCATGCCATAGGCCGACAAGACCCCGGCCAGCGGGTGCACAAACACCTGCGTCATGCCCAGCGCATCCGCCACCAGGCAGGCATGCTGCCCACCGGCACCACCAAAGCATTGCAGCGTGTAGCGGGTCACGTCGTAACCGCGCGCGACCGAAATCTTCTTGATTGCGTTGGCCATCTGTTGCACAGCGATCGCGATGAAGCCTTCGGCCACGTCTTCGGGCGCGCGGCCGGTTTGCGCCGCCAGCGCGGCAAATTTTTCGCGCACCACATCAGCGTCCAGTGCTTCATTGCCCTGCACACCAAAAACGCTGGGGAAGTAGCGCGGCTGCACCTTGCCCAGCATCACATTCGCATCCGTCACCGCCAGCGGGCCACCGCGGCGGTAGCTGGCCGGGCCGGGGTTGGCGCCCGCGCTTTGCGGCCCCACGCGAAAGCGCGAGCCGTCAAACGCCAGAATCGAGCCGCCACCCGCTGCCACGGTGTGGATGCTCATCATCGGCGCCCGCATGCGCACGCCGGCCACTTGAGTCTCGAACTCGCGCTCAAACTCGCCGGCGTAGTGCGACACATCGGTGGACGTGCCGCCCATGTCAAAACCGATGACCTTTTCGATCCCCGCAATCGCCGCTGTCCGCGCCATGCCCACAATGCCACCCGCCGGGCCGCTCAAAATCGCGTCCTTGCCCTGGAAAGCCCGGGCATCCGTCAAACCGCCAGACGACTGCATGAAGTACAAGGGCACGCCCGGCATTTCAGCCGCCACCTGTTCGACGTAACGCAACAGAATGGGCGACAGGTAAGCATCGACCACGGTGGTGTCGCCCCGGCTCACAAACTTCATCATCGGGCTGGTCTGGTGCGAAGTGCTGACCTGGGTAAAGCCCACCTCCCGCGCTATTCCGGCAGCCGCCTTCTCATGCGCCGTATAGCGGTAGCCGTGCATAAAAACAATGGAAACAGACCGAAGCCCCCGTCCGTATTGCGCAAGCAGCTCCTGTTTTAATAGCAATTCATCCAGCGGCTCGATCACATCCCCGTGCGCACCCACGCGCTCCTGTGCTTCCACCACGGCGCTGTACAGCAGCTCGGGCAGCATGATGTTGCGCTCGAAGATGCGCGGGCGGTTCTGGTAGGCAATGCGCAATGCGTCCTTGAAACCCCGCGTCGTCACCAGCAGCGTGGGCTCGCCTTTGCGCTCCAGCAGCGCGTTGGTGGCCACCGTGGTGCCCATCTTCACGCACTCCACCATCTCGGGCGTCACCGGCTCACCAGCTTGCAAGCCCAGCAGGTGGCGAATACCGGCTACCGCCGCGTCGCGGTATTGCTCGGGGTTTTCGCTGAGCAGCTTGTGCGTAACCAGCGTGCTGGTCCCATCCGCGTTGGGGCGCTTGCCGACCACGTCGGTGAACGTGCCGCCACGGTCAATCCAGAATTGCCAGCGGGAAGTGGTAGAGGGGTTCATAGGGATGCGGCCGAACGGGCGGCTTGGTCATAAATTCCCGACAACAAACGAAGAAGGCGCGCCAGTTCGCCAATGTCGCGGTTCAAGCCATCATCCGCGTTGAGCGCGTTGATCAGGCAAGACTCGCGGATTTCGCGGTAGCGGGTCACATAGTCGTGCCCGCTGTCGGTGCACGCATACGTCACGTCCTTGCCGCTCTTGCTGGCCACCACCACACCCAGGTTCTGCAATTTCTTGAGCGAATAGTTGATGAGGTGCGTGTCTTCCACGTTCATGATGAAGCAGATATCGGCCAGGCGCTTGTTGCGGGCGCGGTGCGTCACATGGTGCAACACCAGCACGTCCAGCGGCATCAGGTCTTTCAGCCCGGCCGCGCTCATGCAATGGATGATCCAGCGGTGAAAGGCGTTGCCGGCCACGATCAGGCCAAACTCGAATTCGCTCATCTCCGCGCTGCGTGGCGACACCAGGTGTGCCGACGACACGATGGGCGCCGATGCGGGTACCACTGGCGGGGCAGGGGCAGCAGCAGTTTTTTTGGCCATGGTCAGCTCCTTGGTTGGCATCTTTGTTGCATGAGCGGATTGTAGGCAGCACGTCGACAATTTATCAACAATTTGTTGACATTTAGGGAAAACACCGAGATGCTACGCACCATTGCGATTTACATTCAACCGTCTGCCAAGCCATTTATCCACCTAACCGGAGTTTTTATGAAACGTCGCCTGTTTGCCCTGTCCACCACTGCCGTCGCACTCACCCTGAGCCTGTCCAGCGGCGCTGCCTTTGCCCAGACCAAGTGGGACCTGGCCGCTGCCTACCCGGCCACCAACTTCCATACCGAGAACATGCAGCAGTTCGCCAATGACGTGGACAAAGCCAGCGGTGGCAAGCTCAAGATCACGGTTCACGCCAATGCCGCCCTGTTCAAAGCCCCCGAAATCAAGCGCGCGGTGCAAGGCGGGCAAGCCCAGGCCGGTGAAATTTTGCTGGTGAACTTCCAGAACGAATGGCAGATCTTCGGCACCGACGGCCTGCCCTTCCTGGCCGACAGCTATGACGAATCCAACAAACTCTACAAGGCCCAAAAGCCTGCGCTGGAGAAGAAGCTGGCCGAGCAGGGCATGAACCTGCTGTACGCCGTGGCCTGGCCACCGCAAGGCATTTACAGCAAGAAGCCGTTGGCATCGGCCGCGGATCTGAAGGGCATCAAGTGGCGCGCCTACAGCCCGGCCACCAGCCGCATTGCCGAACTGGTGGGCGCACAACCCGTCACGGTGCAGGCGGCGGAGTTGTCGCAGGCCTTTGCCACTGGCGTGGTGGAAGCCACCATGACCTCCGGTGCATCGGGCGTGGACAGCAAGCTGTACGAAAACCTGAAGTACTACTACGACATGCAGGCCTGGTTGCCCAAAAATGCCGTCATCGTCAACAAGGCCGCGTTTGAGGCGCTGGACAAGCCCACGCAAGCCGTGGTGCTCAAAGCGGCTGCCGACGCAGAAGTGCGGGGTCTGGCTGCCAGCAAGCGCGTCAATGTCGAATCCATCGAGAAACTCAAGGCCAACGGCATGAGCATCATCGTGCCCTCTGCCCAGCTCAAGGCCGACATGAAGAAGGTGGGCGACACCATGCTCAAGGAGTGGCTGGACAAGTCTGGCGCCGAGGGCAAGGCCGTGGTTGACGCTTTCAGCAAGCCCTAAGTACCGACACAGGAGCTGACATGCGCAAGGTACTCAATGCCCTGTATGACGGCGCAGCCGCTGTGGCGGCGCTGTTTCTGGTGGGCCTGCTGGTCATGGTGTTGCTGTCGGTCTTCGGGCGGCAGTTCAACTTCTATGTGCCGGGCACCGATGCGTATGCCGGCTACCTGATGGCGTCCAGCGGCTTTCTGGCGCTGGCGCACACCCTCAAGCGCGGCGAGCATATCCGTGTGACGCTGATTCTCTCTGCACTGTCGGGGCGCTGGAAGAAGGGCATGGAAGTGTGGTCACTGGCTTTTGCCTCCGCGCTGTCCTGTCTGTTCGCCTTCTACAGTTGCCGCCTGTCGTGGCAATCGCGCATGTTCAACGACATCTCCACCGGCACCGATGCCACACCGCTGTGGATACCGCAGATCGGGATGGCGTTGGGTACCGTCGTCCTGGCCATTGCCTTCATCGACGAACTGGTGCTGGAGCTGCGCGGCCAGCGCGTGGTGCAGAGCAGCGACGAGCCGCTGCGCAACGAATAACAACGACAACAGGCATCTTCCATGAATGATCTCGCCATCACTGCCGGCCTGTTGCTGGCCCTGTTCCTGATTCTGGGCAGCGGCGTGTGGGTGGGCCTCACGCTCACCGGCGTGGCCTGGATGGCCGTGTCGCTGTTTTCCAGCCGTCCGGCCGGCGACGCCATGGCCGTCACCGTGTGGGGCTCCAGCAGCAGCTGGACGCTGACCGCCCTGCCCCTCTTTGTTTGGATGGGCGAGATCCTGTTCCGCACGCGCCTGAGCCAGGACATGTTCAAGGGGCTGGCGCCCTGGGTGCAGGGCCTGCCCGGGCGCCTGCTGCACACCAATGTGATTGGCTGCACCATCTTTGCCGCCGTCTCGGGGTCGAGCGCGGCCACCTGCGCCACCATCGGCAAGATGACGCTGCCCGAGCTGACCCGCCGGGGCTACCCCGAACACATGGTCATCGGCACGCTGGCCGGTGCGGCCACTCTGGGCCTGTTGATACCACCGTCCATCATCATGATCGTCTACGGCGTGGCGGCCGAGGTGTCCATCTCCAAGCTGTTCATTGCCGGCGTGCTGCCGGGCCTGCTGCTGGCCAGTCTGTTTTCGGGCTACATCATGTTCTGGGCCGTGCGCCACCCGGAACAGGTGCCCGCCGCCGACACGCACATGACGTTCCTGCAAAAGCTCTCCGAGTCGCGCAGCCTGATCCCGGTGGTGCTGCTGATCACCGCCGTGCTGGGCTCCATCTACTCCGGCATCGCCACCGCCACTGAGGCCGCAGCCGTGGGCGTGGTCGGCTCGCTGGTGCTTTCCGCCGTGCAGGGCTCGATGAACTGGGCCACATTCCGCGACGCCATCATGGGTGCCACGCGGCTGTACTGCATGATTGCGCTGATCCTAGCCGGTGCTGCGTTTTTGACACTGGCCATGGGCTACATCGGCCTGCCACGCCACCTGGCGGAGTGGATAGCCACGCTGGGCCTGAGCAAGTGGCAGCTGATTGTGGCGCTATCGGTGTTCTTCATCATCCTGGGCTGCTTTTTGGACGGCATCTCCATGGTGGTGCTGACCATGGGCGTGCTGATGCCCACCGTCAACGCTGCCGGCATTGACCCGATTTGGTTTGGCATCTTCATCGTGCTGGTGGTGGAGATGGCGCAGATCACACCGCCGGTGGGCTTCAACCTGTTTGTGCTGCAAGGCATGACCGGGCGTCAGCTCACCTGGATTGCCAGGGTCACCATGCCCATGTTCTGGCTGATGTGCGTAGCCGTGGCGCTGATTTACGTCTTCCCCGGCATCGTGACGTGGCTACCGGAAAAAATGGCAAACTAGGCCCATGTGGCCTGTCATTGCAATCTGTGTAGGCGCCAGTGCGGGAGCCCTGGCGCGCTGGGGTTTGGGCTTGTGGCTCAGCCCCGGCGGCGCTATTCCCTGGGGTACGCTGGCCGCCAACCTGATTGGCGGCTATTTGGTGGGCGTCTGCGTGGCCGTGTTCCAGGCCATGCCCCAGTTGGACCCGATGTGGCGGCTGGCCCTGATTACCGGATTTCTGGGTGGGCTGACCACCTTCTCCAGCTTTAGCGCAGAGGTGGTTTCCTTCTTGCTGCAACAGCGCTACGCACTGGCGCTGGGCACGGCCGGCTTGCACGTCGCGGGCTCCCTGCTCCTCACCGTGGCAGGCATCTGGAGCGCGAAGCAGTTGCTATCGTTTTAATAGCTGCTTGCGCACATTCCATGGGGTCTACAGCCCTATTTCATTCATAAATTTGCTTCAAATACAGCCCTGCCCATGCTGCGACGCCTGCTGACTGCCCTGTTCAATATCACCATTGGCCCGGTGCTGGCCTTGGTGCTGATCTTTGAAGAATGGGGTTGGGAGCCGCTCGCCCGCCTGGTGGCGCGCCTTGCACGGTTGCCCCTGTGGGCGCGCATCGAAGCGCTGATCGTTCGTCTGCCGCCCTACGCAGCCCTGGCGGTGTTCTTTGTGCCCATGTTGCTGCTTTTGCCGGTCAAGCTGCTGGCGCTCTACTGGATCAGCCGTGGCCACGCGGTGCTGGGTATTGCCGTGGTGCTGGCCGCCAAGCTGCTGGGCACGGCGGCGGTGGCCCGCCTGTTTGCGCTGACCCAACCGGCGCTGATGCAGCTGGCCTGGTTTGCCCGCTGGTACGGGATGTGGAAGCGCTGGAAAGATGCACTGATTGCGCACGCCAAGGGCTCTGCCATTTGGCGAATCACGGCAAACCAGGTGCGCGCTATACGCAAGTGGGTCGCTTGGTAGGCAACACGAGCATCGTGGCTTCTGAGGCCTTGCGTGGACTTCAAAACCTGGCACTCCCCCTGGTAAACCCTAGTCCTTTTTCTGCATGGGTGTCAGGGTTTCTTCAGCCGCAAAACAGCCCGTAGCCCTTAGACTCTGCTGGCACACAAATGGGTAGACCGGCTTTCAGCCGAACATACCCTTAACTTTTGGCGGAGACACCATGACACCATTCCTCTCGCTGTCCCGGCTGATCGATACGATCAGCACCGTGGTCGGCAAACTCACCATGTGGCTAATTCTGGCCACCACCCTGATCAGCGCCGGCAATGCGCTGGTGCGCAAGGCGTTTAACCAAAGCTCCAACGGCCTGCTGGAAATCCAGTGGTACCTGTTTGCTGCGGTGTTTTTGCTGGGTGCCGGCTACGGCTTCCTGAAGAACTCGCATGTGCGCATCGACTTCATCTCCAGCAAACTCAGCGACCGTGGCCGCAACTGGGTTGATGTGATCGGTATTTTGGTAGTGCTCATCCCGTTTTGTGTGATCAGCATTGGGTTGGGCTGGCCGTTCTTTATTCAGGCCTACACCAGCGGAGAGATTTCGACCAATGCCGGCGGCCTGATCCGCTGGCCGGTGTACGGGCTCATTCCCCTGGGCTTTGCGTTGCTCATGCTGCAAGGCGTCTCTGAGTTGATCAAACGTATTGCCTTTTTGACCGGCAACGGCCCGGACGTGTTGAGCAGCGAGGATTCCAAGTCCGACGAGCAAAAGCACCTGGAAGAACTTGAAAAGAAAGCAGCCGAGTTGCTGGCAGGAGACAAATAAATGCAAACTACTTTCCTGGCACAACAATTTGTGCCCCTCATGTTCATCGGGCTGTTTGTCGTGCTGCTCACTGGCTTCCCCGTAGCGTTCGGTCTGGCCGCCACCGGTTTGGCCTTTGGATTTATCGGCATTGAGGCGGGCATCTTCCCGGCCGCCATGTTCCAGGCCCTGCCCCTGCGCATCTTCGGCATCATGCAGAACGACACGCTACTGGCCATTCCGTTCTTCACCTTCATGGGGATTATTCTCGAACGAAGTGGCATGGCCGAGGATCTGCTAGAAACCGTGGGCCAGGTGTTTGGCCCCGTGCGCGGCGGTGTGGCCATTGCCGTGATTCTGGTGGGTGCCCTGTTGGCTGCAACCACCGGTGTGGTGGCCGCTGCGGTGATTTCCATGGGCCTGATCTCGCTGCCTATCATGCTGCGCTACGGCTACAGCCGCACCATTGCCACGGGCACCATCACCGCCTCGGGCACGCTGGCGCAGGCCATTCCCCCGTCGCTGGTGCTGATTGTGCTGGCTGACCAACTGGGCCGCTCGGTTGGCGACATGTATTCCGGCGCGCTAATCCCCGGTTTGCTGCTGGTCGGTTTGTATAT
>CAJAVE010000045.1 GCA_903945325.1 uncultured beta proteobacterium | reverse complement strand
GGTCAAGTGTGTATAGGTCATGGTGCAACGTTTGGGACTGGCCGGTCACAAAAGTGCATCCTATTCACTCTTGGCCCAACCCGGTTTCAAAGCGTTGCACTTCGTACTTGAATCCGCCTGTTGTTTATGTTCCGGCGGGGCAGGGTTGCGGCGAGGCCTTTGTGGCGGCCCGTTTGCCGAGAGCCCATATGCAGAGCAAGAGCAGTGCGCCCCCAAACCACTGCATAGCATCCAGGCGCTGTCCGAGTAATACAGACGACAGGGTTACAGCAGTCAGAGGTTCAAGCAGTGTCGCCACAGTGAGCGCTGTCGGCTTTAGACGGGCTGCGCCCCAGCTGAACGCTAGCAGCGCGAGAGCTGCAGTCACGACGCCGAGATAGAGAAACCAAGCTTGCGGCGGAACGTCAGCGGGCCATGAGAATGGGCGATACAACCCAAAGAGCCCCATTGCAGCAGCAGCAACAACAGTCAAGCACGCAGTGGCGGGACCAGCGCCGAGCGCGATGGATATTCGACCGCTGATCATGGAGAAACCGGCATATAGAAGCGCCGAGCCGATTGAGAAGAAGACACCGAGTAATGTGCTGTTCGAACTGCTGCCAGAAGGCGTAGGGCTGTGCTGCATGACTATGAGTACGGTTCCGACGATAGCTCCCAGGAGTATCAGTAGAAGTTTCAAGTCGGCTTGCTCTTGTCGCCTCGCGACAGCAATGGCGGTGACAATGACCGGCGGAAGGCAGAGTGCGATCAGCGTTGGAACGGCGGCTCCCATCTGTTCAATCCCGAGGAACCACAACAGAACATAGCCCGCCATAGCCACGCCGGCCATGAGTACGGCCAGGAGCACTGGGCGCAGTCGGACCAACGAGATGCTCCCTCCAAAGACGGCCAGGAGTACGGCTGCACCAACAACGAAACGCCAGAACGAGATGTTCGCGGGTGTGAAGCCGTGTTTCTCGACGAGCACATTCACAACCAATGCGCCTGTGCCCCAGAGGACGCCCGCACCACAGGCGGCGACGAATGCCAAGCCTGCGGATGAGGGATGAGGACTTGACGCTGACGTTTGGGTGATCATTGGTTTATCGTGGCTAACGTTGGCGCTGTCCGGCACGCAGCAAGTGCCGCGAAGCGGCAAGCTGTTGCTGCGTGTCCGTGACGAGCAACAGGTTATGCAGCACTCGCTCCCAAAGCACACGATTCACGCTTGACCTCTGGAAAAGTAGTTGACCAGTCTGTCCAGTGAATCATTGTTTCCGGTCTCAGTTCCTTTGATCACGTCCTGACCAATGAATGATGCAACTTGGCTGGTGCTTCGTAACTTCGTTCTGCTGCCAGATTGCGCAAGTTCAAGAGTAATAAGTGAAGCGCAGAGCCGCTTTCCATCCATCGAGATCGTCTCGCTGGAGACAATTCTGCGATCTGGGATGATTTCAAGGTAGCGGGTAGTACCGTGAATGTTGGGGTTAGATTTAGAGCCGCAACGGTAACGATCCTCGCCACCTTCTCGAAAATCTTCTTGGTCATAGATGATGGTGGCGGTGTCTGATGGCGCACTCCACTCCGACCGAATTTTTGAATTTTCGAAAGCCGCAAATACCTTCTCGACGGTCGTGGGAACTTCGCGCTCGAACACCAATGTTGCATGGGTCACGCGTTCAGTCTGCTGGGAATTTTCAAAGGACATATGAACACTTCGAATCAGGTTTGTGTTGGATAACGTGATGTAGACGAGCGCCTATCTTGGAATTTCCAACCTGCCTTGATGAATTCGAGCATAAACAACTCATTCTTCCAGCGCTGCGGTGATGTATTCCGAAATGGTTTCTTCATCATCAAGATAGTCGGCAGCATCAAACGGGGAAAATTTAGCCATGGTTCACTCCTTATCCAAAGCACGTGTCATCTCAATGGCGCGTTTTATGTCACTTGGACAAAGGCAGTTCTGTTTTTGTTGCATTATTTTGCTATTTATTTGGTAGCTGCTTACGCAGATTCCACGGGGGCTGTGGCCGTACGTTTATGTGAAATTGTGCTATTCCCCGTGCTATTGGGGTCAGAGTCCAAAATGCCTCGGACGTTGTCCGGCCCTTCGGGTGCTTCGCAGGCATATTGGAATCCGACCCCAATAGCACTCGCGCTCGTTGTGATCGTGCGGGCCGCAACCCACGCCTGACCCAGTGCCAACCCGGCATCGCCGCATGACAGGCTCTTGGTTTGCAGCACGTTCAAGCCCGCCGCTTCCAGTCGCGAAACGATGCGCTGCGCCAGGATGCGGTTGAAGAAACAGCCGCCGCCCAAGGCCACGTCACGCAATTGGTGCAGGTGCGCTTGGGCTACTGCG
>CAJAVE010000044.1 GCA_903945325.1 uncultured beta proteobacterium | reverse complement strand
TGGATCGTGCTGACCATGCCGTGCACCACGCGGCGCTGCAACAGGAAGAGTTGGGAGATCAGGTCCGAGAAGGTATCCAGAAAGTGCACCACGTCGGATTCGAACACGTTGGGCAGTTTTGAGTCATAGAAGAGAAAGGCCGCCAGCTCTTGCCCTTGAAAAACGGGGGTCGTGTAGCTGGCGTGGTAGCCCTGGTCCGCCAGCCAGGAGGTGTGCCTGGAGTGGGTATGAAACGATTCCACAATATCGCCCACTACGCGGCTTTGGTGGGAATGCACCAAGGCGCAGAGTGACGGCACGCTGGATAGCGTCATCTCGTAGCGTTTGAGAGGCGTCTGGTCCGTGTTGCTGCTGACGAAGGTTTTCAGCACGTCGGTGGCAGGTTCGTATAGCGCAATCGCCACCCGGTCGACGAAGCGGTAGCGCGAACGGATCAGCTCATGGATGCCTTGCAGGCGCTGAGTGAGATCGTCGGCAGGAGCCGGTTGGCTCACCAGCGTTGGCGTGACGTCTTTGGTGTTCATGTCCAGGATCCCCCAAACTAGCGGCCAGTTTAGCGCTACTTGCCACAAGTTCAGGCAAAGGGCGCGCGCGCCAGCAGCATGGCATCTCCATAGCTGAAGAAGCGGTACTCCCGCTCAATGGCACTGCGGTAGAGCGCCATGATGTGCTCGTACCCGGCAAAGGCGCTGACCAGCATCATCAGACTGGACTTGGGCAAATGGAAGTTGGTGACCAGCAGGTCGATCAGCTTGAACTCAAACCCAGGGGTGATGAAGATGCGGGTGTCGCCCCGCGCCACGCCGCTATGCGCCCACGACTCCAGCGTACGCACGGTGGTAGTGCCCACAGCCACGACGCGCCCGCCGCGGGCTTTGCAGTCTGCGACCGCCTTTTGAGTGGCCTCGGGCACTTCGTACCACTCGCTGTGCATCTGGTGCTCTGACAGGTTTTCGGTCTTGACCGGCTGGAAGGTTCCCGCACCCACGTGCAGGGTGACATGCGCACACTGCACGCCCAAGCCATCGATCTGGTCCAGCAACGCCTGGTCAAAGTGCAGAGCGGCCGTTGGCGCGGCAACAGCACCGGGGTTCTTGGCGAACACGGTCTGGTAGCGCAGGGCGTCGTCGGCGGAGTCGGTGTGGGTGATGTAGGGCGGCAGCGGTACGTGGCCATGGCGCTCCATCAGCGTGTAGGGGTCATCTCCCGCATCGTTGGACAGCACGAAGCGGAACAGCGGGCTACTCGGCTCCGGCCAGCGACCCAGCATGGTGGCGCTCAGTCCGTCGGCGTTACCCCGTGCGCAGACCAGCTTCAGCGTGGCGCCGACCTCGGGTTTCTTGCTGACGCGCATGTGCGCGGCCACCTGGTTGCCACCGAGCACGCGTTCAATGAGCAGCTCCACCTTGCCACCGGTGGCCTTTTCCCCAAACAGGCGGGCATTGACGACTTTGGTGTCGTTGAGTACCAGCAGGTCACCGGCGCGAAGCAGCGAAGGCAATTCGCGGAAAATTCGGTCCATCGGAGGGGTGCCGGTGCCGTCCAGCAGGCGCGAGCTGCTGCGCTCGGGTGCCGGGTGTTGGGCAATCAGCGCTTCGGGCAATACGAAGTCGAAATCGCTCAAAGTGTGGTGGGTGGAAATGGTGTTGACCACCGCGGCGGGAACGAAAGATGAGCTCATGTGG
>CAJAVE010000043.1 GCA_903945325.1 uncultured beta proteobacterium | reverse complement strand
GGTTTGACTGGAGCAACAAGCCGAAGGACTTGTACAAGTGACCGTAGATTGCGAATACTGCCGCAAATGGAATCAGGAACACTCGGAGTCCGAGTCGCAAACGTCGTGTGGCCCTTGCGAAATCTGTCGGGCACCTGGGCACCTGAAAGCGCACCCCCGAAAACCCGCGAGCATTTGTCTCTGTCAGCAGCATTGGGATGAACTGAATGCATCCGGCTATCACTTTGATCTTTCGCACCTGCTCTACGTCATCGTTCTCGCTATTGCGGCGGTCCAGATTTACCCCCTCATCGCACGACTATGGGGCGGTTGACTCACATTTACCAGCTAGGTCTGTTTCAAATATGCCTTGGTAACACGGCCCTCGCCATCGAATTCAAAGGCAAGTGCCATGTAGTCGGCGGCCGTTATCGCGACAAAATAAACTAGCATGCCAGGCGCTTGGTGATCCGGCTTGCCGAGCAACTCGATCAAAGCCTCCCGATGCATACCGGTATAGAGATGGCGGTCAAGGAAGTCCACAGCCATAGCATCACGCCGGTACTTGTGGGCACCTAGCCAATTGTCTGGGGTAAAAGCAGTCGGGGTTGACGCAAACAAGCTCGACCAAGCCGGGAAAGTTACATAGAGCATCAACCCAACGAACCCCGCAAAGACTACTGCGATCAATCTCCTCAAAATAACCATCGGAATAGTCTATCGGGTTGCCCCGACATTTTTGGTCTGTCAGGCAGATTGGCAACGTGAGTTCCCAGAATAATTTGACCCAATCTGCCGGCGGCGCAAATGTATCGGCAGTGCGCTACAAAGACAATAGCAGATCGCGCAAGGCTGACGGACGCTAGAAGGCCATTTGGCTTGCGAACTTCGCTGACGCTGCGCTGAGCCGTTTAACTACTTTTCCCCTGCCCTTATCTTTGCATCAATTTATGCGGTGGCCAGCCTAGAATACTAAAATCTTGAAAATAAACTTAAGTCATGCCAATGGTTGCGTCACTTGACGATTATGTTGAAGGCTGAACGAAGTCAGCTGCAACTACTCAGTGATTTATGAACGCGTCCGCTTTTCTGCGCCATTTTGTCGGTGATCACACATATCGAACCGACATTCGAACGCAAATTCAGCGGATGCGTGCGAATCGGTATTGCCAGCGATTCAAATAGGCAGCTTCGTGAGAATGATGCCATCCCTATCAGCGTATAAATAATCGCCTGGTACAAAGTGAACACCAGCGAAGCTGACAGGCACATTCAATGCACCATCCATGGGCACCATATATTTGCGCGGGCAAGTCCCAATTGCATACAAGGCTACTTTGATATCTTTAATTTGTGCCGTATCGCGTACATAGCCATTAATGATCATGCCGCTGTAATTGTTCTGATGAGCAAAATTCATTAACTTCTCACCCACAACAGCATAGTATTCTGCTGCTACATCCACGACCACCACTTTTCCGGTGCCATCCACGTCACGTAGCAATTTAATTAAATCACCATTGTGTCTATTCAATAGAACGGTCACTATTTGACCATTACAATGTGCGATACCCCCATAGTTTTGAAAACCAGGGCCAAGAACTTGTATTTTTTCGTGATGTTCATCGCAAAAGTCAGCAGTAAAAAAGGTCATAAACAACTCGGTATACGGAAACCCAATAAAATTTGGGACTTCAAATTTTAGCATCAAATGCCATTTTTTGATTGAACTTGGCTATAATTCGCACCTCCATTTAAACATAATTTAATACTGTGCCACTCACTAGAAGTGATGTGGCTATAGATGGTTAAGTCAAGCAACAATCGCGCACTTCACAGCTTTGGACAGGCTTACACTACGTCGGTCGCAAGCGCCTGCACTGGTCATGCCTTCCTATGACGCAAACAAGTGTTCCCTTGCATCACAGTCTTGTTCTGATCGCTGAAGGTTCTGTATGCCAGGCGGCGGGCAATCTGTGGAGATGAGACTGGCTATGATCGCTAACGATCGCGACCTGCAGCCTTTGGTAAGAAAAGTTCAATTTTAATACATTAATAAAAGGTCAAAACAGCTATGAAGGTAGTGACAGGTGTCGTTGGCAACGATATACATGTGGTGGCCAACCGACTGATTGACCTCTCGTTAAAGGCCAGAGGATACGAAGTATTCAACCTTGGGGTAAATACTTATCTCGAAGAATTTTTTGACGCCTGCGTTGAAACAGGTGCAGATATTTTGTTGATTTCATCGCTTAACGGTGAGGCAGAAGGCTGGAGTCGTGAAATCAAGACCTTAAAGTTACGATATAAGGACTTGGATGACTTAATAATGATGATTGGCGGCAATCTGACTGTAGGAACCGGTGATCCACAAACCATTGTTCCAAAATACCAGAGATATGGCTTTGATCTTGTATGCCATCAAATTGATTTAAATACCGGTCTTGACATGCTGCAAGATTTTATTGCCAAGCGTGACTATTCCAAACAGAAAGAGTCTGCGTAATGAGCCTGCTACAGGAAGAACGCCAAATCATTCTTGGCAACGAATATGTCGAGACTTTTGACTTCACCGAAGTTGAAAACTTCGTCAAGAATGCCAATAAAGAATTATTTATTTCCTACCACTATGCCAAACGGGAAAAAATGCTGGTTCAGCCTCGTGGCGGTTTTCCAACCTATAAGAAACAATTTGCGCTGAATGAATTTTTTGTCAATGCCAATGTGGATGTCCTGCCGCTTACCATTGATTCCAATACCCGCCTGAACGACTATGGGACAGCAGCCAAGATGCTGCGACTCAGTGAGGAGAATGACGTCGATATGCTCAATGGTTATCCATTGGTCAATCATGGCTATCGCACCACCCGGAAAATGGTGACCCATTTCAATAAGCCCGTCAGTTTGCGTCATGGCACACCGGACGCGCGTTTATTGATTGAACAGGCCATCGCCTCCGGAATATTTGATATTGAAGGTGGCCCGGTTACTTACGTACTTCCTTATTCAAAGAATTTTCCTTTGGACAAGGCATTCCTTTATTGGAAATACGTCGAGCGCGTTTGCGCCAGTTACTCCAAGCTGAACGAGCCTATCAATCGCGAGTCTTTTGGCCCGTTGACTGCCACGCTAGTGCCGCCGTCCATCACCATTGTGATTCAGTTGCTTGAAATGCTCCTGTCTCTGGAAGAAGGCGTGAAGTCATTCTCGGTGTCATTTGCCCAGCAAGGCTCGGTGATGCAGGATATTGTCACAGGACATGTCCTGAAAAAGCTGGCAAAACAGTATGCAGAAAAGATCAACTGTGCCGACGCAAGAATCAATCTGGTCTATCACCAGTGGATGGGAGCATTCCCGACCAATCAAAAATATGCCGAGCAATTGATCAGTCTGGCGACGGTCGTAGCCTCCATCGTCCGCGCAGACAAAATTATCACCAAGACCAAACAGGAAGCCGCTGGCATTCCAACCAAAGAAGCGAACGCAGAAACGGTCGCCAACACGCAATATTTACTGCGGATTCTCAATGGTTTGCCCAGCATTCATGATGAGCAGGAAGAGGAAATGCTTATTCTGCAGGTCAATGCCATCATGGAAGCCGTGTTCAATGACCCCGCTGACACACTTTGGCGCAAGGTATTTAACAGTATCAAGAATGGAACAATCGATGTTCCATTCTCGCCCCATATCATTAACCACAATGAACTGATTACCATCCGGGACAGTCGCAAAAACATACGCATCATCAAGCGCGGAAACGTCCCCATCCCCGATAAATGTTTCGAATATGAAAAATCGCAATGCGACTTGAACAAGGACACGACCAGCATTGTCGATGACATCATTCACGATATCGGAATCATGCAATAAAATGAATCCCAATAAATTATTAATTGATGTTGGCAGCACCTACTTCAAGCTTTGCACAAGCGGCAATCTCGAGCAGCATTTTCGCAATTTCAACAAGAGCATCCTTGATGATCTGAATGACAAATGCAGGCAAACCATTCAACAGTTTGCCCCTGAAAATGTCTACATCTGCTCTTCTGCCAATGGTGGTCTCAGCACCCTGATCATCGGCTTGACAAAAAGCTTTTCGGTCAAGTATGCAACCAATATTGCATTGAACTCCGGTATTAACATTATTGATACCATTCTGTATCAGGATATTGAAAAAGCCAGCGTACCGAGTGATCTGATTGATGTGGTCATCATTGTTGGCGGCATCGACAGCAAATCCAATGTCTTTGGCGAACCGCTTTACAAATACCTCTCGCAAATAAACTGTTCCAATGTTGTTTACGTTGGAAACGTGCCAGATGCGAGTCAGGTGAAGTCCCATATCCCCAACCTGGTGGTTCTTCCAAACATCATTGATGACCGATTGCACATCATTGAAGCAGATCTCAGAACCTACCTCACCAATCTTTACCAGCAGGACATTGAAGGCAAGGAAGACATCAAGGATTTGTACCAGATAACCACGAATCAGATTTTTTCGACTCCTTACATTGTCAACCGCACATTGCCACTAATCGATGCAAAATTCTCGGTCGTCAATCCATTCATTCTGCTGGACATTGGTGGCGCGACAACCGATATTCACTATTCAAAAGACCTGGTAGTGGACAATCTGGTTACCGAAAATGAATTCGACCGCTTGGTGTTCAAGAAGCTTGGCGTCTACAAATCACGCGAATCCTTGATATTTGTCGCAAGAAAAAATGAGTTTGTCGGCGAACTGCTTATGCATCTGAATGTTACAGAAAATATCTTTGACGAGCACAGTGAAAAGGCGACCAGAGTTCTTATGCAACTGGCAATTTTCCTGGTTCTGTACAAAATGTCGCACTATCGGCCCAGCTATACCAATCTGAAGTTGCTGGCAATCAACTCCATCGTGCTGACAGGTGGCATCACCAAAGTTTTGAAGCAGGAAGAAGCTGAAGATATTATTTCTTTCTTTTATAAAAAGATTTTGACCTCTGCACACAGACCCGTTGCGGTCTTGGACACTGAATATGCCATTTGGACCCTAGGTTCCGGCATTCGACTTGAAGACCATAGCCAAACGCGGCATGAAGGAGAAGCATGATGTCCATCAATAGCGTACGCACACTGCTAGAAAACGCTGCCCAATCGCATGGCGACAAAATCGCAATAAAACATGATGGTGCGTCCATCACTTACAGGGAATTGCTGCGCAGGGTGAATCAGGTTGCCCAATATCTTGAAGAGTTGGGTCTCCCGGCGAATGCGCGCGTGGGCGTCTACTCGATGAAGAGCATTGACCTGATGGTTGCCATCATGGCGACCCTGTCAACGCGGTATGTACTGGTGCCTTTAACCAAGTTATTGCAAGCAGAACAAGTCTCCTACATCATCAATGACTGCGATATCAAGGTCATGATTACCGACAAGGTAAAGAAGGATATTGTTACGGGTATTGATTTTGCAGGAAAAATTATTTGCTTTGAGACATCGGACTCAAGCATTCCCTCCTTCGAAGAAATCAGCAAATACTACAACAAGCCTTACGCTTGCAAATTAAACGGGCACGACAATGCGGTCATCACGTATTCCTTTGGATTGACCGGCACACCGAAAGGTATCGTGCTGTCCCATCGCAACCTGATGGATTCCGCGCGTGTTGTATCCAACTATCTGGATTTGAAGGAAGATGATGTCATCTCCGGCACATTGATCTTCAACCTGGATTACGGTCTCAACCAGCTTTTCAGTTCACTATATAAAAAGGCCACGCTCGCACTGCATCGATTCATTTTGCCGGAAGGGGTCTTTAACCACTTGATTGAAGACGAAGTCACTGTGCTGGCCGTGATGCCAGTGCATATTTCGGAGTTGTTTGGTGACGAGCTTTCCCGTACACCTGATGCAAGCCTGTTTGACAAACTGCGCATCATCACGTCGTCTGGCGGAAACGTAACGGCCAAGATGGTGAAGGATTGCAAGGAAGCGTTTCGCAATGCCAAGTTCTATTCCATGCATGGCTTGACTGAGGCATTTCGTTCAACTTATCTTGACCCAGAACAAATCCAAATTCGACCTGACTCCATTGGCAAGCCGATTCCAGATGTGGAATTGTTTCTGATTAACGAAAAAGGTGAGGCCTGCGGTCCGCGTGAAGTGGGTGAACTCATTCATCGGGGCGGTTTGATCTATCGCGGCTTCTGGAATGCCCCGCTGGAAACCGCCGCGCGATTCAAGTCCATACAAATTCTGAAAAATGTCATCAATTTAGAAGGGCAGTTGATTGATGAGATTGTTGTTGCCAGTGGTGACTATGTTTACCGTGATGAAGAAGGTTACTACTACTTTGTGGGTCGCCATGACAACATGATCAAGACACGTGGATTCCGCGTATCGCCCTACGAAATTGAGTCGGTCGTACAACGAAACATTCCACAGATTATTCAGTGCGCTGTTTTTGGCATGCCCAACGAAGCCATTGAGGAAGAAATTGTGATGGTCTATTCTGCGCGCAGTGAAATCAGTGACAAGGAAATCCTGTTTGAACTCAAGCAGCACTTGGCATCCTACATGCTGCCAAGTCGCATTATCTTCATGAAGTCCCTCCCCTTGGTGCAATCGGATAAAAGCAAGGTGGACAAACAGTCCTTGATTGCAGATTTGAGTTGATTCTTTGACTTCGCCTGCTGTGACCGCAGTGGGCGACCCTATAGCTGCCATTCACCAAAACCCGCGCCCGCTCTTTGCGGCCACTTTTAATCCCGCCAAAAACCGCAGGCTGGCACCTTTCAACTCCGCATCGCGTTGAATCGAATTCGGTAAATCCCCAGACGACGTGGGACGCGCCAAGATGCGCTAAGGTAGCGCCATGACTATTTCATTCTGGACCCTGGGCTGGCGCACCCTGTGGCGCGATCTTCGCTCTGGCGATTTACGATTACTGATTGTGGCGGTGACCCTGGCAGTTGCGGCCCTGACCGCCGTTGGATTCTTTGCCGACCGGCTTAAAGGTGGCCTGCAGCGCGATGCGCGCCAGTTGCTGGGGGGCGATGCAGTCGTCTCCAGCGACAACCCGACCCCCCCGGTCGTGATGGCGAAAGCCCGCGAGTTGGGTCTTGATGTGGTGTCTACGCTGGGTTTCCCGACGATGGCACGCGCCAGTGATGCCCAGGGCGGCGCGGCCAAGCTGGTGGCGCTCAAGGTGGTGGAACCAGGTTACCCGCTGCGGGGTGCACTGCGCGTTGCCAGTGCGCCCGATGCGCCGGACGCCGTGACCCGTGCGATCCCGGCACCGGGAAAGGCCTGGGTGGACGCAGCGTTGCTGGAAGCGCTCGGCCTGAAAATGGGCGACACCTTGCTGCTGGGTGACGCCCGGCTGACAGTTGACACCATCATTGCAGTCGAGCCCGACCGTGGCGCGGGCTTTATGAATTTCGCCCCCCGGGTCATGATCCACACGCAGGACATCGCGGCAACCAAGCTGATACAGCCTGCAAGCCGCTTGACCTACCGCATGGCCGTGGCGGGTGCCGACAAGCCGGTGCAGACCTTTGTCAACTGGGCCGACGCGCAGGTCAAGCCGGGCGCGGCGAACGGTCTGCGTGGCGTGCGGGTGGAGTCGATGCAGGGTGGTCGCCCCGAAATGAGCCAGACGCTGGACCGCGCCGAGAAGTTTCTCAGTCTGGTGGCGCTTCTGGCCGCGCTGCTCAGCGCTGTTGCTGTTGCTCTGTCAGCCCGTGGCTTCGCGGCCAGCCACCTGGACGACTGTGCCATGCTGCGCGTGCTGGGTTTGAGCCAGCGCACCATAGCGGCCAGTTATGCGTTCGAGTTTGCGCTGGTGGGTGCCTTTGCCAGCGCGCTGGGCGTCTTGCTGGGCTATGGCGTGCATTACCTGTTTGTGCTGCTGCTCGCCGGTCTGGTGGACGCCGCATTGCCCGCGGCAACGGTGTGGCCGGTTTTGCTTGGCCTGGGCATGGGCCTGACGCTGTTGTTTGCCTTTGGCCTGCCACCCGTTTTGCAGTTGGCCCAGGTTCCGCCCCTGCGGGTGATTCGCCGCGATGTGGGCAACCTCAAACCCACCTCTGCGGCGGTGTTGCTGGTTGGCGTACTGGGTTTTGCGGCCCTGCTGCTGGCCGCCAGCAGTGACTTGAAGCTGGGGCTGATTGCCGTGGGCGGTTTTGCGGCCGCTGCTGCCGTTTTTGCAGGCTTGAGCTGGCTGGCCGTCAAGCTGCTGCGCCTGAGCGTCAACGAGAACACGGCACCGCGCTGGCTGGTGCTGGCCACGCGGCAAATGTCGGCACGCCCGGCCTTTACGGTGGTGCAGGTCAGCGCGCTGGCCGTGGGCCTGCTGGCGTTGGTGCTGTTGGTGCTGTTGCGAACCGACCTGATCAGCAGCTGGCGCAAGGCCACACCGCCGGATGCACCCAACCGCTTTGTCATCAACGTCATGCCCGAGCAGTCAGATACCTTTCAGCAAATGCTCAAGAGTACTGGTGTGGCCCGCTTTGACTGGTACCCCATGATCCGCGGTCGGCTGGTGGCGGTGAACGGCCGCACGGTAACACCGGATGATTACACCGAAGACAGGGCCAAGCGCCTGGTGGACCGTGAATTCAACGTGTCGTATAACGCCACGATTCCGCAGAAGAACGAGATCGTTGCAGGCAAATGGACTGAGGAGGAGGCGGGTGCCATCAGCGTCGAAGAGGGCATCGCCACCACATTGAATCTGAAACTGGGTGACACCTTGCGCTTTGACATCGGGGGTGCGCAAACCGAGTCCCGGGTCACATCGTTGCGCAAGGTGGACTGGGGCTCCATGCGGGCCAACTTCTTCGTGATGTACCCGGTCAGTCGCCTCGACAACGTGCCCACGACTTACATGGGTGCCTTCAAGGCACCCGCCGTCAAGGGGTTTGACAACGCGCTGGTACGCCAATTCCCCAACGTGACCAATGTGGACATGACCACAACAATAGCCCAGGTGCAACGTGTGCTGGACCAGGTGATTCGCGCGGTGGAGTTTCTGTTTGGCTTCACGCTGGCCGCTGGTCTGGTTGTGTTGTTTGCGGCGGTCACCGCCACGCGCGAAGAGCGGGCACGCGAGTACGCCATCATGCGCGCCGTGGGTGCCCGTGGCAGCCTGCTGCGCCAGGTGCAGCGCGCCGAGCTGGCCGGTGTGGGGTTGCTGGCCGGCTTTCTGGCATCTGTGGTTGCGGCGGCGGTGGGCTGGGCTCTGGCGCGCTATGTGTTCGAGTTTGAGTGGACCGTGTCGCTGTGGGTGCCGCTGCTGGGCGCACTGGCCGGTGCCGTGCTGGCGCTGGCAGCGGGCTGGTGGGGGCTGCGCGAAGTTTTGAACCGCCCGGTGGTGGAAACGCTGCGCCGGGCCACTGCTTGATCAGTCTTCGTTCGCTATAAAAATAGTAGCTGCTTGCGCACATTCCACGGGGTCTAGAGGCCTATTTTGCATAAAAATACCATGTCAGAAAACGAAACCCAACCCGTCAGCCCCTTTGAAACCATCGGTGGCGAGCCCAATGTCCGCGCACTGGTGGAGCGGTTCTACGACCTGATGGAGCTGGAGCCCGGCTACGCCGTCTTGCGCGGTGTACACGGGCCTGACCTGGCATCCGCACGCGACAAGTTGTTCTGGTTTTTGTGCGGCTGGCTGGGTGGCCCACAGCATTTCGTGGAGCGCTTTGGCCACCCCCGGCTGCGGGCGCGGCATATGCCGTTCAAGATTGGCATTCAGGAGCGTGACCAATGGTTGGCGTGCATGGACCAGGCCATGGCCGATGTGGAGCTGGATGCCGGTCTGCGCGGGCAGCTGCAGAAATCTTTCTTTCAGACCGCAGACTGGATGCGCAACCAGAACGGGTGATCGACTGGACCTTCAGTGGTCTTCTCCCGACCGGTTTCCCAGCTTGCGGTACACGGTGGCGCGGCTGATGCCCAGGGCTTGTGCTGCTTGGGCTACATTGCCCTTGGCCTGTTCAACGGCGCGGCGTATCAAAGCCGTTTTGATGTCATTCAGTGGGCGGCCGTCGCCAGCCAATGACCGCGTAGTGCCGTGCAGGTCGCGTGCCTCATCGGCGCGATGCACCGCCAGAGCCTGCAGGCGCAGACCCGTCCACAGGGGAATCTCCAGCACCGGGTCGTTACGCCGGGCGGCATCAAACAGCAACTCAAATCCGATGCCAAACACTTCGCTCACATGCACGGCTGCGGGGCGCTGGCCGAAAGCCAGGGCTTGCCCCGGCGTTGCCAACTGGGGCACCATTTGCCGGGCAATCGGGTTGGCGGCTGTGATCCAGCCATCGGTGTCCAGGCAGATGATGCCGTCGGCGTCGGTGCCCAGCGCATTGCCCGGCCAGTTCAGGCGCACCATCAATGTGTGCGGTTGGGCCAATACCAGCGCGTTCTCGATGTGGCTTGCCGTTTGGGTCACCAGGTGCTTGAGTTCGGGGCGCTCCACGGCGTCAATGCCGGTCAGGTCCAGCATGCCGACGCAGGCGCCATCGGGGCCCCATAACGGCGCTCCGGCACAGCTGTAGACAGCGGTGTTGGAGAAAAAGTGTTCGCCCCGGTGCAGCCACACGGGCTGCATTTCGTTCAGGGCCGCACCGATGGCGGTGGTGCCGACGCAGCGCTCGGACAGGTCGGTGCCAATGCGGGTGATCAGGTCGGCGCGCGGGTCCGTGCGGTCGATGGCGCCGCTGGTGTCCACCACCACGCCGTCGCGGTTGGTCAGGATGGCAAAGTAGCGCGTGTTGACAATGGCGCGCCCCAGCTTTTCCAGAATCGGTTTGGCCGTTTGGACCAGGCGCTGGTTCGCCTCTGCAGTGCGCTGCATCTGTTGCTGCGTCACCGTGTCGAAAACAATGGGCTGCTGCGGCGTCAGACCCCACTGCAGGCAGCGCTGCCATGAGCGCTCTACCCACGGCGCAATCCACCCGGCGGACAGTGGGCTGCGGTCTTGCAAGGCGACCTGTCGTGCCCGTGCAATGGCATCCAACCGCGTTACGGATGCTGCTGCGTTGGGCAGTTGTTTCATTTTGAGAATTTCATTCCAAACCGAATGTCCCACTAGGGTAAGTACCGAGTTTGCGGGTCCGCGATCGAACAACAATCCTATGTACTTTAATTCATAGGCATGGCATTGCATAGGCTGCATGCCTTTACCCAGGAGAGACGCATGCAAAAGATGTTGCACATCAACGCGGACAAATGCACGGGCTGTATGCAGTGCGAAATGGCCTGCGCGTTTGAGAACTATGGCACCTTCGCCACCGCCAAGTCACGCATCAAGGTGTTTGACTTCCACCACACTGGCAAGAAGGTGCCCTACACCTGCACGCAGTGTGACGAGGCCTGGTGCCTGCACGCCTGCCCGGTGGAAGCCATCACAGTCGACAAGGCCACCGGCGCCAAAGTTGTCAACGAATCCACCTGCGTGGGTTGCAAGGTCTGCACCATTGCCTGCCCGTTTGGCACGATAAATTACGTTCAGGAAACCGGCAAGGTCCAGAAGTGCGACCTGTGCGAAGGCTCACCGGCCTGCGCCGAAGCATGCCCAACCGGGGCCATCACTTTCATCGATGCCAATTGGACGGGTCTGGGCAAGATGGCCCAGTGGGCCGACAAGCTTGGCAACCAACCTTCCGCCGCTTAAGGAGCACACACTATGTCATGGGCTGGAAAAATTCTCCGCGTTAACTTGACCGCAGGCACCGTCAAGTCAGAACCCCTCAACATGGACTGGGCGCGCGACTACATCGGTTCGCGCGGTCTGGGTACCAAATACCTGGTCGAAGAAGTGGCCGCCACCGTCGACCCGCTCTCCGCCGACAACAAGATCATCTGGGCCACCGGCCCGCTGACTGGCACCATGGCCTCTACAGGCGGGCGCTACACCGTCATCACCAAGGGACCGCTGACAGGGGCCATTGCGTGCTCCAACTCGGGCGGCTACTGGGGTGCTGAGTTCAAGATGGCCGGCTGGGATATGGTCATCTTCGAGGGCAAATCGCCCAAGCCGGTCTACCTTTATGTGAACGACGATGTAGCCGAACTGCGTGACGCCGCCCACCTCTGGGGCAAGAGCGTGTGGGAGACTGAGGCAGCCATCAAAACTGGCTTGCAGGATCCGTTGACCCGCGTGTCCAGCATCGGCAAGGCCGGTGAGAACGGCGTGCTGTTTGCGGCGGTGGTGAATGACCTGCACCGTGCGGCTGGCCGTTCGGGCGTGGGCGCTGTCATGGGCAGCAAAAACCTGAAAGCCATTGCGGTGCGCGGAACCAAGGGCGTGGGCAACATCCGCGACCCCAAAGCCTTCATGGATGCTGTCAAGGCCGGTAAAAAGGTGCTGGCCGAGAACGGCGTCACCGGCACCGGCCTGCCCGCCATGGGCACCCAGGTGCTGATGAGCGTCATCAACGAAGTGGGTGCCTTGCCCACCCGCAACCACCGTGACAGCCAGTTTGAAGGCGCAAAAGACATTGGTGCCGAAGCCATGGCCACGCCGCGCAAGACCGACGGCAAAAAGCATCTGGTCACCAACCAGGCCTGCTTTGGTTGCACGATTGCCTGCGGTCGGATCAGCAAGATGGACGAGACCCACTTCACCATCGAAAACAAACCGCAGTACCGCGGTGCCAATGGGGGGCTGGAGTACGAAGCGGCCTGGGCACTGGGTGCCGCCAATGGTGTCAACGACCTGGAGGCACTGCAATACGCCAACCTGCTGTGCAACGAAGAAGGTATTGACCCCATCAGCTTTGGCGCCACCGTGGGTGCGGTCATGGAGTTGTATGAAATGGGTGTGCTGACCAAGGAGCAGATCGGCATCGATGCCAAGTTCGGCTCGGCGCAGACGCTGGCGTTTTTGGCCGAAGAAACGATTTATGGTCGCGGTTTTGGCAAGGAAATTGGCCAGGGCTCCAAGCGCCTGACCGCCAAGTACGGCCATCCCGAGTTGTCCATGTCGTCCAAAGGTCAGGAGTTCCCGGCCTACGACGGCCGTGCCATCCAGGGCATTGGTCTGGCCTATGCCACGTCGAACCGCGGCGGTTGCCACTTGCGCGGCTACACCATTGCGTCTGAGGTGCTGGGCATTCCGGTCAAGACGGATCCGCTGGAGTCCGAGGGCAAGCCCGATCTGGTGAAAGCCTTCCAGGACGCCACTGCCGCTTTCGACTCGTCGGGCCTGTGCATCTTCACCACCTTCGCCTGGGGCTTGCAAGACCTGTCGCCGCAAATGCAGGGTGCCTGTAACGAGGACTACACCATTGAAGAACTGGCCAAGATTGGTGAGCGCATCTGGAACATGGAGCGCGAGTTCAACAACCGTGCCGGCTTCACCCACAAGGACGACAGCTTGCCCGCCCGACTGACCAGTGCCGAAGGTGCCTGCAAAACCGGCCCGGCCAAGGGCAAGTTCAACGAGCTGGCCACCATGCTGCCCAAGTACTACGCCGCCCGCGGCTGGGATGCCGAAGGCCGCCCCACAGCGGCAACCAAGGAACGTCTGGGCCTGTAAAGGCAGAATCCGGACTGAAAGCAATGAAACAGCGGTCTTCAGTGACCGCTTTCTTTTTGGAGTTGAAATGACCCACCACCTTATCCTCGGTGCCGGCCCTGCCGGCGTCATCGCCGCAGAAACCATCCGCAAGCTCGCCCCCCATGATGCGATAACCATTGTTGGCGACGAGCCGGAGCCGCCGTACTCGCGCATGGCCATTCCCTACCTGCTGATGGGTAACATCGACGAGCGCGGCACGTATTTGCGAAAAACAGCATCCCATTTCACCGAATTAAAGGTAGATCAAGTCAAAGCCCGCGTAATCAGTGCGCAAGCAGCTACTAAAACAGTAGCACTCGACAATGGGCAAAGCCTCGCGTTTGATACGCTTCTGATCGCGACCGGCTCACACCCCTTGCGCCCGCCCATTCCCGGAATCGACTCCGAAGGCGTTCACCCCTGTTGGACGCTGGCCGATGCCCGCGCCATTGCCTCGCTGGCCACCAAGGGTGCGCGCGTGCTGCAACTGGGTGCCGGTTTCATTGGCTGCATCATCATGGAGGCGCTGGCCGCGCGCGGCGTTGAGTTAAGCGTTGTTGAGATGGGCGACCGCATGGTGCCGCGCATGATGGGGCCGACGGCGGGCGGCATGATCCGCGACTGGGTCGAGGCGAAAGGCGTGCAGGTCTTTACCGGCACCAAGGTCGAAAGCATCGCCGCAGGCAAGCCCTTGCAAGTCAAGCTCTCCAATGGCAAGACGGTCGAAGCCGATCTGGTTATCAGTGCGGCTGGCGTGCGCCCGGCCATTGGTTACCTGAAGGACTCGGGCATTACCTGTCTGTTGGGTGTGCTGACCGACGAGCATTTGCAAACCAATGTGCCCGGTGTGTTCGCCGCCGGTGACTGTGCGGAAGCTTTTGACAAGGTGTCGGGCAAGATGATCGTCAGCGCCATTCAGCCCAATGCGGCGGAACAAGCGCGCGTGGCAGGTGCCAATATGGTGGCCTTTTCCCGTGGAAAGTCGGCACCGTCCAACCTCAAGGGTGTGACGCAAATCAATGTGCTGGACACGCTGGGTTTGATCTCCACCAGCTTTGGCGACTGGCAAGGCCGCCCTGGCGGCGAACATGTGGAGTTGACCGACAAGCCAGCCGGGCGCCACCTGAGCCTGCAGTTCCAGGACGATGTGCTGGTGGGCTGCAACAGCGTGGGCTGGACCGAGCATGTGGGCGTGATGCGCGGTCTGGTCGAAGGCCAGGTCAAGCTGGGCGAATGGAAAGACAAGCTCAAGCAGGATCCCACCAAATTGATGGAAGCCTATCTGGCCAGCGCGCAGGCTCAGGGACAGTGGGCGGGCGCGCAAGATGAGCGGCGAAGATAATCAACCTGCGGGAAAGACCGGAGCTACGCGAAGCGAGCCAACTCTGTCCTCAACACTATGCACATCACGCTCAAACTTTTTGCGTCCCTCACCGACTACCTGCCGGTGACTTCCAAATACACCAACATTGTGGAGATCGAGGTGCCCGACGGCGCCACTATCACGCAGGTCACCGAGCCCTACCGTCTGCCGGAGAAACTGGTGCACCTGGTGCTGGTCAACGGCCACTACATTGCGCCTGAACAGCGTGCAGCCAAGATGCTGCAGGAGGGCGATGTGCTTGCCATCTGGCCGCCTATTGCGGGTGGGTAGGCATTTCCCTCACCCGATCTCCTGCCCCTTGATGCAATCGTTTTACGCCGAGCGCTTTGAGCGCGAGATGGGCTGCACCGAGGCCGACTGGCTGCGCTGGTTGCCCGCAGCAGTTGGTGACAACCATTGGAAACTGCAAGAGCACTCTGCAGGCGTGCGCATTGGCGACGGCGCTTTGGGGCTGAAATGGCAGGTCGGCGAGCCACGCGTCATCGCCTTGGTGCGCATGCCGCGCCTGCTGGTTCGTTTTCGCTTTGCCGGGTTGGACGATGCGCAGCGCTACGCCTTCATGCAGCGCTTTGATTTGTATATGCAGCGCGGTGGTGGGTGAGCGATTCGTGAACACGGTTTGGTAGACTGCCTTGGCGAATGCGTTTGTGTGCCACACCGGCAATGCGTTGAGCCCATGAATTGCCTGAAGGAAATGCCATGAATTTTGGTCATTGTTTGAAACGAGACCGTCGCAGTGAATGTCTCTTGGGTTGGCGCACCGCGTCACTGCTGTCTTGCCTGGCAATGAGCGCCTGCGGCGGCGCGGGAGTAGGGGTGGGAGAGGGAGTGGTTGAAAAGGAACCTGTCGTCAGCAGTTGGACTCTGGTTCCTGCAACCGAAGCGGGGTTGACGGCTTATTTTCAAACGGCACTTGGCCCTACATCAAAATCGTATACCAACGTGTTGTGGGCGCAGGACGTCGCAATGGCAACGGCCGGCACTCCTGGCGCGCAAGCCACTACCGCGCTCAGGGGAAACGCTAGCTCCTCCACGACCTTGCAGGAAGCCGGTGTGGATGAGGCTGACCTGATCAAGAGCGATGGCAGTGTGGTCTATAGCCTGGCTGGGCCGAAAGGCTATTCTGCAGAATTTGATACTGTGCGCCGTGATCGACTCGATCCGGTGAAGACGGATTTGACTCCTGTGGATACGCTCACATCCCTGTTCTCCGCTGATGTGCGTGCCAAAGGCCTGTACCTGGATGCGCAACGCAATCAATTGGCTGTAGTGGGAGAGGGTGGCGGTTTCTGGAATGCCTATGACGCGTGGTTTGCTCCGCAGTCGTGGGGACAGGGGGTGAGCGAGGTTACATTGGTTGACACAACCAGCGCTGTAAAGATGCAAAAGCGGCGTAACCTGCGCATCACTGCCAACCTGATAGGGTCGCGGCGTATTGGCTCCACGCTTTACCTGGTGCTGCGCAGTTACCCGAATGTACCGGGGCTTGATCCAGGATGGCCAACGACCAAGGTAGCAGCAAATCAGGCCGCGCTGGATGCCGTCCGGGCCCCGGCACTATTGCCCACTTTGTCAGTTGACGGGGCGACTGCCCAGCCCCTGGTGGATGCGGGCCAGTGTTTTACCCAACCGCAGAATGCAAACAAGACGGCTGATGTCATAACAGTGGTGGGAATCGACCTGGCCTCGGCCACCAGCCAGCATGCTGCACGTTGCTTTACAGGCGGTACCGAGGCCTTCTACATGTCAGACCAAAGCCTGTACCTCGCCACCACGCGCACTGCCTATTCCTATGATGGCGCGTTTCCGGTGTATGCCAGTCAGACCAGCACGGACATCCACAAATTCACTCTGAGTGGCCTTGAAATTTCTTACCGCGGTTCCGGAAATGTGACGGGACACCTCGGATTTGATCAAAATAGAAAATCGTTCCGTATGGGTGAGCACCAGGGTGCCCTTCGGGTGATCACACAAACCGCGTCCACCTGGGGTGGATGGATCAGGCCCGCCGTAATGCCAAGCGTAACGGTAGGCACCAATACCACTGCAATACCGAGTGTTCCTGAGTCGCCAGGGCACTTGAGCATCTTGCAGGAAAGCAATGCGGGGCTGTCTGTCGTGGGGGAGCTTCCCAATGCCAAGCGTCCCCAACCCTTGGGCAAGGAGGGCGAGCAGCTTTACGCATCGCGCTTTTTGGGCGCTCGGGGCTACTTGGTCACTTACCGCCTGACCGATCCGCTCTATGTACTTGATTTGAGCAACCCGACCGATCCCAAGGTCGCCGGGGAGCTGGCGGTGAGCGGCTATTCTGATTACCTGTTTCCTTTGACCGACACGTTGTTGCTTGGCGTAGGAAAGGACGCCATTTCCGATGGATCGGCGGGTGACGGACGATTCGCCTGGTATCAGGGCGTCAAGCTGTCGTTGATCGACGTGAGTGACCCTGCGCGCCCCATTGAGGCTGCACGAAGTGTGATTGGCCGACGTGGTACCGATGCCACCGTGCTGCACGACCACCATGGTATTGCCGTGCAAACGTCGGGAAATCGTGTCCGTATCAGCCTGCCTGTGCGTCTGAATGACACGCCCTATTCAGGTAATACGGGTGCTGCCAATGACTATTGGCAATTTACGCGTACCGAGCTGCAAAAGTTCGAGATTGACGTTGGGGCGCGCAGCATGACCGGTCGCACACCTTTGGGGTCTGCCTTGCCAACAGAGCGCGATATCAGTGCAGACCGATCTCTGCTCTGGAACGAGCAGGTGCATTACTACCAGAGTGGTGTCTGGAACTCGGCAGCCTGGTAGTCCGCGCCGAATATGGGGTGTTCAGCGGCGCTGCCGGATGGGCGAATTTTTAAACCTATGGTGTTTCAGGAATATGTGTGATGAATAGTTTTCGTCGGCTGGTCGGTCCTTTGACATTGGGCGTGTACCTTGGTTGCTACGCCGGTTTTGCGAATGCGGGCCTGTTTGATGACGACGAGGCCCGCAAGGCTATTTTGAATCTTCAGCAGCGGCTGGATGCGGTGCGATTGGAGGGGCAACAGCGGTCAACAGATGACAACCGCAAGACCACCGACGAGTTTGAGCGCATGCGTCGCAGTATGGTGGAGTTGCAAAGTCAACTTGAACTGACGCAGTCTGCCAATGCAAAGTTAAAGCTCCAAGTGGAGCAAGGGGCATTGGAAGTGCTCGAGTTGCAACGGAAATTGAAAAGTACGAGTCAGGATATGGACGAGCGCATTCGTCGTTTCGAGCCCGAAAAAGTGAGTGTGGATGGTCGCAGCTTTGTCGCGGAGCCCAGTGAGCGCCGCGACTTTGACTTTGGCGTCACTGCATTTCAACGCGGTGAATTCACGGCCGCGCAATCGACTCTTGCCAGTTTTATGCGCCGATATCCGGCCAGTGGGTATCAACCCTCCGTGCTTTTTTGGCTCGCTAGCGCTCAATATGCAACCAAGGATTGCAAGGAGTCCCTTGCCAATCTTCGCCTCATGCTGTCCATTGCACCTGACCACGCACGGTCATCCGATGCGCTGCTTGGAATCGCCAATTGCCAGATTGAACTCAAGGATGCAAAGGCTGGACGTAAAACTCTCGATGATCTGGTCAAGAGCTTCCCGGATTCTGAAGCGGCCATCACTGCAAAAGACAAATTGCTGCGGTTGCGATAGGCGCAGCCCAGTTGATACAAATCCAGGTTCGACCGTAGTAAAAAGGAGTGATTGGATGAATTCACTTTTTTCAAATGCGCGAAGGTATCTTGTTGCAGCGTGTGCGCTGGGGTTGCTGTCAGGATGCAGCACGACAAAATACACGGTCGATGACGGTCGGCCCGTTAATGAGCAGCTTCTGGCCAACATTCGTTCTTATGGCAAAGTTGAAAGCGCTATCCGCCCTGCCATTGCGCGCACTTCTGAATTGAAGGATCCCGACTGTGACTTTCAATGGGAGTTGCCCATGTCGGTTGCGACCAGTGACGGAGCGCAGGAGACCGACCGGGTTGCCTGGGTTCGCGCGCTCAATGTCGATGAACGCCTGACCGTGATTGGCACGACAACCGACTCGCCACTCAAGTTGGGTGAAAAAATTCAGGAAATTGGTGGCTATCGTTCTGAAGATGCGTTGAAGATGTCGGAGGAACTGCTCAGTTACCGAGACTCTGGGCGGGTTTTCGACGTCAAAACAATCACGGGTAAAGTTGTGCGCATAGCACCCTTCAAGGTATGCCGGGGCTATGCCAGGTTTGCGCCACCGACGACGCCGAAGGCACAGGATTACCACTGGTTGCTCAGTGTCCACCCGCTTCAGGTTTCAGAGGTAAATTTGACACTCGACGAAGCCCTCTGGGTGGTGCTGTGGACTCAGGGAGTGTCGGAGGTTGGTGGCGTGCGCATGAAAACCTATCATTACGGAACCAAAATTGGTGGCACCTTGTACAACTTGTTTACGATTGCCTCCGGCATCAAAGGCGTTGCTTTGGCCGCTGAAGCGGCTGCAAAAGCAGCTAAAGAGGCCGGTGTCGCGGCGGCTGCCGAGTTTGTGAAGTTACAGGTTAAAAATTCGGTCACCGATACGGTCACAGAACAGGTAAAAGTCACGGTCGAAAAGTTAGGTAAACAGGCAGCCTCTGCCACCACCATGGCGATCATGCAGCAGGCAGCTGCCAACCGGGGCGCATTGAATGGCGTGGCATGGGTCGCGTCAACGGTATTTGACAAGGCGGACACCTGGGCTTTCGAACGCATGGAAAAATTGGGTGCCAATCCATTGGCAGCTTTCTCATTGCATCAAAAACTGGTGGAGGCCGCACTTGCAGAAAACGCCTTCTTGTTTGACGCTGATCGTTTGGGCGCGCTGGGACAGCTTGCCCAAGCAAGGGACCGCGGGGCGGAAATGGTGGCTATTCTGAAAGGTATTCGTCCGGAAGATTTTCAACCTGACTTTGGCGATATGCCGCTGGCTTCCAATCGGAATGCCTTTTCGTTTGCGGATCCCATGGACCAGAGACGCAACTCGACACCGTTTGCGTACGGTTTGATCGATGGCATGTTAAATATTCCCATCGAGACAAAATCGGGAAAATAATATGCAAGGGGATTCAATGCCTGTACGTTCGGCAATCTGCAAATTTGTCCTCACGCTTCTTTGTGCGGGTGTTGTCAGTGCATGGGGGCAGTCGTTGGCGATATCGGCGCCAGGCCTGTCTCCCGCAAGTGCGACGACGGCAGCTGCTCAAAAGAGCGGCGACTCCGGCGATGAGTCTGGCCCCGGGCTACCAGCACCTTCCTGTTCAGCTGTGTCGGACCGCGCGGCGGCAGTTGACCTGAAAGTTGCCTTGGCACACACTCAACGCCTGCCACTTGAAGAACAAGGCCGATTGCTGGATAGCTCGGTCGCTATGTGGTCTCAAGCTGTTCGCGTGTGTGATGGGCGAGCCAAGGAGCGGGCGGTTCGAAATCTTGCGGATAGTCAAAAGGTGCTGCTAACGGTTGTCGAACAGCGTGGTTCGGGTCCGCGTTGTGAGGCGGCCCAGCGCGACGCCAACGCTCTGCAGGATTTGGCCAACCAGGCCTTTGCCGACCGGCGGTGGGCACAGGCCTCAGTGATGTACCGAAAAACAGAAAACCTGTGGGAAGTTGCCGCTGAGCGGTGCACCGGTAGCCAACAAGTGCTGGCCGATACCCGCCGTGCGCAAGCCGAAGTGGATGCGCACAATGCAGAACTGTGCGCGCCGACATTTGATTCTGCGCGCGAGCAATCGCAAAAGCTAAAGCTATCTGGCGGCAGCATGACGGCACCCGAAAAGCTTGAGCAAAGCATGGTGGCAGAAACTCTGTGGCGTGATGCATTGACACGGTGCAAAGGCGCTGCGCTTGAAACGGCGCGCAACTATGCACAGTTGATCGCGCGCGAGCGCGGAACACCGTGGGTTCGAAAGGAATTGCCGCGTGCAATGGCCCCCACGAGTAGTTCAACCCCGAATATTGCCAAGCCCGCTAGCGCTGCGCCAGTTCAAGGTGCGGCGACCGCTGTTGCATTTGCCGGTGGACAGGTTCCCAACACAATTTCCCCCAATATTCTGTCAACTCCGCACCCGACACTGACCGTGAGTTCATCGGGGCGATCCACGTTACTGGACGGTGCTGGTCCCGTGAGCCCAGCACCCCCACCTGCACTTGTTTTCGTCCCACCCAGTGGCGTGTTGCCCAAGCCGCAGTTGGATACCCAATCAGCGCAATCTGCGAACGAAATCGTCGTTGGGGACTCTCGACTGATTGGGAAATTTTCTGGCGATACGGGTGGTAAGTCTTATTCAGGCACTGGAAAAGTGGTGTGGGCCAATGGCGATATCTTTGAGGGGACCCTGAGCAAGGGCCAGCCCGAAGGACAAGGCGTATTCAAGTGGGCCAGTGGCCAACGCTATGAGGGAGGCTGGATGGGCGGCCAATCGCACGGGCATGGCAGCATGGCCTATGCCAACGGCAATCAATATACGGGGGAATGGATTGCTTCCAAAGAGCAAGGTCAGGGTCGCCTGGTGTTTCCATCGGGTGATGTCTATGTTGGCGCCTTCGAGGCGGGCGTCTTTGCAGGGCAAGGAATTTATACCTGGAAAAATGGCCAGCGGTATGAGGGAGCTTGGTTGCGTGATCAACCGAATGGAACTGGAACACTAAAATTTAGCACTGGCAATTTTTATGAGGGCACTGTTGTCGACGGTGTACCCAGTGGGCTGGGAAAGATGACCTATGCTTCCGGGGATGTGTACGAAGGGCAGTTTGAAAAAGGCTTGGCAGAGGGAAGTGGGAGCTACCACTGGGTGACTGGCACGAAGTTTGTAGGGCAGTGGAAAAACGGGTTGAAAGAAGGTCGCGGTCAACTGACTTGGCCAGATGGCCGTCTTTGGAGAGGCATGTTTCAAGGTGACCAGCAGGTGAATCCCTGAAGGCAATAGCGGTCAGATCTTTTCCGTGTGCTGCCCCGATTCCAGGTGGATGCGGCAGGTGGCGTTGATGACGCGCAACTCGGCCAGCGTCTTGTCGATGTGGGCGCGTTTCATTTCTAATTCTGCGATTTCGGTGTCGGTGCGCTCAATCACATAGCTCAATTGCTGGGCACGGCCTTCTCCCTGGTTGCCATACAAATCCAGGTAGCGCTTGATCTCGGACAGGGGCGACCCGATCGCCTTGGCGCGCAGGATCAGGGTCAGGCGGGCACGGTCGCGCCGGGTGTAGACCCGTGCGCCGTTGATGCGCCGGGGCGAAATCAGGCCCTTGTCCTCATAAAAGCGCAGCGCCCGCAGCGTGATGCCGTGTTCCCTGCACAGCTCGGTGATGCCAAACAGCTCGGTGGTGGCCTCGTCGCGGTGCGAATCCACAAACGCCTGGGCGTCGGTCAGGGTGTCGGGTTGTTTGTCCACGGCGGGCGCGTGCTGGGTTGTTTCAGATGACGCGTTGCAGGCGCATGGCAACGCCCATGTCGCCCGACACTTTGAGTTTGCCGGCCATGAAGCCGGTGGTGGGCTCCAGGTCACCGGTCAGCAGGGCAGTCAGATTTTCCAGGGTGATGCCCACGGTGCAGTCGGAGTCCACGTTGTCGTTGCTGACGCTGTTGGGGGTAGATACGCCGTCAATGCGGATCACGCCATCGGTGCCGCAGTCAAACTTGAGCGTAGCTGCCAGGCCGCTGTCGGCGCCCACTTTGGTACGGATGGCCTGGGTGCATTCTTCGAGGTTCATGGTCTTTTTCCTTGCATTTAATGGGGTGGGCTGAATGCTAACAGTCCGATATCCCGTAAACATCAGTATAAACACCTATACGACATTTAGTTGACGTTAACGTTACCGTCATTTCTAATGCGGGAAGTTCAAAGCAAGGAAATGTGCCCATGCCCGTCATCCGTTCCAAGATCAAGCCCAAGTCGGACGCCTTCGCCGCCAACACCCAGCGCATGCTGGGTCTGCTGGCCGAAGTGCAGCGGCTCGAAGGCCTGGTGATTGCCGAGTCCGAATCCAAGCGCGACAAGTTTGAGAAGCGCAAGCAATTGCTGCCACGCGAGCGTGTGGCCCGCTTGCTGGACCGGGGCACACCGTTTCTGGAGTTGAGCCGCCTGGCTGGCCTGAACATGCACGATGACGACGGCAAAAAGTCGGTCATGGGCGGCGGCTCCATCGTCGGCATTGGCGTGGTCGCGGGCAAGCGCTGCATCATTTCGGCCAGCGACAGTGCCGTGAAAGGCGGCACGGTGGCACCCATGGGCTTGAAGAAAGGCCTGCGCGTGCAGCAGATTGCGCAGGAGAACAAGCTGCCCCTGATCTCGCTGGTGGAGAGCGGCGGCGCCAACCTGATGTACCAGAGCGAAATCTTCATCGAAGGCGGTCGCACCTTTGCCAACCAGGCACGCATGTCGGCCATGGGCTTGCCGCAGATTGCCGTGGTGCATGGCTCCAGCACGGCGGGTGGTGCCTACCTGCCGGGCTTGTCGGACTATGTGATTCTGGTGCGCGGGCGCTCCAACATCTTTCTGGCCGGTCCGCCCCTGGTCAAGGCCGCCATTGGCGAGGATTGCACCGAAGACGAACTGGGCGGCGCTGAAACCCATGCGCAAGTCACGGGCCTGGGCGAGTATTTGTGTGAAGACGACGCCCATGCCATTGCCATGGCGCGCGAGGTCATGGACAAGCTGCGCTGGGACGTGGCCGCTGCGGATGGCATCTTTACCGAGCCGTTGTTTGACGAGCAGGAGCTGATGGGCATCGTCCCGGCTGACGAGCGTGAACCCTATGATGTGCGCGAGGTGATAGCGCGCCTGGTGGATGGCTCGGATTTTCTGGAATTCAAGGCCGAATATGGCGCCGAAATGATGTGTGGCCACGCCCGGGTACAGGGGCAACTGGTGGGCATTCTGGGCAACAACGGCCCTATCCAGCCTGCAGGCTCCACCAAAGCGGCGCAGTTCATCCAGCTGTGTGACCAGACCGGCACGCCATTGGTCTTTTTGCAGAACACCACGGGCTACATGGTGGGCTCGGTGGCTGAGCGCAGCGGCGCCATCAAGCATGGCTCCAAGATGATCCAGGCGGTGGCCAATGCGCGGGTGCCCAAGTTCACCTTCATTTTGGGCGGCTCCTACGGCGCCGGTAACTACGGCATGTGCGGGCGCGGGTTTGATCCACGATTCGTCTTTGCCTGGCCAACGGCACGCACGGCGGTGATGGGCGGCGCTCAGGCCGCCAAGGTGATGGACATCGTCAACCGCGCCAAGGTTGAGCGCATGGGCATGGAAGCCAATGAAGAAGCGCTGGCCGCCATGTCCGACGGCCTGCGCTTGCGGCTGGACAAGGAATCTGCCGCGCTATTTGGCACGGCCCGCCTGTGGGACGACGGCATCATCGACCCGCGTGACACGCGGCGCGTGCTGGGCCTGTGCCTGGCCCTCGCCGCCGAGGCCGATGCGCGCACGTTACGGCCTAACACTTTCGGCGTGGCACGGATGTAAATCCGCCGCGCTCTTCATCACCTCCTGATTCACACGAAAGAACGCCATGAAATTCACCCCTGAACACACGCAAATCACCGACACCGTCCGCAAGTTTGTCGCCAACGAGATCAACCCGCATCTGCCCGAATGGGAAAAGGCAGGCCAGTTCCCGGCCCGCCAGCTATTCAAGAAGTTGGGCGACCTGGGCCTGCTGGGCATCAAATACCCGACCGAGTTTGGCGGCATGGGGCTGGACTTCAGCTACTCCATGGTGATGGCCGAGGCCCTGGGCGAGTGCAAGGCCGGTGGCGTGCCCATGGCGATTGGCGTGCAGACCGATATGTGCACGCCGGCATTGGCGCGCTTTGGCTCGGATGCCTTGCGTCACGAATTTCTGGCACCGGCAATAGCCGGTGACATGGTGGGCTGTATTGGCGTGAGCGAAGTGGGTGGCGGCTCGGACGTGGCCGCCCTCAAGACCACTGCCAAGAAAGACGGCAGCGACTACCTCATCAACGGCTCCAAGATGTGGATCACCAACGGCATGCAGGCCGACTGGTGCTGCCTGCTGGCCAACACCTCGGACGCCGCGCCGCACAAAAACAAGTCGCTCATCATGGTGCCGATGAACAGCCCCGGCATCACGCGCCAGAAGATCGAAAAAATCGGCATGCATTCCAGCGACACGGCCCAGCTGTTTTTTGACAATGTGCGCGTGCCGCAAAAGAACCTGATCGGCCAGGAAGGCATGGGCTTCATGCTGCAGATGCTGCAGTTCCAGGAGGAGCGCCTGTATGGCGCGGCGGGCTGCCTGCGCTCGCTCGACAGCCTGATCGACCAGACCATTGACTACACCCGCCAGCGGCAGACCTTTGGCAAGCCCATTCTGAGCAACCAGGTAGTGCATTTCCGCCTGGCCGAGCTGCGCACCGAGGTGGAATGCCTGCGCGCCCTGACCTACCGCGCGGTGGAGTCGTATGTGTCGGGCAAAGATGTGACGCGGCTGGCGTCCATGGCCAAGCTCAAGGCCGGGCGGCTGAGCCGGGAAGTTGCAGACAGCTGCCTGCAGTACTGGGGCGGCATGGGCTTTACTGCCGACAACCCGATTTCGCAGTCGTACCGCGATGGCCGTTTGATCTCGATTGGTGGCGGTGCCGACGAAATTATGTTGGGCATCATCTGCAAATACGAAGGCACTTTGCCCGGAAAAGCATGACAAATTCAGTGCCAAATGAGGCTGTAGCCCCCGTGGATATTGCGCAAGCAGCTCCTGAATTAATAGCGATTGTGGTGGCGCAAACCGGTCCGGTGTTGCACGTCACGCTAAACCGGCCTGAGGCTCGCAACGCCATGTCTTTGCAAATGGTGGCCGAGTTGCGCCAGGTGTTGCGCGACGCAGAAGCGACCGCTGGTAAACCGGACGCCGTGCGCGTGCTGGTGTTGCGCGGGGCGGGTGGCCACTTTTGTGCCGGGGCCGACTTGAAGGACATGGCCGGCGCGCGCATGCGCTCCATGCAGGCCGCGGGCACGGGCGCACCGGACCCCATTGCTGAAGTAAATGCCGAATTTGGTCAGTTGTGCGTGGCGTATTCGCGCACCCCACTGGCCGTGGTGGCGGTGCTGGAGGGCACGGTTATGGGCGGCGGCTTTGGTCTGGCTTGTGTGGCTGACGTAGCCATTGCCAGTGAGACTGCTAATTTCCGTTTGCCCGAGACATCGCTGGGTGTGGTGCCGGCGCAGATCGCGCCGTTCCTGGTCGAGCGTCTGGGCTACTCGCAGGCCAAGCGTCTGGCGGTCACCGGTGGGCGTCTGGATGCGGCCGCAGCGCTGCGCCTGGGGCTGGTGCATGAAGTGGTGTCCAGCGATTTAATAGTCTCTGCACTCGACAAAGTGTTGACCGATATTCTGGCCTGCGCGCCGGGAGCCTTGGCTGCTACCAAAGGCCTGATGTCCCAGGCACGGCTGCAGGAGCCCCAGACCTTGGTGCAGCAGGCCGCTGCCGTCTTCTCTCATGCCGCTCAAGGCGCTGAAGGGATTGAAGGCATGACCGCGTTTATGCAGAAGCGCAAACCTATGTGGGCGGTCGCATGAACTTTTTTGAAATACGGCTTGGCGTTGGGAGTCTGGGCGGCAGAGCGTTTTGCTTCGTGTCCTCCGCCCGCTGCGCGGGCTCCCCCTTGACCTGCGCAAAACGCTCTGCCACCCAGACTCCTTCGAAGGTGTTTTATGTTTAGCAAAATTTTGATTGCCAATCGCGGGGAGATTGCCTGCCGCGTGATTCGCACTGCCCGCAACCTGGGTTACCGGACCGTTGCCGTTTTCAGCGATGCGGACCGTGACGCGCCACATGTGGCCCTGGCCGATAAGGCGGTGCATATTGGTGCGGCGCCTGCAACTGAATCGTACTTGCGCTTTGATGCCATTCTGGACGCGGCGCGCAAGACGGGCGCCGACGCAGTCCACCCGGGCTACGGTTTTTTGAGCGAAAACGCCGCCTTTGCGCAGGCTTGTGTCGATGCCGGGCTGGTCTTCATTGGCCCACCGGCCAGTGCGATCACGGCCATGGGCGACAAGGCCCTGGCCAAGCGCCGCATGCTGGACGCGGGCGTACCCTGCGCACCGGGGTATTTGGGTGCCGATCAAAGCGATGCCGTCTTGGTGGCTGAGGCTGAGAAACTTGGCTACCCGTTGCTGGTCAAGGCG
>CAJAVE010000042.1 GCA_903945325.1 uncultured beta proteobacterium | reverse complement strand
TCCCGCATCGGCCAAGCCATGCACCGTTTGCTGGAGCGATATGTGCCGCCACAGCGCGTCAGCGAATCAATGCATCTCGCGACGCAGGCGCAGCAGACCCGTGTAGCCCAGGAGTTCACGCTGGAGCCCGCACAAATGGCGTTGGCCCACAGCATGGCACTGGCCATTGTGCAGGGCGAGGGCGCCTGGGCGTGGGATGCTGACCAGCTAAGCTGGCAGGGCAATGAAGTGGGGCTGGTCCACCGTGGCCGACCGCTGCGCATAGACCGCTTGGTCTTGCGTCGGGGTGTTGGCGGTGCTGATGGACAATGGTGGGTGTTGGACTACAAATCGACCCATCAACCCCAGCTGCAACCCGGGTTGCGCGAGCAGCTTCTCACCTACCGCGCAGCGGTGGCGCAGGCCCAACCCGGTCAAACGGTTCGGGCGGCGTTTTTGACGCCGTCGGGCAGCTTGATAGAACTACAAACCCCATGAATTCTGAAAAGTTTCTTTCCGCACCCATTGCCATCGTCGGTGGCGGCCCTGCCGGCCTGATGGCCGCCCAGGTGCTCAGCGATGCCGGTCAGATGGTGCACCTGTTTGACGCCATGCCGTCCATTGGCCGCAAGTTCCTGCTTGCCGGCAAGGGCGGGCTCAACCTGACGCACTCCGAAGGTGCTGACACTTTTGCCGGGCGCTACGGTGCGCGCCGCGCCGCGATTGAAGACTTGCTGAAGGACTTTGACCCGTCAGGGGTACGGGCCTGGGCCCTGGGCCTGGGTATTGAGACCTTTGTCGGTTCGTCGGGTCGCATCTTTCCCAAGGACATGAAGGCTGCACCTTTGCTGCGGGCCTGGTTGCAGCGGCTGCGGCATCCCGCGAACGGGCCGGGTGTGCGGTTTCACATGCGCCACCGCTGGATGGGGTGGGAGGAAGGTGTTCCGGCCACCCTGTGCTTCGACGGTCCCCATGGGCCAGTGCGTGTGCAAGCGGGTGCCGTGGTATTGGCGCTGGGTGGTGGCAGCTGGGCGCGCCTGGGCTCCAACGGTGCCTGGGTGCCGTTGCTGGCCGCGCGCGGCGTGGCGGTTGCACCATTGCTGCCGTCCAATTGCGGGTTTGACGTGAAGGGTGGTTGGAGCGAACACTTTGCCAGCCGTTTTGCCGGTCAGCCGTTCAAGTCGGTCGCATTGTCGCTCTCCACCTCACAGGGTCTGCACTTTGCCCGCAAAGGAGAGTTTGTTGCCACGGCCACGGGTGTCGAGGGAAGCCTGGTTTACGCAGCGTCCAGCCTATTGCGCGACGACATCATCCGCACCGGCAGCGCTACTTTTCATCTGGACCTTTTACCCGACCTGACGGCCGAGCGGGTATTGGCAGAAGTCCAGCACCCGCGTGGCACGCGTTCGCTGTCCAGTCATCTGAAAAGCCGTTTGCATATCGAGGGCATCAAGGCCGGTCTCCTGCACGAGCTGTTGACAAGGGACGCCTTCAACAGCCCAGTGCAACTGGCCGCCGCCATCAAGGCGCTGCCTATCACCCTGACCGCAACGCGCCCGATCGACGAGGCCATCAGTACTGCGGGTGGTGTGCTGTTCGAGACGATGACACCAGGGCTGATGCTGGAGACGCTGCCCGGTGTGTTCTGCGCCGGTGAAATGCTGGATTGGGAGGCGCCAACGGGGGGCTATCTGCTACAAGCCTGCTTTGCCAGTGGCCGACGTGCCGGGCAGGGCGTGCTCGACTATCTGGAAGAAAAGAAGCGAGTTTGACCCACGAAAGGCATTGCTCAGGCCGTCTCCAGCCGGTTTGACAGGTCAAGCCAGCGGTCTTCAAGCTGGGCCAACTCGTCATTGACGACCTTCAGGCTGCGGCCAATCTCGGCGATTTCTGAGGGGTGCGGGTTGGTCGACAGGCGCGACTCCAGCGCTGCACCTTGTGTGTTGAGCTCCGCCATGCGGGCTTCCACGTCCTGGAACTC
>CAJAVE010000041.1 GCA_903945325.1 uncultured beta proteobacterium | reverse complement strand
GCCACCAATGAGCATGGCACCAATAATCCAGGGGATACCTGCGCCCGTGACCTGGGGGCCGAACACAGTGGCCAGTACGGCAATGGTCATACCGATCATGCCGTAAAGGTTGCCACGCAGGGCGGTTTGTTGGTTGGACAAGCCACCCAGGCTCAGAATGAAAAGAATCGTCGCTCCGATATAGGAGACGGTTGCCAGTTCTGTAGAAAACATGAATTGCCTCTCTTATTTGCGAAACATGGCAAGCATGCGCTGGGTGACGGCGAAGCCGCCAAACATATTGATGGCGGTCAGCACAATACCGGCGCCGGCCACCCACGTGATCAAACTATCCGGGCGGCTCGCGGCGCCAACGATCGGAGAAATCTGGACCAGCGCACCAATCGCAATGATGCTGCTAATGGCGTTGGTCACACTCATAAGTGGCGTGTGCAATGCCGGTTTGACATTCCAGACCACCATGTAACCCACGAAACATGCCAGCACAAAGACCGTGAAGTGACCCAAAAATGCCGGTGGCGCGCTCGCCCCAATAAGCCAGAACAATGCCGCTGCAACGCCAAAAAAGATGGCCAGTTTGCTGCCTGCCATGGGCTCGGCGTCACCGCCACCATGACCATGTCCGCCCTTCTTCGCCGCCGGCGCTGCGGCAGGTTTTGCAGGCGCAGTTGCTGCGACGGGAAGTTTGGGCGCTGGTGCTGGCCAGGTGATGGTGCCGTCCTTGGTGACGGTCAGGCCTCGGATGGCATCGTCTTCCATGTTGACGTTGATGATGCCGTCCTTGGTCTTGCACAGTTCCTCGGAAAGGCGAAACAGGTTGGTAGAGTACAGCGTCGATGATTGCTTCGCGAGCCGCGAGGCCAGGTCGGTGTAGCCAACAATGGTCACGCCGTGCCGGACCACTGCTTCACCAGGAACGGTCAGCTCGCAGTTGCCGCCCTGCTCGGCCGCCATATCAACGATGACGCTACCCGGCTTCATGCTCTTTACCATGTCTGCCGTAATGAGCTTGGGTGCAGGTTTGCCGGGGATCAGCGCAGTGGTGATGATGATGTCCACTTCTTTGGCCTGCTTGGCGTACATCTCGCGCTGGGCTTGCTGGAAGCCTTCGCTCATGACCTTGGCGTAACCGCCACCGCCACCACCGCCGCCTTCTTCCTCGTACTCGACTTTTACAAATTCGCCACCCAAGGAGGTGACCTGGTCGGCGACCTCGGCACGGGTGTCGTTGGCACGCACAATGGCACCCAGACCTGCAGCGGTGCCGATGGCAGCCAGACCCGCCACACCAGCGCCAGCGATGAATACCTTGGCAGGGGGGACTTTGCCCGCAGCGGTGATCTGGCCATTGAAGAAGCGCCCGAATGCGTTGGCAGCTTCAATGACGGCGCGGTAGCCAGTGACGCCAGCCTGCGATGTCAACGCGTCCATCTTCTGGGCGCGACTCAGCATGCGCGGTAGTGCGTCAATCGCCAGTACAGTCGCCTTTTTGGCGGTGAGTTGCTGCATCAATTCCGGGTTTTGTGCAGGCCAGATGAAGCTGATCAACGTGCCACCTTCGCGCAGCAGGCCCACTTCTTCTGCACTTGGGCCGCGCACTTTGAAGACGATATCGGATACCGCCCACAACGCGGCGGCACCCTCTATGACTTCGGCACCCGCAGCACGGTAAGAATCATCACTGAAGTTAGCCAAATCACCAGCACCAGATTCAATGGCTACCTTGAAGCCCAACTTGATCAACTTTTCAACCACATCTGGGACCGTCGCCACACGCTTTTCCAAAGGAAAAATTTCACGCGGAACGCCAATGCGTTGTGCCGTTCCTGCCGATACACCAGTTTCCATGAAGCGACTCCTCAACTTAGTTATTTCAAGAGACCACACTCAGCGCATCACCAGACAGTCCAGCGGCGCGTAAGGCAGCGGAAAGCTTAACTGAAAATACCCCGGTTCCGACAGGTGCCAGACATGATGTGCGTCAAACAGCATCAATATAGAAGCATGTCTTTGAATTCTGTGAGACATCCGTAACCCGTAAGTGCACCGGATGCGCTGGCGGGAAACTGGGAGAAGTGCATTCCACAGGCTTGCAAGCTCAACGCAAAGTCATTCGTCGCGCAGTGACCCGTAAAATACCTCAAAGACAGACGTCAGTAGCACAGTGCGGTAGCCCTACACTCTTTTCCTATGCCCGGTTCCACACGCACCGTTCACCGTTTGCCCACCCTAAACCTAGTCGGCGCCGGGCGTGTCGCACAAACGCTAGCCATCTTGTGGCGCACCTACCGCGTCTTCGCCATTCAGGACGTGTTGACCACTTCCTTGGCCAGTGCGCAGGCGGCCTGTGCCGCCATTGGCGCTGGCCAGACCGTGAATTCTTTGCAAACCATGCGCAACGCCGATGTCTGGATGCTGGCTGTGCCGGATACCGAGTTGGCCGGATGTGTCCGGCTGCTCGCAGAGGTGATTGACCAGGAACGCCAAGCGACTGGATCTCATCGGAACAAAGCCAAATCCGCCGCGACACGCGCACCTATCGTCTTTCATTGCAGTGGTGCCCAAAGTGCCGTCGCCTTGGCCCCTCTGGCCACGCTAGGCTGGCAGGTAGCGAGCGCGCACTGCCTTTTGAGCTTTGCTTCGGTGTCCGCTGCAGTGAAACAATTTCCTGGCACGCCCTGCGCGCTGGAAGGTGATGGCAGCGCTAGCAATACGTTGCGTCTTGCTTTCAACTCCATAGGCGCGCGCTGCTTTAATGTGCCCAGCTCGGACAAATTGCTCTACCACGCGGCGGCCGTGTTTGCCACGAACTTTTTGCCCGTTCTGCAGTCCACCGCCGAAGACCTGTGGCGCACAACCGGCATGCCGGCTGAACTCGTCCCGCACCTGCGCGAGTCCCTGCTGCGCAATGCTGTGGCCAATATCACCACATTGGGACCCAAGGCCGCACTCACCGGTCCCGCCGCCCGTGGCGACACGGCGGCCATTGCGCGCCAGGGCGCAGCGGTAGCAGCATGGGATGCACCAACCGGCGCCGCTTACGCTGCCCTGAGCGAACTGGCTTTGCGGCTGGCACAGACGAAACAAGACTGATCCCATGCACGACACCATTCCCATCCGCTACATCAACCCGGTCTTTCGCCCGCCCAGCGAAGCACAGTCGCTGATCCTGCCAGTCACCAACGGCTGCTCCTGGAACCAGTGCACCTACTGCGAGATGTACACCGCACCGCAAAAGAAGTTTGCCGTGCGCGACGAACAGGAAACGCTGGACTCCATCGTCCGCTGCGCAGCCGAGTATCCTGACCAGATTCAGCGCGTGTTTCTGGGCGACGGGGACGCTTTTGCCCTGTCCACCCGGCGGCTGATGACCATTTTGACGGCCATCCAGACCCACATGCCTGCGGTGCGCCGCGTCTCCGCTTACTGCCTGCCACGCAATGTGCGCAACAAGTCGGTGGACGACCTGCGTGTGCTGCGCGAGGCAGGCCTCTCACTCGCCTACGTGGGCGCGGAGTCGGGCGATGACGCGGTGTTGCAAGCGGTACGCAAAGGCGAAACCTTTGAGTCGACCCGCGAGGCGTTGGACAAACTGGGCGAGGCCGGCATCACCCGCTCCGTCATGCTGCTCAACGGACTGGGTGGACGGGCACTCACCCGACAGCACGCAGACAACTCGGCCCGGTTGATGAACCAGACGCAGCCCGAGTTCCTGGCAACGCTGGTGGTCAGCTTCCCGCAGGGAGAAGAGCGCTTTCGTGCCGGTTTTGCAGAGTGGGAGCCACTCAACCAGCCTGAATTGTTTGGCGAAGTGGAGCAGCTTCTCAACGGCCTGACACTCAAGCGCACGGTTTTCCGCAGCGACCATGCTTCCAACTGGCTGGTTCTCAAAGGCACGCTGGGTGCCGAGAAAGACCGGTTGCTGAAGGAAGTGCGCCACGCCATAGAAAACCCGCTCGGTGCGAAGCTACGACCCAACTGGGCACGTGGTTTATGATGGAAAGGACCCTAGCCCCCGTGAAATCAGCGCAACCAGCTACCATTTACATAGCAAAATGAGGTCTCATCATGCCTATTTTTGAATACGCCTGTGCCGATTGCGGCCACCAGTTTGAAACCCTGGTGCGCTCTGGCACCACGCCCGAGTGCCCACAATGCCATTCGGCATCATTGCAGAAACAGCTCTCGGTTTTCGCCACCACGGGGGAAGCCGCGAAAGCCATGACCGCCATGCCATCGCCCTGTGGATCATGCGGGAACCCAGAGGGCCCGGGGTCCTGCGGGTTTCGCTGAACGGAGCCAGTTGCGCCCGTCCCTTCAGTGCTACCCGGCGACTCTGGAGGTGTGTACAGTTTTTCTCACAAACGCGATTAACGACGCCACCACCACCACGACCAGAACGTATTGCACCGGCTGGTTTTCGGGAAAATCCTGCGCTTCCGTCAGCAACGTGTAGGTGGTAGCCACCAAGAGCAGTGCCACCACCCGCAAACTCCAGGCGGTGGGCTGCAGATGCTGAGTCCCCATACGCGCCAGCAACCGCACGCCCAGCATGCCCGCCAGCAAACCCAGGCTGGCACCCACGAAGACGTCACCCGGCCAATGTGCACCCACGGCAATGCGTGACAAACCCGTACCAGCGGCCAGCACAAACAGCCAAAGCTGCTTGGCACGGCCCTTCTCTGGCAAAGCAAAGTAAATCGCGGACGCTACGGCAAACGCGGTTAGCGTGTGACCTGAGGGCATGGAGACGTTGTGCAGCGCCTCCCCCACGATGCGCAACTGGGCATTGTCCAACTCGGCGGCCGGGCGTGGGCTCACGATCAGGCCCTTGCCCACCCGGGCAAATAGAATGGCGAACGGCGCTGCACACAGCCAGGCCCACATCAAGCGGGGCGCCAGCACCAGCAGCGGTGCCGTCACCCCCAAAACGCCCCAGGCATTGCCCAATAGCGAGAGCCCGGTCCACACCGGTGCGGCTACCGGCGCGCACAGGGTGTTGATGTAGATGAATGTGGAAGGCTCAAAGCGGTGCAGCCACAGTGGCGCACTGATGGCGAACAGCACCAGCGGCAACAGCCACCAGCGCAGGGAAATGGGCGCAACCGGCATCACGAAGCACCTGCCAGACGGGGCTGCGGCCGGCCCGACCAGCCGTGACAGGCGTAGAAGCGGAAGCTGGAAATGACTCGGCCCAGGCGCTGCACATCCTGCGAATCCAGCAGTTTGCAATCAGCAAAACCATGCTCGCCCAGCGGCACGGTGTAGCCCAATTGGGACCAGTCCACCAGCAAGGTGTCGCCGCCCACAGGCAGGTCACCGGCCCACAGGTCAAACTGGTCAAACCGGTCTTCCAGCACTTGCACGGGCAGGGGCCGTGCATACCAGCCCAGGCGACTGGCCAGCGTCCAGTTTTGCACGGAGACGCTCTTCAGACCCTGCTGCGCAGCCAACACACGGGCACGCGCACCGGCCACGTCCCAGCCATGCAGGTCGGCAAACGGGTTCGACGGCGCGGTGCTGTTGCCCTGGCCACTGGCGTTGGTCATCAGCGGGTAGCCGCCCGTGATCATCAGGCCCAGCGCCGCCGCGCACAGCAGGCCCTGCGCCACCGCGATCAGGGCAATCACCCAGCGGCGACCCAGGCTCCAGGTGCGGGCCAGCCCAATTCCTGCAAACGGCGCCAGGGCAACCCAGGCGGGCGCGGTCCAGTGCGGCAGGCTGGTGCCACCGCCCGACAAAACCGCCAGTACTGCAAAAGGCACGGCAAAGAACAGTAACATCGCCCGCTTCCCACCTGTTGCACCTTGGCGCAGGCCAGTCAGCCCCCACAATAGCAACGGTCCGAACACCAAGAGCTGCACCACCAAAAATCGCAGCACATGAACCGCCTGCCAACCACCGCCAGCGCCGTGCTTGGCCTGGTACCTAAACGATATCCAGTGGTTGGCGTAGTTCCAGTACGCCACGGGCACAACCAGCAACAGGGCCACCACCAGTGCAGCCCACAGCCAGCGGTTGCCCAGCACGCGCCAGCCGTACGCTGCCAGCAGGCACACCGCCACGCCCGGCACAGCAAGAATGGCCGTGTATTTGCTCAGGCCCGCCAGACCGAGGGCCAGCCCCAGGGCCAGCCACGGCCATGGCTGCTGAACCGTATCTGCATCCATCAGGTTCAGGGTGAGTACTATGACCAGCACGGTCAGGAACATCAACAGCGTGTCGGGCAGCAGCCCGATGCCCAGAACATGCAGCAGTGGAGCCAGGGCCAAAGTCAGCACCGCCCAGAAGCCAGCCTCCCCGTTGCGAACGGTGGCCAGCCGCTCAGCCAACCGGTAAATCAGAACAGCCGTGCCCAGCCACAGTAGTTCGGGCATCAGGCGCAGCAGCCATTCGGGTGCGTCCAGCTTCACCAGCGGCCACTGCGCCCACCCCACCAGGGGCGGGTGGTCAAAGTAGCTCCAGTCGGGGTGTGCTGCGTACAAGGCGTAGTGCGCCTCGTCCACCGATAGGCCCAGGTTTGCGCCCAGCACAAAATGCAGCGCGCAGGCCAGGGCCAGCAGTAGCCGGATGTTTTGGGGAGCCGCAGAAATGTAAGAATTAGGGCGCAAGAAATGGACGGTGCAAAGCGGTAACCCCCGCAGTCTAATCTGCGGCTGCGGAGCGAACCGCACCACTGATTCAATAAAATATAGCTACAAGCAATAAGATATTGCTTTTATTGGCACCAAACAATAACCCAGCAGGATACCGCCGCCCATGCCACCGATCACCGTTGAAAAGTCTTTCTGCACAACCCGCGAGGCGGCCACCCTGTTGGGGGTTTCAGTGGGCACGGTACAGCTGTGGGTAGAGAGCGGGTTGTTGCAGGCGTGGAAAACGTCTGGCGGCCACCGACGCGTCATGCGTGACTCGGTCGAGGGCCTGCTGCATAAAAAGCCTGGTGCTGCGATCGGTGCACGCGTCGTTTCCGTGACCGGCCAGCGCAGCTTGCGCGTCATGGTGGTGGAGGACGATCCCAGCCTCCTGCGCCTCTATGAAACGCAACTGGCTCGCTGGCCCCTGCCCATGGAACTCACGCTCATGGACAACGCAATTTCGGCGCTGCTTCACATGGGCCGCGGCGGGCCTGATTTGCTGATAACCGATCTGCACATGCCGGGAATGGACGGCTTTGCCATGCTGCGGGTGTTAAACCAATCCCCTGAAATGGCACAAACCAAAATGGTCGTGGTCAGTGGTCTGGACGCGGATGAAGTCAAAGCCCGCGGTGGTGTGCCACCCGGCGTTGAAGTGCTCACCAAACCTATTCCTTTTGCACGACTGCTGTCCATTGCACAGGATCTTGCCCAGCGCGTACAGCATTGACCCGCACCGTGAAGTAAAACGCGCTACCTTGTCCGGGCTCGCTCGCAACCCAGATGCGGCCACCCATCAGGGCTACCAAATTCGTACATATCGCCAAGCCCAGACCCGTGCCGCCAAAGCGGCGCGTGGCTGAGTTGTCAGCCTGGCTGAACGCCTGAAATATGCTTTGCTGCTGGT
>CAJAVE010000040.1 GCA_903945325.1 uncultured beta proteobacterium | reverse complement strand
GGATTTGGTATCGTTCTTCTTGGGTCAAGTGTGTATAGGTCATGGTGCAACGTTTGGGACTGGCCGGTCACAAAAGTGCATCCTATTCACTCTTGGCCCAACCCGGTTTCAAAGCGTTGCACTTCGTACTTGAATCCGCCAGCGAAAAGTACCTGTAGCGCCCTAAAAATCTGGGCAACCAGCTATTCTTTTCATAGCGAATCCAGCATGACCGAAGCTGCTAGCGGCACACCGCGCGGCGCTTCGTAATCAGCCACCACCCAGGCGCGGGTGGTGTGCATGGCGGCATCGTGCAGCAACTCCAAAACCAGGTTGATAGACGCCTTGTCCAGCGCGGCAAACGGCTCATCCAGCAGCGTGACTGCCGCGCCTGACGCGAACGCTGCCGCCAGCCACACTTTGCGCTTGGTGCCGGTGGACAGCATGTAGAGGGCTTTGTCCTGGTGCGGTGCGAGCGACAGACCAGCAACCAGTTCGGCCAGCAGGTGTGAATCAAACGCCGGGTAACGCTGCTGAACGGCGGCCCAATAGGCCACTGGCGTGATCGCGTCCAGTGCCTCGGACCGCGGATCTGCCCAAAACACCTGGTTGCGATAGGCCAACGGTTGGTCCGCCAGGGATGCTGCGTTGATTTGCAAGCGCCCTGCGTTGGCAGGCACTTCACCCGCCATCAGACGAAGCAAGGTCGTTTTTCCACTGCCCTCGCCGCCCTGCACTGCCGTCACGCCGGGTGGGATGCTGGCTGAAAAGTCCGCAAACAACTCGCGCTGCGAGAACCGCAGGCATAAACCGTCCATCTGCATGACGGTGGCCCCAGGCTTAACACCCGCTGTCGTTGCCGCCATGGGCCGCTTATTGCGCTTCTGCTACCGGTGCGCGGGCCAACATGCGGCTCACCGCACGCGGGTCCATGCCGTACATGTCGGCGAAATCGTCCACCGTTTTGCCACTGGCTTTGAAGGCTTGCAGCAAGGCTTCGGTCTTGGCCGCGCGGGCCTGCGCTTCCACCATGGCTTCATCCAGCACGGCGTTGGCACCCTCGTCACGGCTGCGCACCAGCTCGGCGTAGGCCAGCGGCGTCAGGCCGGAGGCTTCAAACGCGACCACGATGCGCGCAACCAGTTTGGGGCGCAAATCTTCTTTGCCACGCATTTGGCGGCGGCGAAACACTTCCAGCAGGGCATGGTGCACATGCTCGGGCGCCATGGCCTCGACCGGTTGGCCTTGCAAATCGTGGCGCTGCTCACCAGCCGCAACCGCCGTCAGGTAGCGGGTGGAGCGGGTATGCATGGACAGGGCTGCCTTCAGGCTCTCGCGCTCAAACGCATCCGGATGGGCTTCCAGCAGATCCTGAAAAATACCGCGCTTGAGGGGCAAAAAAGCAGCGCCAAACAGCTGCGGATAGAGTGCGGCCATCTTTTCCAGCACCGGAAACACGTCGGGCTTTGCGGCTCGCTTGGGTGCGGCAGGCGTATTCGCCTCTGGTGCCTCGGCAACGACTTCAGTTTCTGCAGGAGTCGCAAGCGCCACCGCTTCAACTAGCGCCGGGGTTTCAATTGTTTCGGTGGAAGGTATCAAGGTATCGGTCATTGGAAAATCAGAAATATCGGGCGAAAAGCCCTCCATCATGCCAGCGAATGGATGGACGCCCTAGCTTTTGACCGTACGGACACCCACACCCAGCGCCACGCCCACACTCAGCAACAGCATCAGCGCCGCGCCCAAGAGCGTGGCGCCGTACCAGCCGCGGTCCATAAACACACCAAACACCAGGGGAGAAACGGCAAAACCGGTGTCCAGGCCGGAGTACACCAGGCCATAGACCCGCCCTGTGGCACCCTTGGGTGTGGCCTTCTTGATCATCATGTCGCGCGAGGGGCCACCAATGCCCACCGCAAATCCGGTAGACGCCAGCACGACCATGGTGGCGGTGGCACCCAGCAGGCCCGTACCACACAGGGCCAGCAGCGCCGCGCCGCAGGCCATGGCCACGGCCACCACGCGGTCGCTATGGGCTGCGCGCGCCGCGATGAAGCCGCCTACAAACATGCCCACGGCACCACACAGCATGTAGGCGGTAATGGTGTAGGTGGCCAGCTCGAAACTGATGCCGTGCATGGCTTTGAGAATGGACACCGCAAAGCTCTGCACCACCGCCAGTGTCATGGTGGAGAAAAAGAAGAAACCAAAGCACCACCACACCACCGGCAGCTTCATGAAGGCCATGTCATGTTCGACCTGCCCTTGCGCAACCGCCTGCGCGTCACGCGGTGCCACCTGGGTGCTCAACTTGTCACGGTGAAAAAACAGCAACGCGGCAATGGCGCAGTACATCAACGCTGCGGCCACATAGGCGTTGCGCCAGCCGATGGTGGCACCCAGGCCGGCAAAAAACACCGGTGCCGCCGCCCAACCCAGGTTGCCGGTCAGCCCGTGTGCGCTAAACGCATGTCCCAGCCGTGGCGCAGAAACCCGCTGATTCAGAATAGTGAAATCCACCGGGTGGAACGTGGCGTTGCCCAGGCCCGCCAATGCAGCCACCAGCAACAGGCCCGTGTAGCCGGTCACCAGGGATGCCGCCACGCACGCGGTAATAAAGATGCCCATGGCGACAAACAGCAGTGGGCGGGCGCCCAACCTGTCCACCACAAACCCGGCACTCGCTTGGCCCACGCCAGAGACGACAAAGAAGGTGGTCATGAGCAAGCCCAACTCAGAGTAGCTAAGCCCAAACTCCTTCATGAACACCGGAAACAACAGTGGCAGCAGCAAATGCCCAAAATGCGAGCTGGCATGCGCCAGGCCCACCAGGCCAATGATGGTGGCGTCCTGCTGCAGGGGAACGGATTCAGCGTGCGCCGGGAAAGTCGTGGTGCTCATCCCGGAATGGTACGGGCATTACGGTAACCCTTCATGGCAGACCAGTGATCTGCCAAGCCGTGCCTGCTTCACCGGGACCACCATGGCACTCTCGCGCAGCACCGGCGGCCACCAGAATGCAGAATGCCGTCAAACTGACGCGCAAAGATGAAGAGAATGGGTTGCGCAGGATGGTTGTCTTGGGTTGAAACCTCTCGGGCTATGCCCTTCGGCGTGCGTCATCTGTGCGTTTGCCTACCATGCGCTATCAAAAAAGGAGCTGGTTGCGCACATTCCACGGGGTCTAGAGCCCGATTTGGCACTTAAATTGACCCCCAATTCGCGGATCGGAGCGAGCAAGCTGGCCGCCTGCTCACCGTCACCTCCGAGCAAACCGGCGAGTTTGATGAAGTGGCTGTCACGCTGGCAGAGAAAACCGGGGTGATTCACGCGGACTTGAGCGTGGGGGCCAACGTGGCATCCGCCGTAGCGCTGCAGGCCAACGCCAATGTCTCATCACCCGGCGTGAAGGTCATCGACGCCTTTGGCCTAAGCGCCGAGCAACTGCGTTCCCAGCGTCCAGCGGTTTACCAATGGCTGCGGGAGCGCGTCAAACCGGAACGTGACCAGAACAACCGCCCAAGCCGTCGCGACAACTGGTGGCTGTTCGGTGAAACCAACCCTAAACTGCGCAAGCAACTTGCCACCCTGCCCCGACAAAGACACCGGCCTCACCCCCGAGCTGCGCAGCCGCATCGCCGACCTGGCCGAGCAAATTGACGCCCTTCGCAAGCGCGTGCTGAACGCGTCGCTGCGACACGCGAATTGCCTTGCCGCTGGAGTCCATACAGGCCCACTTTAAAAGCCGTGGTGCCTGGAAGAAAAGCCTGCCCCGCATTCTGGAAACGCTGGAGGCGCTGGGGCGCGCGCGCGGCGCGAGGGCAGTGGCTGGCGGGGTTGAAATGCCAAGCCAGCAAGGCACAATACCGATACGCCAACCCAAAGGTACAGCATGCATCCGGTTTTGAATCTTGACAATCGCGCGGTACAAAAGTTCTGCGAGTCCCACCGAATTCGCAAACTGGCCCAGTTTGGCTCACAAGCCAAGGGCACTGCCCAAGTCCGGTATGCACGCTGAAGACCGCATTCGGGTCTAACCTGGAGACACCATGCACATCCGAGTCGACGACCTCACCGGCCCCGAAATCCATGACCTGCTGGAAGAACACCTGCAGCACATGCGCCAGCTGTCACCCCCCGAGAGCGTGCACGCGCTGGACCTGGACGGCCTGCGCAAACCCGAAATCACGTTCTGGACCATCTGGTCCGGCGCGGAGCTGCTGGGTAGTGGTGCTCTCAAGGAGTTGAGCGCGGACCATGGCGAGATCAAGTCCATGCGGACCGCGACTGCGCACCGCAACAAGGGCGCAGCCAAGGCCATGATGATGCACATACTGGCAGAGGCGCGCAAACGGTCGTATGGGCGCCTGAGTCTGGAGACTGGCTCAGTACCGGGCTTTGAGCCCGCCATCAAGCTGTACGAAGGTTTTGGCTTTGCCCGCTGCGGACCGTTCGCCGACTACCAGGAGGACCCCTACAGCGTTTTCATGACGCGGACGTTATAGGGCGGCGCCGACTCAGCTTTTGCCCAACTCGCGTTTGATGCGACTCAGAACGCTTTTGTCGATCAAATCTTTTTCGCGATAGTCGGTCTTGGTCTTGAGCAGGCCATCAATGTCCAGCGTGGCAATGGGAACACCCTCGACCTCAATCTGGCGCACATGCGGCTGCAAGGACTCAAACGTCTGGCCATTGGCGGCAAAAAGCAGGTCTACCAGCAGTTCGTCCGCGACACGAATGTTTTCAGGCGAGGCAGGGTCTACATCAAACCAGCTGGGGTCAAGCTCAGCGCTGCTCGGCAAAAAATTCAGGGCGCGAATGACTTTACGGCCATTGTCGATGGAGGATGGCAGAAGGATGTCGATGTCTTCCGTGCTGCGCACAAAGCCATTCAAGCGTACCGCATGTCCGCCAACCAGAACGTACTGCACCCCCTCTTCCGCAAACCGGCGTAGGAGGTGAAGCAGTCGGTCAGGTTGCGCCACTGGTGTTCCCGGGTGTATTGAGCCTGCGTGCCACTTCCACCATGCGCGCATCGTCCAGCGCATTGCGCTGCAGATGGGTCAGTCTGCTAACGCCGCGCGGCACCGTCACAGGCGATGGCAACATGGCGTCCAGCACGCGGCCGCGCACCCAGGCTTCCTGTGGATTGACGGATGCATCATCTGCACCCGCCCGTGATGTACCAACTATTCGCATGGCCCGAGTATCGCAAAACTGCCCATTGCCGAAAACATCAGCTGAAGCTGAACTGCCCCGGTGCCTGAATCGTGTCCACTCCGACGTTGATGGTGTCCTTGGGCGCAAACTTGCCTTCCAGCAGCAGCTTGGACAGCGGGTTCTCGATGCGCTGCTGGATGGCTCGCTTGAGCGGGCGCGCACCAAACACGGGGTCGAACCCGACTTTGGCCAGCTCGGCCACTGCCGCATCAGACACCACAAAGCCCAGATCCATCTTGGCCAGGCGGGCCATCAGCACCTGCAGCTGGATCTTGGCGATATTGGCGATGTGCGTTGCGTCCAGCGAATGGAAGACCACGGTCTCGTCAATACGGTTCAGGAACTCGGGGCGGAAGTGGTTCTTCAGCTCACCGGTCACCGCATCCTTCACGTCCTCGTAGTCCTGGCCGACCATGGCCTGGATCATTTGTGAGCCAATGTTGCTGGTCATCACGATGATGGTGTTCTTGAAGTCCACGGTGCGGCCCTGGCCATCGGTCAGGCGGCCATCGTCCAGCACCTGCAGCAGCACATTGAACACGTCAGGGTGGGCCTTTTCCACCTCGTCGAGCAGCAACACCGCATAGGGTTTGCGGCGCACGGCCTCGGTCAGGTAGCCGCCTTCCTCGTAGCCCACGTATCCCGGCGGCGCGCCAATCAGGCGGGCCACGGAATGTTTCTCCATGAACTCACTCATGTCGATACGGATCAGGTGCTCTTCGCTGTCAAACAAAAAACCGGCCAGCGCCTTGCACAGCTCGGTTTTGCCCACGCCGGTTGGTCCGAGGAACAGGAAGCTCCCCGTGGGGCGGTTCGGGTCGGATAGGCCCGAGCGTGAACGGCGAATGGCATTGGCGACCGCAGCAATCGCTTCGTTCTGGCCGATCACGCGGTCGTGCAACTTGGCTTCCATCTGTAGCAGCTTGTCCTTTTCACCCTGCATCATTTTGCTGACCGGAATACCCGTGGCGCGACTCACCACTTCGGCAATTTCTTCGGCCCCCACCATGGTGCGTAGCAGTTGGGCACGGCCACCGTCCTTGGCATTCTGGGCCTTTCCGGCTTCCTGGGCCTGCGCGTCTTTGAGGCGCTTTTCCAGTTCGGGCAGCTTGCCGTATTGCAGCTCACCGGCTTTGTTGAAGTCACCCTTGTCGGTCAGCTCCTTGATCTGGAAGCGAACCTTCTCCACCTCCTGCATGATAGTTTTGGAGCCCTGGGCCTGGGCCTTCTCGGCCTTCCAGATTTCATCCAGATCGGCAATCTCTTTTTGCAGCGCGGTGATCTCTTCGTTGATCAGTTCCAGGCGCTTCTGCGAGGCTTCGTCCTTCTCACGCTTGACGGCTTCGCGCTCGATCTGCAGCTGGATCAGGCGGCGGTCTTTCTTGTCCATGACCTCGGGCTTGGAGTCCAGCTCGATCTTGATCTTGCTGGCCGCTTCGTCGATCAGGTCAATCGCTTTGTCCGGCAAGAAGCGGTCTGTGATGTAGCGGTTGGACAGCTCGGCCGCAGCCACAATGGCCGGGTCGGTGATCTGCACGCCGTGGTGCGTCTCGTAGCGCTCTTTGAGGCCGCGCAAGATGGCGATGGTGGCTTCCACCGTGGGCTCGCCCACCAGAATCTTCTGGAAGCGACGCTCCAGTGCGGCGTCTTTTTCGATGTATTTGCGGTATTCGTCCAGCGTGGTGGCGCCCACGCAATGCAGCTCGCCACGGGCAAGCGCGGGTTTGAGCATATTGCCCGCGTCCATGGCGCCTTCGGCCTTGCCTGCGCCCACCATGGTGTGCAGCTCGTCAATGAAGACGATGGTCTGGCCTTCGTCCTTGGCCAAGTCTTTCAGCACATTTTTCAGGCGCTCTTCAAATTCGCCACGGAACTTGGCACCCGCCAGCAGCGCGGCCATGTCCAGGCTCAGCACGCGTTTACCCTTCAGCGAATCGGGCACCGCGCCGTCCACGATACGCTGGGCCAGTCCTTCCACGATGGCGGTCTTGCCCACACCGGGCTCGCCAATCAGCACCGGATTGTTCTTGGTGCGGCGTTGCAGCACCTGGATGGCGCGGCGGATTTCGTCATCGCGGCCAATCACCGGGTCCAGCTTGCCCAGACGGGCACGTTCGGTCAGGTCAATACAGTATTTTTTCAGCGACTCGCGTTGTTCTTCTGCGTCTGCGCTGTCCACGTTTTTGCCGCCGCGCACCGCATCAATGGCGCTCTCCAGGCTCTTGCGCGTCATGCCGTTAGCGCGGGCGATATTACCCACCTCGATTTTGCTGTCGGCCAGTGCCAGCAGGAACAATTCGCCTGCCACAAACTGGTCGCCGCGCTTCATGGATTCCTTTTCCGCCGCCTGCAGCAGCACGCCCATGTCGCGGTCGACCGTGATTTGCTCCTGGCCCTGCACCTGGGGCTGCTTTTTCATGTGGCCTTCAGCCGCTGTCAGCAACTGCGTCACATTGACACCCGCGCGCTGCAGCAGCGCTTTGGGGCCATCGTCCTGGCGCAGCATGGCCACCAGCACGTGGGCTGGGGTGATGTAGGCGTGGTCGTTGGCCAAGGCAAGCGTCTGGGCCTCGCCCAAGGCTTCCTGGAACTTGGTGGTGAGTTTTTCGATTCGCATAGTAATCCTCCGGTTGGCTCAGAACTTGGGCCCATTGCCGCTTTTTCAAGGGCATGCACATGAACGACATCTGACTAGAATCAAACCATGGATATACGTCAACTCTCGGTTCGGTACCACGCAGATCAAGATCGCATATTGGTGTGCGTCAACACGACTGCAGGGGAAGAGGTGCAAATGTGGCTGACGCGGCGAATGACCATGCGCCTGTGGCCGTTGATCAATCGCGTCGTTATTGACCACCTTGCCATTCCAGAGGGCGCCAAGACCGACGGCTACGTAGATTTGGACGCCATGGGTCCGAAATCGCGTGAAATGCTGGCCGATATGCGGCGCCAAGAGGCTGTCGCTGCCGCAGACTTTGCCACGCCCTACGAGAACAAACGGGTGAATCGACCGCTGGGCGAATCACCACTGTTGGTCACCGAAGTCAACTTGACGCCCAAAGGGAATGGACAAATGCAGATGAACTTCAAAGAGGCATTGCCAGAGCCCCCGTCAACACGCGGATTTCAGCTCGACATGCCCGCCGATCTGGTGTTTGGAGTCATCACCCTTCTCAAACAGGCACTCGACCAGTCAAATTGGGAGATTGGGCGCGAGCCGGCGGCTGCTGCGCCGACGGTGATTGAAGAGGTGATTGACGAGGTCGACATGAGCCCCGGTGCAACGCGGCCCACCTATTTGAACTGACCGCCAATCGTCACCCCTTCACCTTGAACGCCGGCATGTGCTGTGCCAGCCGCGCGCCCATCTCCGCACCCAGCGCCTGCAAGCCGCTCAAGGGGCGCACCATCACTTCAAACTCGACGATCTTTCCAGCGTCATCAAAGCGCACCAGGTCAATGCCCTTGAGCTGCTTGTCGCCCACGCGGGCGCTGAATTCCAGCACCACGTTCAAGCCATCGTCGGACGCCAGCTGGCGGTGGTAGGTAAAGTCCTCAAACACCTGGATCACGGTGCTCAGCACCAGGATCAGCGCCGCTGCGGGCTGGTACGGATGAATCGCCATGGGCGAGCGAAACACCGCGTCCGGGTGCACGATCGACGCCAGATTAGTCAGGTCACGCCGTGCCACCATGTCATGCCAGGTGGCGAGCGAGGCCGCTACTGCGGGCTTGAGTTGGCTGGGGGCTGGTGTCATGAAAGTTTCCTTTGGCTCGGTGGTGTATGGCGCAATCAAATGCTGGCCGCCAGACGCGTACCCTGGTTGATGGCCCGCTTGGCGTCCAGCTCGGCGGCCACATCGGCACCGCCGATCAGGTGCACCGAACAACCCGCTTCCTGCAGCGCAGCCAGCAGCTCGCGCTGCGGCTCCTGCCCGGCGCACAGCACCACGTTGTCCACCGGCACCACACTCTCCTGGTCACCCACGCGGATGTGCAGCCCAGCGTCATCAATCTTCTGGTACTGCACGCCGGGGGTCATGCCGACGCGACGCGCCTTGAGCGAGGTGCGGTGAATCCAGCCCGTGGTCTTGCCCAGCTGGTCGCCGACCTTGCTCTCCTTGCGCTGCAACAGGTGCACCTTGCGCGGCCCCATCTCCACCTGTGGCGGCTGGATGCCACCGGCGTGTGCGTAGCTGGTGTCAATACCCCACTCCGCATAAAACTTGGGTGCATCCACGCTGGGGCTGGTGCCGCTGTGCATCAGGTATTCCGATACGTCAAAGCCGATGCCACCCGCGCCGATCACCGCCACACTTTTCCCAACGGCCTTGTGGTCACGCAACACATCCAGATAGCCCAGCACCTTGGGGTGGTTCACGCCTTCAATGTCCGGCGTGCGCGGTGTCACGCCGGTGGCCAGCACGATCTCGTCATAGCCACCTGCCTTCAGCGCTGCGGCGCTGACACGGGTGTTGAGGGACAGCTTCACGCCCTTGAGTTTCAACTGGCGGTCGAAGTAGCGCAGGGTCTCGTAAAACTCTTCCTTGCCCGGCACCTGCTTGGCGATGTTGAACTGGCCGCCAATCTCGGCCGCAGCATCAAACAGCTCCACGCTGTGGCCACGCTCGGCGGCAGTCACGGCAAAACTCAGGCCCGCCGGGCCTGCACCCACCACGGCAATGCGCTTGGCTTTGGCAGCCGGTGCAATCACCAGCTCGGTCTCGTGGCAGGCCCGTGGGTTGACCAGACAGGACGTGATCTTGCCGCCAAAGGTGTGGTCCAGGCAGGCCTGGTTGCAGCCAATACAGGTATTGATCTCGTCCGCCCTGCCCTCGGCGGCCTTGCGCACAAATTCGGGGTCGGCCAGGAAGGGGCGAGCCATGGAAACCATGTTGCAAAAACCGTCGGCTATCAGCTGCTCGCCCACCTCGGGCGTGTTGATGCGGTTGGTGGCAATCAGCGGAATCTTCACCTTGCGCATCAGCCGCTGCGTGACCCAGGCATAGGCCGCGCGCGGCACCTTGGTGGCGATGGTGGGAATGCGTGCCTCGTGCCAGCCAATGCCGGTGTTGAGGATGGTGGCGCCCGCCGCTTCAATGGCTTGCGCCAGTTGAATCACCTCGTCCAGCGTGGAGCCGCCTTCCACCAGATCGAGTGCCGACAGCCGGTAGATGATGATGAAGTGGGCCCCGACCTTTTCGCGCACCCGGCGCACAATCTCGACCGGAAAGCGGATGCGGTTGGCATAAGCGCCGCCCCAGGCGTCGTCGCGGTGGTTGGTGCGCGCGGCGATGAATTCGTTGAGCAAATAGCCTTCAGAGCCCATGATCTCCACGCCGTCATAGCCCGCAAACTGT
>CAJAVE010000039.1 GCA_903945325.1 uncultured beta proteobacterium | reverse complement strand
TTACGCCCCCTATCCCCTTGGTCGCCCGCGCCGCCTGCGTCGCGATGTCTTCACCCGCAATCTGGTGCGAGAAAACACGCTCACTGCACACGACCTCATCTACCCGGTCTTCGTGGTGGACGGCCAACGCCAGCGCGTGCCCATCGCCTCCATGCCCGGCGTGGAACGCCTGAGCCTGGACTTGCTGCTGCCGGTGGCCGAAGAATGCGTGAAGCTGGAGATTCCGGTGATGGCACTGTTTCCGGTGATTGACCAATCCCTGAAAGACTACGAAGGGTCGGAAGCGCTCAATCCCGACGGATTGATTCCCCGCGTGGTACGGGCGTTAAAGAAAGAGTTTCCCCAGCTCGGCGTCATGACCGACGTGGCGCTGGACCCGTTCACCAGCCACGGCCAGGACGGCCTGCCCGACAAGCGCCCCGAGGCCGAGGGCTATATCCTGAACGACGAAACCGTGGCCATGCTGGTGCAACAGGCCATGACCCAGGCCGACGCTGGCGTGGACATCGTAGCCCCGAGCGACATGATGGACGGGCGCATTGGTGCCATCCGCGCCGCGCTGGAAGCCAAAGGGCACATTCACACCCGCATCATGGCCTACAGCGCTAAGTACGCCTCCGCCTTCTACGGCCCGTTCCGCGACGCCGTAGGCTCTGCCAGCAACCTGGGCAAGAGCAACAAAAAGGTCTACCAGATGGACCCGGCCAACACCGACGAGGCTCTGCGCGAAGTGGCCATGGACATTGCCGAGGGCGCCGACATGGTCATGGTCAAGCCCGGCATGCCGTATCTGGACGTGGTACGCCGCGTCAAGGACGAGTTCAAGGTGCCGACTTTTGCCTACCAGGTCAGCGGCGAATACGCGATGCTCAAGGCCGCGGCCCAGAACGGCTGGTTGGACCACGACGCCGTGATGCTGGAAAGCCTGCTGGCCTTCAAGCGCGCCGGGGCCGACGGGGTGCTCACCTACTTTGCCATGGATGCCGCCAAGTTACTATTAAAATAATAGCTTGTTACGCAGTATTTACGGGGGTTATAGCCCTATTTTGCATATAAACTGACCATCAGGACGCCATGCGCATCTTTCACATCCAGAACACCAACGTGACCGAAAGCGACGACCTGCAGGCGCTCTCCACAGCGGGGCTGCCCACTCAAGGGACGGTGTGGGTGGCGTGCGCGCGGCGCGAGTTTGAGGTGCGTCAGGGCGAAGTGCAGACCATGCTGCAAGCCCTGTGCGGCCAGCAGTTGGTGGATTTGCACATCTCGGACCTGATCAACAACCAGCTGCCCTCGCACTACGATTACACCTCGCAGTACGACGTGCTGGTGTTTCGCCGCCTGGCGGCCGGCAACCGCCCCACCGATCTGGAAAACCCGGGTCAGCCGCTAACGCAGGTGCCGCAACGCGGCGGCCCGCCTATTTTGCGCCGCATCGACACCAGCCCGGTGGGTTTTGCCGTGTTTGACCGGGTGCTACTGACCGTGCACCCGACCGACTGCACGGTGCGCGATGTCTATGCCGGCAAATTGATGATGGCCGCCAGTGTGGAATCGCGCGCCGCCGGTGCGCGCCTGCCCACCAGCCCGGCCGACCTGATGCTGCGTATCATCAACCACATGGTCGACGGCTTCCTGGAGCTGCGCCGCGAACTCACCCACCAGTTGGACCACTGGCAGTCCGAACTGCTCAACCCGAAGACGCGATTCAACAACTGGAGCGCGCTGCTGGATGCGCGCATCTCCCTGCACACACTGGACGAAGTCTGCGAAGACCAGCGGGCCGCGATTCAGGACTGGATTGAGGCGCTCAAGACCTGGCCCGAGCCCGAAAATCCTGTAGCACACCGTGAACACGACCTGCTGCACGTGCGCAGCCGCGACGTGCTGGAGCACATCGAGCGCGTGGTGCACCATGTGCGCCGCCTGGAGCAAAGCGTGGAGACGGCCGTGCAAATGCATTTCAGCGTGCAGGGCAGCCGCACCAACGACATCATGCGCACGCTCACTGTGCTGACCGCCATCTTTTTGCCCCTGAACCTGATCACCGGTTTTTTCGGCATGAATTTCGACGGCCTGCCGCTGATCCACCGCGAAAGTGGCGCCTGGATGGCAACCGGCTTTATGGTGATCGTTGCCGTGGGGCTGGTGACGCTGTTCTGGAACAAGCGCTATCTGGCGCGCTCGGGGCGGTAGTCGCTGCGTTTGGCCTTGTTCAGATTCCCCGTTTGACCATGGTGACCAGTTGGTCCAGTGCTGCGCCCCAACCGGCTTCAAATCCCATCTCGGCGTGTTTGTTGCAGCCGGCTTCGTCGGCATGGATGACGGTGGCGGTGTAGCGCGTGTCCTGCCCCTCGTCGGCCAATTCGATCATGGCGGTGAACAGGAAGTTTGCGTCATCGGTGCCGCACGTCGCTGACACCACGCTGGGCCGGTACCCGGGCAGCAGGGCATTGGTCCACACCAGTTTTTCGTTGGGCACTACGTCGAGGTAGCAGCCGGCGTTGGGAAATTCGACTCCCTCCGGTGACTGCATGGTGGTGCGGAAAATACCGCCCGGGCGCAGGTCGATTTCGCAGTCAATGGTCTTCCACGGCAAAGGGCAGAACCAGGGCATGAGCAGCTTGGGCTCGGTCCAGGCGCGCCAGACCAGAGACCGTGGCACATCGACCACCCGGGTGAAGCAGAGGTCGAGTTTGGAATCGGGTTGATAGATTGGCTTCATGATTTTCCTTTCATGCGGGCGGTGCCGGGGTTGTAGTGCAGTTGAATCATGTGTGAAGAACCGGTTGGGACTAAGGAGCCAGGGGCAAGCCAAACAGCCGGGCACCGTTGTTCCAGCCAATATTGCGGGCCACATCGGCCGGCAGATCGCCCAGCCAGGCGCGGTAGCCCTGCATCAAGTCGCCGTAGTACAGCCATCGCTGGTTGACCCAGGTGTCCGAGCCAATCAAAAACCGGGTGGGGTACTTCAACAACAATGCGCGCCACTCGGGGCACAGGCGCTCCGTCCCCGGTCCGTCCGAACAGGTCAATCCCGGTCGGTACGACAACTCACCCATCAGCAGCGGGTAGCGCGCCAACAGCGCATCCACCCGGGCCACGGATGCCCCGCCAATGCCGGTATGCGCCCAGATGAGCCGGGCTTTTTGCCCCTGTGAGGGCGTGTTGGCCATGAGCAAGTCAATGGCGGTGTCGTCCACATGGGCTAGCACAGCCAGGTTCTTTTCTTCAGCAAACGCCATCAGTTTTTTGGCCACCGCGCCATTGGCGTTGGCACTGTCGTACAAATGGAATTCACCAATGCCCCGGAACGGGCCTGCAGCCGTGCCCTTGGCAAACTCGGCCTGCACCATGTCAAAAATGGTCTCATCCCGGAACCAGCTGTCGTAATCGGCGCGGTTGCGGTACAGGCGAATGAAGGGCACCACGCTCACACCGGCTTGGCGTGTCAGCGCGCTTTCGGCCAAGAGTTTCGTGCCGTCATTGGGCCGCGAATTGGAGACGATGGCACGCACGCCGCCCTGCTGCATGCGCGCCAACACGTCGGCCACCGGATGCGGCCCGGTTTGGCCATTCCAGGCTTCCTGGTTGTAGTGCAGATGGGCGTCGAACAAGGGGCCGGTGTAGTTGGCGGCCCAGGCAGGTGCAGCAGTTACTACAAAATTGATAGCTGCTTGCGCAATGAATACAAGGGCTAGAGGCCAGTTTTTCATAAATATGTGCCAGAAGTCGTGTTCTGATGAACGGGTTCCGCGCTGATTCAAAAATCGCATTATGTGGTTTCGTGGATAAACTCGCCTGTGGCGTGTCTCTTTCGCCGTTGAACCGAATTCTGCGCACCCAGGGAGCTCCATTTCATGCATTGGCACACGCGTTACACCTTTGGGCTGGCACTTGCGCTGGGCCTTCTTTTGCCGCCTGCTGTTCAGGCGGGTTGCTCCCGCGTGATCAATGTGCCGGTGGCCGCCACCGGGCAAAGCGTTATCGTCGATGGCGACACCATCAAGGGCATTTACCCCGATCTTCTGCGCAGCCTGGGCGAGAAAGACGGTTGTACCGTGGCACTGACCGCCGTGCCACGCGCCCGGCTGGAAATGCTGTTTGAAACGGGCCGTGCCGACGTGCTGATTCCCGCCAGCAAGACACCCAAACGAGACGCCCACGGCACCTTTATCCCGCTGGTGCATAACCGGGCCATGCTGATTTCCATCAAGCCTGGCCGTGCGCCCATCAAGTCGGTGCAGGAGCTGCTTGATCAGACTGGCATCAAGGTTGCGTTGGTGCGCGGGTTTGACTACGGATCGGCCTACCAGGGACTGGTGGCGGCGTTGGAAACGCAGGGGCGCGTGATCATGGAGGTCGATGGCCTGTCGGTCGCTCGACTATTGAAGGCGGGCACGGTGGATGCCACCATCATGGCGCCGTCCATCCTGGCCGGTGCCATGGTGGACGATGAGCGGGTGCGCGGTCTGATCGACAAGTTGCGATTTGAGTCGCTGCGTGAACTGCCATGGGGCAATAGTGGTGCGTATATTTCCAACAGCGCGCTGGGCGCTTCAGACAAGGCTGCGCTTCAGACCGCATTGGAGCGCGCTGCGCGCTCCGGCGTGGTGTGGAAGGGCTTTCAGCTGTACTACCCGGCCGCTGTGTTGCAGGGCAGCATCCGTCCGCTTTAGGGCACTTGGGTTCACGTCTTTATGCAGAAAATCGTACTCATTACCGGCGGCTCGCGCGGAATTGGCGCAGCCACCTCACTGCTGGCCGCCCAGCGCGGCTACGCCGTGGCGGTGAACTACGCCACCAACTCCCTGGCCGCTGACGAGGTGGTGCGCGCTATACGGGCAGACGGCGGAACCGCCATCACCGTGCAGGCCGATGTTGGGGTCGAGGCACAGGTGCTGGCCATGTTCGACAAGGTGGACGCCAAGCTGGGCCGCCTGACAGCATTCGTCAACAACGCCGGCGTCGTGGACGTGGCCAGCCGGGTCGACGCCATGAGCGTGGCGCGCCTGCAGCGCATGTTCAACACCAACATTCTGGGCAGCTTTGTCTGCGCCCGCGAGGCGGTCAAGCGCATGAGTACGCGCTATGGTGGCGCAGGAGGCAGCATCGTCAATGTCTCCAGCGCTGCGGCGCGAGTGGGTTCGCCGGGTCAGTATGTGGACTACGCCGCCAGCAAGGGCGCAATCGACACCTTCACATTGGGCCTGGCGAAAGAAGTGGCGCTTGAGGGCATCCGCGTCAATGCGGTTCGCCCTGGCATTATTGACACCGACATCCATGCCAGCGGCGGCCAGCCCGACCGCGCCCAGAAAGTGGCACCCCAGGTTCCCATGCAGCGCCCCGGCACCGCGCTGGAGGTGGCCCAGGCCATTGTGTGGCTCATGGGCGATGACGCCAGCTACACCACCGGCACCCTGCTCGACGTGGCCGGTGGGCGTTAGACAACTAAAAGAAGCACATGGACTACAAACCCCTCATCACCCTGCTGGCCATCGTCAACCCGTTGGCCATCGTGCCGTTTTTCATTCACTACACGCAGGGATTCTCTGCCGAGCAACGCAGGCGCACCATTGCCATATCGTCGTTCAGTGCCTTTGTGGTGATTGCCGTCAGCGCATTGGCGGGCCTGCACATCCTGGATTTTTTTGGCATCTCGCTGGCCAGTTTTCAAGTGGGTGGCGGCATGCTGCTACTGACCTCGGCACTGAACATGCTCAACGCCCAGCCGGCCGAAGCGAAACCTGCCTCACATGAACTGGAGGATGGCGCCGAAAAGGCAGCGATGGGCGCCAGCATTGCGGTGGTGCCGCTGACCATTCCCCTACTCACCGGTCCGGCCACCATGTCCACCGTGGTGATTTACGCGGAGAAGGCCAAGACCTTCTGGCAACTCTCCACCTTGGTGGGCTACGGCGTGGTCATCGGCTTGGCGACCGCGCTGTGCTTTGCGCTGGCGCAGCCGATTGCGCGGGTGCTGGGCAAGACCGGCATCAACGTAATGACGCGACTGATGGGCCTGATTCTGGCGGCGCTGGCGGTGGAGGTGATGTCGGATGGGCTGATGAAGCTGTTTCCGGCGCTGGGACGGTGAGTAGATGCGGCGTGTGAATTCGAGCGAACCGAGTGCTTACAGCGAATGCCCTGTGTTGGACGCAAAGCGGGGGCAGCAAATTCGTCATACGGAGCACCTCCAATTGGCCATCGCCCACGCAAACAGCGAACCGTTGTCTATCTTGGCGATAAATCGCTGATCAACGGTGCAACTTATACCGATCGCGATCAACATTTCCTTTCAGCTTTAAGGCTTCCTCATAAAACTTTTTCAAATCAGAATTGACAACCAGTTGGCAAATATGGAAACTACAGCCAAGTTCAGCGCATTTCAAACGTTATTCGAGAAAATCACTTGCCATCTCATCGAAGAATTGAAGTCACCATACTGAGTGACATGATCATCAGTATTTTTCGCGTTAACTCACTTCTATTGGAGCGGGGTGATCATTTGGTGGCACCACTCCAGCTCACTAGCGCACGCTGGCAGGTGCTAGGCGCTGTGGCACTTGCAGCCACACCGTTGACTACGCCACAAATCGCTGATGCGATGGGCATCACCCGGCAAGGTGCGCAGAAGCAACTCAATCGAATGCTGGAAGAGGGATTGTTTGAAGTGCAAGTCAACCCGCGCAAACTGCGTTCGCCGATGTACGCGCTGACGGATATGGGGCGTGAAAAGTTTGAACAGGCCATGCAGCTGCAATCAGCATGGGCTGCCAATTTGGCCCGAGGATTCTCACGTGCCGACCTGGAGGCGACATTGCAACTCATGAACACTCTCTGCACACGTCTGAATTCTCCAATGCCAACTTAAAGAACGCATCTATGAAATCTGTTATCCATGCAATTGCGGCTACGACTGCCGTGCTGTGTATCGCCACGTTTTGGACATCGACCTTGGTCTCTGAAATATTCATGGACCAAGCCTCTGTCGTAGCAGTTAAACATGCCATTGCGGTATATGGTTTGGCGGTGCTTGTTAGCGCGATGGCCATCACCGGAGCTTCTGGCTTTGCGCTGAGCAAGGCCCGTAACGGGCGCTTAGTGGATCAAAAGAAGAATCGTATGCGCTACATCGGCATCACCGGAGTTTTGGTGATGATTCCGTCGGCGCTTTTTCTATACAGCAAATCTGCCGCTGGCGAGTTTGATACCTTGTTCTACGCGGTGCAGGTCGTCGAGATATGCGCTGGTCTGGCACAGCTGAGTCTGATGGGTTTGAACTTTCGGGATGGCCTCAAGCTGGCCGGGAAATTGCGCCCCAAGAGGGCGTAAAGGTAGCCACTCTCATGTAAACCTTTCGATCCCAAACCTGGGTTTACCGCAAATCCAGTAGAAAATTTATCGTCAGTTCCCCCTTTAAAAGGAAATCCCATATGTTGCAACTCAAGCCCCTCGACACAAAAGTTGGCATTTTTCAGCAGTTGGAGACAGAAGTCTCGCCTGTGGTTTTGGTCAATATTTTTCATGTGGATGAGGCCGATATCCCGGCACTAATGAAGGCATGGGAAGCCGACGCGAACTGGATGAAACTGCAGCCGGGATACATCTCGACCCAGTTGCATCAAGCCATTTCTGGAAGCAACGTGTTCATGAATTACGCGCTGTGGGAATCCGTAGCCCACTTTCGGGATGCGTTTAATCATCCCGACTTTAAGAATGCACTGGAACACTATCCATCTTCCGCAGTTGCTTCACCTCATCTCTTCACAAGACTGAGCGTTCCTAACTTGTGTGTGGGTCCGTAAGCCCCTCTAGGTGGCTATCCCGCTGGAGATCTCATCGCTGTAATCCAAATGCAGGGGCGTAGGCGTTGCAGCACGCAGATTTCAATGACTGGTTTGGAGCAGGTAAATCGCAAGTCGCAGCACCCGCTATGGGCTTGGTGCGGGCATCTGGGGAGGAAATGCAGATTTCCACGGCCACCAGCTCCTGCAGACTCATTGCCGAAGTAGCGGTTGACGATCTGCCTGCTCCAGACCGGTCGTTGGCAACATTGGATCGACCGGCAGCTTTGAGGCGACAAATTCCTCAAAATGGGCGCCCTCGATTGGCCATTCGCGGGTGCTCGGAGTGCTGAAATTGGAGCCACATTGCTGTCGTTCGACCTGCTGCGGCGACCGCCCGCTTTGGAGCGAGCCGATCAATAAGTTGAAGGTCGGGAGTGAGTCTGCAGGAGCCGGTGACCGTGGAAATCTGCATTTCTCCCCTGGATACCCGCATAAGGCCCATTGCCGACTTTCGCTGCGCTCCAAAGCAGTCGCTGAAAATGCAGTTTTAACGTCGGAGCTATAAGACGCGCAGCAATCTCCGCGAAGCGGTCTGCTGCCGCTGCTGCGTGTCCGCGACTAGCAGCCTGTTAACTTTCACGGGTCTCGTTTGCTTGAAACCAAAACGATGGCGGGTCCAAGCTGACTTGGGTGAGCCAAGCCAGAAAGTCCTGCTTCGTTACAAACTCCTCGAACAATACCTGCGGATCTGGAGTTGCTGCGTTCTCAACAATGTCTCTCAAATGTTGCAACGCCGACGACCGGATGAAGATTGGCAAACACCCGTCCTTCGCAACGTAGCCAACAAACGGCAGGCCGCGTAATTCAAACGTTCCCCTATTTGCCCACTTCGAATCTACGCTTTGCGCCCGAAGCCCATCGCGCACCACACCTTTGGCCAGTGCCCTCGCGATGACGTGCTCGTGCTGAAGCGTTTCTCG
>CAJAVE010000038.1 GCA_903945325.1 uncultured beta proteobacterium | reverse complement strand
TCGTCCGGCGGATCGACAAGCTCTGGATCATCGAGCGGTGGCTCGACTAGCTCTGGCTCGTCTTCGTCCGGTGGTTCAACCAGCTCCGGATCATCGAGCGGTGGCTCGACTAGTTCTGGATCATCGAGCGGTGGTTCAACCAGTTCCGGCTCATCAAGCGGTGGCACGGAAACTGGAAGTAGTTCAGGCTCATCCTCATCGGGCGGATCGACCAGCTCAGGTTCGTCATCCTCGGGCGGTTCGACTAGCTCTGGCTCGTCTTCTTCCGGTGGCTCAACCAGCTCTGGTTCATCGAGCGGTGGCTCGACTAGTTCTGGTTCATCCAGTGGGGGCTCAGACACTGGAAGTAGCTCAGGTTCGTCATCCTCGGGCGGTTCGACCAGCTCAGGCTCCTCATCCTCATCGGGTGGCTCGACCAGCTCCGGCTCATCGTCCGGCGGATCGACAAGCTCTGGCTCGTCGAGCGGTGGCTCAACTAATTCTGGATCATCGAGTGGTGGTACCGGCACTGCAAGCAGCTCAGGTTCATCGTCTTCGGGCGGTTCAACCAGCTCTGGCTCATCGAGTGGCGGATCAACCAGCGCCGGCTCATCAAGCGGTGGCACACCAGACGCGCCTACCTCGCCCAAGAGTCCATTGCCGGTTCAATTCGCTTTGTTGAGCACTGGCGAGTCGGCAGTGGCCAAGAGTTCGAGCGGCAGCACAACTACGGTGTCGGGTGGTTCGGGCGCAGAGGGTTTCGTCAGTGTGAAGACCTTCGGTACGTTGGTGATGCCAGCGGGCTCGGTGTTCAGCTTCACTTTACCCAAAGATACGTTCAAGCACGCCGATCCAAAGGTCTCAGTGGCCCTGGAGGCGCGTGGCGAGAACGGCCCCTTGCCAGGTTGGCTGACTTTTGATCGTGGCACGGGCAAGTTCACCGGCCGCCCACCCGAATCACTGGCCAGCTTCGCAGTGATCGTGACCGCGCGCGATAGCAGCGGCAACGAGGTGTCCACACGGGTTGTGCTGAACTTCACAAGCAAGGGCAATTAATGACCGAAACGACGGGCAAAGCACACCCTCCCGAGGGAGTGCGCCCTGTCTCGGCAACACATGCCGGCGTGGCGTTTGCTGGTCTTGTCGCCTTTCTTGTTGCGGTAATGGTGCTGCGAGTTGACCGGCCTTTCGGCAATGGTGAGCACAGCGTGGTGCATTCGGCGCTGTTTCTGATCGGGGTGACGGCGGGCACCATTTTTCTGCTGGACCTGATCTGGCAGAAAGTGCATCTACGCGCATCGACCGGGCTGGACTTCGGCCGTGACGACCCATCGTGGCAACGCAGCCTGACCAAACTGGCCGGGCTGATGGGCAGCCTGGGCTTTGTGGCGCTGCTGTACTGGCTGCTGCCGGAGTACCGAGGCGCTTTCTATGAACGCTACTACCAGATGCTGCGTCTGGTGTTGCCGCCATGGCTGCTGCTGGCCCTGCCGTACTTCTTTTTTATCGACAGGCATATGCCCCAGCCGCGTGATGGCTACTGGCACCTGGGCAAGCTGGTGTCATTCCACTGGGCGGCGGTAGACCGGCGCATGGTAGGGCAGCACCTGCTGGGCTGGCTGATCAAGGGATTCTTCCTGCCTTTGATGTTTACCTATTTGTGCAACGACCTGGCCAAGTTTTTGGCCTACGACTTTGCGCAGTTGACCAGTTTCAAGTTCTGGTTCGACTTTCTGCAGGACAGCTTGTACTTTATTGATGTCGGTCTGGTGTCTATGGGGTACCTGATGGCGCTGCGCATCACGGACACGCATTTCCGCTCGGCCGAGCCGACGATGCTGGGCTGGGCGGTGGCACTGGCGTGTTATGAGCCGTTCTGGTCGCTGATGGGCCGCCAGTACCTGGCCTACGGCTCCGACCTGAAATGGGGCGGCTGGCTGTGGAATACGCCACTGCTCTATGGCATTTGGGGCACGTTGATTCTGGCACTCACGGCGATCTATGTCTGGGCGACGGTGGTGTTTGGCGCACGTTTTTCCAACCTGACCCACCGGGGCATCATTACCAGCGGCCCCTACCGGTGGACCAAACACCCGGCCTATGTGGCAAAGAACCTGTCGTGGTGGATGATCTCGATTCCCTTTATGGCCAGCGGCGGCCCGGCAGAGGCACTGCGCCATTGCCTGCTACTGCTGGGCTTAAACCTGATCTACGTGATGCGGGCCAAGACCGAGGAGTGGCACCTCTCAGCCGACCCGGACTATGTGGCCTATGCTCTGTGGATGCAAACGCACGGCATGTTTCGGTTTGTGCGCTATCTGCCGCTGATGAAGTATCTGGCCTACGGGGAGCCCGCAAGGTGAATGTGGCGCTGGAGGCGCGCGACTGCAAGGGTACTGAAGCGTCTGCCTGAATGCGTTGAAGTTTCGATGAATTCTTTTTAACCAAAATCCAATGGGGTCTAAACAAAAGGGTGTGGACCATTCTTTAGTGATGACTTTAATTTATCAGCGTCTTGGTAGAGCGTAGAAAAGTGGCATTCACATTGCGTTCGTGAACTACCGCAATGGACACCTAGAAGTCCACCAGGAACGGCATGTGACGGGCAATGATATGGGCCACCCGTAAGCTGCCTTTCATGTGCAGCTCCTTTGCGTCTGAAGCCGTCACCGCCCCGACCTGCTGGCGCGGGTTCAAACCGCCTATGCGGCGCCATCACTGTATGACGAATCCCTGCGCCTGCTGGCGCGCCGCGGCATCGCCGTGCCATCCAGCCACACCCAGCGCGACTGGTCACAGCCCTACACGGCCGATGCCGGGGTCGAGCAAGCCTGGCTACAGGTCTACCGCGACCCCAAAGCGCACTGGGACCTTTACCAGTTGGGCGAAGAACTGACCGATCTGGAAGATGCCTTTCGCCTGTGGCGTTTCAGGCATGTAACCACCGTGGAGCGCGTCATCGGCTTCAAGCGCGGTACGGGTGGCACTGGCGGAGTGAGCTATTTGCGCAAAATGCTGGATGTGGTGCTGTTTCCAGAAATTTGGTCGCTGCGAACATCTTTGTAATATTTTTGGGAATTTGCTGACCACCCTGCGCAACTTCCCGTCACTTTGAATCGCCCTTCTGCGCCAGCGCCCAAGCCACATGCTCGCGCACCAACGCGCTGGTGTGTTCCACCTGCCGCAGCAGCGCGGCACGCACGTCAGCACCTTGGCGCAAGGCGTTGCCCAGTGCCACGGCGATGTTGCGTTGCCAGCGCGCATGCCCGATGCGCCGGATCGGGCTGCCCTCGGTGCGCTTCAGGAATTCTTCCTCCGTCCACTCAAAGAGTGACGCCAGTTGCTGGCCGCTCAGGCCTTCGCGAGGGTCAAAGTCGGGCAAGGCGCTGCGCTGGGCAAACTTGTTCCACGGGCACACCAGTTGGCAATCGTCGCAACCGTAAATACGATTACCCATGGGTGCACGAAACTCCACCGGAATCGCCCCTGCGTGCTCAATCGTCAAATACGAAATGCAGCGCCGCGCGTCCAGCCGGTGCGGTGCCACGATGGCCTGCGTAGGGCACACGTCCATGCACGCCGTACAGGTACCGCAATGGGGCTGCACGGGCTCAGTGACCGGCAACGCCACATCAACATAAATCTCACCCAGAAAAAACAGCGAGCCGGCCTCGCGGTTGAGCAGCAGCGTGTGCTTGCCGCGCCAGCCCTGCCCGCTGCGCGCCGCCAGTTCGGCCTCCAGCACGGGTGCCGAATCGGTGAACACACGGTGCCCAAAGGGTCCGATTAGTGTGGCAATACGGTCGCTGAGCTGCTGCAGCCGGTTGCGCAACACCTTGTGGTAGTCCCGACCCCGGGCATAGACCGACACAATGCCCTCAGTGGGCTGATTCAACCGCGCCAATTCCACCGCCTGCCAGCCGTCTTCTGTAGTTCGGGGCAGGTAGTCCATGCGCGCCGTGATCACGCAAAGCGTGCCCGGCACCAGCTCGGCCGGACGCGCACGCTTGAGCCCGTGGTGGGCCATATAGGCCATGTCGCCATGGAAGCCCTGTTGCAACCAGGCCAGCAAACCAGCCTCAGCCGACGATAAATCCACACTGGCCACGCCAATTTGGGAGAATCCCAGTTCCCGGGCAAATGCCTGTATCTGAGAAACCACCTGGTTGCCATCGATTTGAGTGCTGTTGATTGTCACGAGCCCATTGTAAAAACCCTTGTCTGGTCCGACGAAGGGGCCACACAGGCATTTGCTGCCAACCTGGCCGCGCAAACGGATATTGGCCATGCCTTCATTGCTTTGCATGGTGATCTGGGTGCCGGCAAGACTACGCTGGTGCGCCATCTGCTGCAGGCACTGGGCGTGACCGGTCGCATCAAAAGCCCCACCTATGCGGTGGTGGAGCCCTATGAATTGCCCGGCCGGGACATCTGGCACTTCGACTTCTACCGCTTTGCCGACCCGCGGGAGTGGGAAGATGCCGGCTTTCGCGACATCTTCGCCAGCCCCGGCCTCAAGCTGGCGGAATGGCCTGAAAAAGCGGCTTCCATGCTGCCCACGCCCGATCTGGACATTGCGTTGCAAGCCACCAGCGAAAGCGCCCGTGCAGTGACGCTGACCGCACACACCGCTGTGGGCCGGGCGCTGCTGGTGGCCGCCCAATACGGGGGCACCAGACGGTGAAGCGTCGCACCCTGCTCCAGGCCGGCGGCGTCGTCTTGACGCTGGGCGGGATGGAACTGGCGCACGGTGCCACCATTCTCACGGTGCGGGTCTGGCCAGCGCCGGAATATTCACGGGTCACCATCGAATCCGACGGCGCGCTGAATGCAAAGCAGCAGTTTGTGCCCATGCCCCCGCGACTGGCGGTGGACATTGAGGGCATTGCGCTGAACCCGGCGTTGAAAGAGCTGGTCGCCAAGGTCCGCGCCGATGACCCCAACATTGCAGGCATTCGCGTGGGCCAGTTTTCGCCCACCGTTGTGCGCCTGGTGCTGGACCTGAAGCAGCCTATCCGCCCCCAGGTGTTCGCATTGACGCCCGTAGCGGCTTACCGGCACCGGCTGGTGCTGGACCTGTACCCGGAGAAGCAGGAAGATCCTTTGACAGCACTGATTGCGCAGCGCCTGCAGGACAGCGCACCGCCTGCAACCCCGGTTAAGCCTGCATCCGCCCCGTCGACCCCCACAAGCCCGGCGGCCGACCCGCTGGGCGAACTGATCTCGCAGCGTACCCAAACAGCCGCCTCCACGGGCGCAGCAAGCACTCCACAAGATGCTACTAAATTGATAGCTGGTTACGCAAATTCCACGGGGTCTACAGGCCAATTTGATCCAAAAAATGTGGCGAAATCCGACTCTTCTGAACCCAATGCCACCGACCGGCTGATCATCATCGCGCTGGACCCCGGCCATGGTGGCGAAGACCCCGGCGCCATCGGCCCCGGTGGCACGCGCGAGAAAGACGTGGTGCTGCGCCTGGCCCACCTGCTGCGCGAGCGCATCAACGCCACCAGCGTGAACGGCAATGCCATGCGCGCCTACCTGACACGTGATGCTGATTTTTTTGTACCCCTGCAAGTGCGCGTACAAAAGGCGCGCCGGGTACAAGCCGACCTATTCGTCAGCCTGCATGCCGATGCCTTCTTCACGCCCGACCCGCAGGGCGCCAGTGTGTTTGCACTGAGTCAGGGCGGCGCCTCCAGCAGCGCGGCGCGCTGGATGGCGGCCAAAGAAAACAAGGCTGATTTGATTGGTGGCCTGAACGTGCAAGCCAAAGACGCCACCGTGCAGCGTGCCCTGCTGGACATGAGCACCACGGCCCAGATCAACGACAGCCTCAAACTGGGAGGCACTTTGCTGGGTGAAATGGGCCGCGTTGGCAAGCTGCACAAACCGCGGGTGGAGCAGGCGTCGTTCGCGGTGCTCAAGGCGCCCGATATACCCAGTGTGCTGGTGGAAGCCGCCTTTATCAGCAACCCGCGCGAAGAGGCCAAGCTCAACAGCGAAGCATTTTTGACGCAGCTGGCTGACGCGCTGATGCGCGGCATCGAGACCTACTTCTCAAAAAACCCGCCACTGGCGCGCAACAGAATCAGAAGTTAGCCCCCACGCTCCACCGCTTCGCGGGTCGCTGCCCTCCAAGGGGGCTAATTCCCCTTGGGGCGGCCCTGCGGGAAATTGCCTTTCCCACGTGAACGCCAGGCACCAAACAGAATAATCAAGCCCGGAATCAGGATCATGGCCCAGATGATTTTGTCCAGATGGGCCTTGACCCACGGGAAGTTGCCAAAGAAGTAACCGATCGTGATGATGCCGCCAACCCACAGTGCGCCACCCACCACGTCATAGAACGTGAAACGGGTGCGTGTCATCTGGGCCACGCCAGCCACAAACGGGGCAAAAGTTCGCAGGAACGGCATGAAACGTGCGGCAACAATGGTGATGCCGCCGTACTTTTCATAAAACGCGTGGGCCGAATCAAACGCCTTGCGGTTGAAATAGCGCGAGTCTTCCCACTGAAACACGCGCGGCCCGAAGTACCGACCAATCGCATAGTTGGACTGGTTGCCCATGACCGCCGCCGCAAAGAGCAGGCCCACCGAAACGGGGTAGCTCATCAAGCCCACACCGCACATGGCCCCAACCACAAACAGCAGCGAGTCGCCCGGCAGGAAGGGCATGACCACGACGCCGGTTTCCACAAAGATCACCAGGAACAGCAGGGCGTAAACCCACATGCCGTAGTTCTGGACGAACGCCTCAAGGTATTTATCGACGTGGACGATGAAGTCGATCAGAAAGCTAATGATTTCCATGCTGTTATCTGAATCCAGATCCGTCAGCCAACTCCTGTTGGCACATTCCTTGATGACGTATCCAGGTGTTTGAAGGCAGCATTACACCATGGCGTTGTGGGTGAAGACCCGCGTCACTGCCCTTCGGGCGGCTGCCATAGTTCGACCTTGTTGCCTTCGGGGTCTATGACCCAGCCAAACCGACCGTATTCAGAGTCGTCCGTCTTCTCCAGGACGTTGCAGCCCTCGCTGCGCAGTGCCTCAAGCAGGCCAGCCAGGTCCGCGACCCGGTAGTTGATCATGAAGGATGAAGTGCCCGGTGCAAAGGAGTTGCTGTCCGTGCCGCCCACCGACCAGACCGTGGTGCCCCTGATGGGCGTGCCGGACTCGTCCGCCCAGCGGAAGGCCGCGCCTCCCCAGTCCTGAACGTCGATGCCCAGGTGCCGCTTGTACCAGGCACCCAGCGATGCGGGGTCATTGGCCTGGAAGAAGATTCCGCCGATACCTGTGACTCGCTTCATGAGGGACTCCAGTGTGTTGCAGATGGAGACGATTCGCTCCATCGCCCGCAAGGCAAGCGCATTACTATACATTCAATAGCTACTAGCGCACAGTACATGGGTGCTAGCAGCATTTTTACTACTCGAACGCCTCAAACACCGCATCCAGCCGCTGCACATACTGGCTGCGCAACTTTGCCTCGATAAAGCTGGCGTCAAAGCTGTTGCGCGCCAGCTGGTAGGCGTGCTGGCTGGTCATGCCCAGGGCGGAAAAGGTCTGGGTGAAGTTCTCGTTGATGTAGCCGCCAAAGTAGGCCGGGTCGTCGGAGTTGACGGTGGCCATGATGCCGACGTCCAGCATGCGTTTTAGCGTGTGCTGCTGCAACATGGGGAACACGCGCAGCTTCAGGTTGCTCAAGGGGCACACAGTCAGTGGCACGCGGTCCTGGGCCAGACGCTGCATCAGCGCGGCATCGTGAATGGCCTGCACGCCATGGTCGATGCGCTCTACCTTGAGCACGTCGAGCGCGCTCCAGATGTAGGCGGGCGGCGCTTCTTCGCCCGCATGCGCCACCAGTCTGAAGCCAAGTTGTTTGGCGCGGGCAAACACCTTGGCAAATTTCTCGGGCGGGTGGCCCACTTCACTGGACGCCAGGCCAATGCCCACGATCTTGTCGCGCAAGGGCAAGACCTGCTCCAGGCATTCAAAGGCATCTTCCTCGCTCAAGTGACGCAGAAAGCACAGGATGAGGGACGCCGTCATGCCGTGGCGTGCGGGGGCCTCTTCGCAGGCGCGGTGCAGACCGTTGATAACCGTCTCCACGCTGGTGCCGTGGCCGGTGTGGGTCTGGGTGTCGAAAAAGATTTCGGTGTGCAGCACGTTGTCCGCCTGGGCGCGCGCCAGGTAGGCATCCGTCATGTCGAAGAAGTCCTGCTCGGTTTTCAGCACCGTGGTGCCAGCGTGGTAGATGTCCAGAAAGCTCTGCAGGTTGTCAAAAACGTACGCCTGGCGCAGCGCCTCGATGTTGGGATAGGCCAGGGACACGGCGTTGCGCTGGCCCATGGCGAAAATCATGTCGGCCTCCAGCGAGCCTTCGATGTGCATGTGCAACTCGGCCTTTGGCATGGCGCGCAGGAGTGCGGGCAGGCGCTCGGGGGAAACCGGTTTGTGGTGGTGCATGACGGAACTCATGATTGATTGATTGATCGTGTCAGTCTAGTGCAAGTGCTCTGCCAAAAAGGCCTTGACCCGCAGCTTGGCATCTTCGCGCGCCACCGGGTTAGGGGCGGTGGTGACACCCGCACCGGGGTTGACGCCGTTGGGTACATCGGTGCGCAGGCGCTTGGTCGTGAGTGACGGGCTGTCAAAGTCGTGGTAGGTGTCGGGGTAGGTCACGATGTACATCGGCTCGCCACGCGCAGCCACGCTGGCGGCCAGCGCCTTGCAAGGTTCAGCGGGAGTCCAGTCATCGGCCTCGCCGATCAGCAGCAAGAGCGGCGCATAAGGGTGAAAACGGTCTGCCTTTTTGTTGCGCGACGTGCACCCCGGGTAAAGCGCAATGGCGGCGCCAAAGCCGAAACCCGACGCAGCTACGCTTGGGCGACGGGTGATGGTATCCAGGGCTACCCCGGCACCATGCGACCAGCCCAGCACGGCAGTGCGGTTGGGATCGACTCCAGGCAATTGGCGCAGGTAGGCCAGCGCTGCATAGGCGTCGCCCGTGCGGTCGGCCTCTTTGAGGGTACGGTCGGCAAACCGCGTGGTGCAAATCTGCTGGACGCCACGCGAGGTGAAGCTGTCAAGCATCAGCGCCATATAACCCTGTGCGGCCAGAAACTCGCCCCACATGGTGTGGCGGGCATTGAGCTGGCCGTTTCTGCCGTAGGCACCACCGCAGCCGTGCAGCATCACCACGGCCGGGCGATCAGTTGCCTCGTTCTCTGGCTGAAACAAAAAAGCCCGCAGGGGGGCGGGCGATGTTGACAGGCCGGCAGAGGGAATCTGCACGGCCTTTGGTTCGCCTGGGTGCGCTGCTATGGCCAGCACGGCCAGGCAGCACCCGAGTGCGAAATGGCGTTTACTTGCCGCCAGGAATCTTGCCCTCCACACCCTTGACGTAGAAGCCCAGGCCACCCAGGAACTTGTCGTCGGCTACAGCATCTTTGGCCAACTGCTCCTTGCCGGTGTTGTCCACAATCGGGCCTTTCCAGATGACGAATGTGCCATCGGCCAGGCCCTTCTTCACTTCTTCCACCTTGGCTTTGGTTTCGGCGGGCACATCTTCGGCGATGGACACGATGTCAATCGCGCCTTCTTTCACGCCCCACCAGCTTTGGGTGGAAGCGTTCTTGCCTTCCAGCGCGTCCTTGGTGGCCTTGATGTAGTACGGGCCCCAGTTGATGATGGCGGACGCCAGGTGGGCCTTTGGACCGTAGGCAGTCATGTCGGAGTCCCAGCCGAAGGCGCGCTTGCCCTTGTCCTGTGCGGTCTTGAGCACGGCAGGTGAATCGGTGTTCTGGAACAGCACGTCCGCGCCACCGTTGATCAGGCTGGTGGCGGCTTCCGTTTCTTTGGGTGGGTTGAACCACTCATTGACCCACACCACCTTGGTCTTGACCTTGGGGTTAGAGCTTTGCGCGCCCAGCGTGAAGCTGTTGATGTTGCGGATGACTTCAGGAATTGGCACCGAAGCCACTACGCCCAATGTGTTGGATTTGGTCATCTTGCCAGCAATCACACCGGCCATGTAGGCGCCCTCATAGGTGCGGCTGTCGTAAGTGCTCATGTTCTCGGCGGTCTTGTAGCCGGTGGCGTGCTGGAAATTCACGCCCTTGGTGTCTGCGGCGACCTTGAGCATGGGCTCCATGTAGCCGAAGGTCGTACCAAAAATCAGCTTGTTGCCCTGGCCGGCCATGTCGCGGATGACGCGCTCGGCGTCAGCGGACTCGGGCACGTTTTCGACAAACGAGGTCACGACCTTGTCGCCGAATTCCTTCTCCACGGCCTTGCGGCCGTTGTCGTGCGCAAAAGTCCAGCCGCCGTCGCCCACAGGGCCAACATAGGCAAAGCCAATTTTCAGCGGTGCGGGCTTGGGTGCCGGGGCAGAGGCTGCCGGTGCGGGGGCCACGGCAACCGGTGCTTCCTCTTTCTTGCCACAGCCAACCAGGGCCGCGCTCGCCACAGCCGTCAAGGCGGCTACTTTCAACAAGGTGCGTTTGTGCAAATCTGTCATGTCGGTTCTTTCTATAAAACGTGGAGTTACGGTAAAAAAGGTGACTCAGTAGCCGCATGCGCTACGAGCCAGGATAAAAAGGCTTTCCGATAGCAGCTGGCATATTAATACGAATCCAGCGCGGATTGCGCGAGATCAGGGCCAGCACCACAATGGTGGCCAGGTAAGGCAGCATGCTCAGGAACTGGCTGGGCACCTCAACGCCAATGCCCTGCAAATGAAACTGCAACATGGTCACGCCGCCAAACAGGTAAGCACCAAGCAATACGCGTGCCGGTCGCCAGGTGGCAAAGGTCGTGAGTGCCAGCGCAATCCAGCCCTTGCCCGACACCATGCCCTCCACCCACAGCGGCGTGTAGACGACAGAGATGTAGGCACCGGCCATCCCGCACAGCGCGCCCCCCAGCGTGACCGCACCCAGACGGATCCAGCGCACGGGGTAGCCCAGTGCGTGGGCCGACTCCGGGCTTTCACCCACGCTGCGCAAAATCAGGCCAGAGCGGGTACGGTACAAAAACCAGATCAGTGCCAGCGCAAACACCACCGTCAGGTACACCAGCGGGTGCTGGCGAAACAGGGCCGGGCCAACGAACGGAATATCCGACAAAAACGGTACCGCAAAGTTGGGGCGCTCGGGCATTTTTTCCTGCACATAGCTGATGCCGGCAAAGGCAGAAAAGCCCGCGCCAAACAGACTCAGTGCCAGGCCGGTGGCGTACTGGTTGGTATTGAGCCAGATGACCAATGCACCAAAGATGGCCGCCATGAAGGCACCTGCCGCCATGCCGGCCACAAAGCCCATGGTGTCGCTACCCGTGTGCACCACGGTGGCAAACCCGGCAATGGCTGCGCACAGCATCATGCCCTCGGCACCCAGGTTGACGATCCCGGCCTTCTCGTTAATCAAAAGGCCCAGCGAAGCAATGGCCAGCACGGTGCCCGCGTTCAGCGTGGCGGCAATTAAGAGTGCGTAGGAATCCATTATTTATTTCCCCAGCGCAGACGGTAGTTCACCAGCGTGTCACAACCCAAAAGCGTGAACAGCAGCAGGCCCTGGAACACGCCAGTCAGTGATTTTGGCAGGCCCAGCCGCGACTGCGCCAGCTCCCCTCCGATGTAAAACATGCTCATCAGGATGGCCGAGAACACCATGCCCACCGGGTGTAGTCGCCCCACATAGGCCACGATGATGGCGGCAAAACCATAGCCCGCCGGCACGTAGGGCGTGAGCTGGCCAATCGGACCCGCCACCTCCAGCGCTCCGGCCAGACCGGCCATACCGCCCGAAACCAGCAGCGCAATCCACAGCGCGCGTCGCGACGAAAAACCCGCGTAACGCGAGGCCGCCGGCGCCAGCCCACCCACCTGCTGGGCAAAACCGGCGCGCGTACGGAACAGAAACACCCACACGCCCACCACGCCCACCAGTGCAAACAGCACACCAATGCTGACGCGCGAGCCGTCGAACAGACGCGGTATGCGGGTCACCGCCTCGAAGCTCTTGGTCTGCGGAAAGTTGTACCCATTGGGGTCTTTCCAAGGTCCAAACACCAGATAGCCCAGCACCTGCACCGCCACATAGACCAGCATCAGGCTGACCAGGATCTCGTTGGCATTGAACTTGTCGCGCAGCAGTGCGGTCAGGCCCGCCCATGCCATGCCACCCAATACACCGGCAATCAACAACGCAGGCACGATCCAGCCACCGGTCGTTTTGTCCGCCAGCAGCGCCACACCGCTGGCAGCCACCGCGCCCAGAATGTATTGCCCCTCGGCGCCAATGTTCCACACGTTGGAGCGAAAGCACACAGCCAGACCCAACGCAATCAGCAGCAGCGGCGTGGCCTTGACCACCAGTTCACCCACGGCGTAACCGCTTTTGATAGGCTCCCAGAAGAACACCTGCAGGCCACGCACCGGGTCTTTACCCAGCAGCGCAAACAGGATCACCCCAATGACCACGGTACACAGCAGCGCCAACAAGGGCGAGCCATAGCTCCAAAAATCCGACGGTTGGGGCCGTGCTTCGAGTTTGAGTCTAGGCATGGTGCACCTCGCCAGCAGGGTCCCAAAGTCCGCTCATCCACTCTCCAATCTTCTCTACCGTGGCTTCGGCGATGGGAACCGAGGGCGATAGTTTGCCGCGCGCAATCACATGCATGCGGTCACACACTTCAAACAGTTCATCCAGTTCCTCACTCACCACCAGCACGGCGCAACCGGCATCGCGCAGGGCCAGAATTTCCCCGCGAATCTGGGCGGCCGCGCCCACATCCACACCCCAGGTGGGCTGCGACACGATCAGCAGCCTGGGGTTGGCATCGATCTCGCGACCCACAATGAATTTTTGCAGATTGCCGCCCGACAGCGAGCGCGCCACCGCCGTGGGACCGTTGGCCTTGACCTTGTATTCGGCAATCAGCCGAGCGGCATGGGCCTCCAGCTGGCGCACCCGTATCCAGCCCCCGGCAAAGCGCGGCATGGAGATGGACTCGGTGCGCGTCAGCAGCAGGTTGTGCGCCAGACTCAGCGTGGGCACGGCACCGCGGCCCAGACGCTCCTCGGGCACAAAGTGCAGCCCCATCTTGCGCCGGCGACCCGGGTGCATGCGCGAAACATCGACTTCGCCCATGTGGATGCTGCCCCGTGGCGCGCGGTCACTTTCACCCGACAGCGCATAGAGCAATTCTTTCTGGCCGTTGCCCGACACACCGGCAATGCCCACCACTTCACCGGCGCGCACATGCAGGTGGATGTCTTCCAGGTCCACACCAAACTGGTCTTCACGCGGCAGGTTCAGAGCTTTGACGTGCATCACCGCAGACCCCGCGTGCTTGGCCGCGCGCTCCAGCAGCGGCGGCTCGGCCCCAATCATCATGCGTGACAGGGATGCGTTGGACTCTTCCTGCGGATTGCAGACCCCCGTGACTTTGCCACCGCGCAGCACGGTGCAGGCGGTGCACAGCTCGCGAATCTCGTGCAGCTTGTGGCTGATGTACAGAATGCTGCAGCCCTCGCTGGAGAGCTTTTTCAGCACGACAAACAATTTTTCCACGGCTTGTGGCGTCAGCACCGAGGTCGGTTCATCCAGAATCAGCAACTCGGGCCGCGTGAGCAGGGCGCGGATGATTTCGACCCTCTGCATCTCGCCCACGCTCAGGGTGTGCACCGGGCGCGCGGGGTCAATGTCCAGCCCGTATTCATTGGCCTTGGCCACGATGCTTGCGGTCACCTGCTCCAGCGAGTTGCGCGTCAGGCCCAGCCACACGTTTTCGGCCACCGTCATGGTGTCAAACAGGTTGAAGTGCTGGAACACCATGCTAATGCCGTTGGCCCGCGCCTCTTTGGGGTTGCGGATCTGCATCACCTGGCCATTGATCTTCATCTGCCCGGCATCGGGCTTGACCGAGCCATAGATGATTTTCATCAGCGTGGACTTGCCGGCGCCGTTTTCACCCAGTACGGCGTGCGTTTCACCCGGCATGACGGTCAGCGACACGTCACTGTTGGCCACCACGCCGGGGTAGGCCTTGGTGATGCCGGTTAACTGAAGTCGTGGGATGGACATGCGCGCACTTTACACGGTTGGACGCCAATGCTCAGCAATTTCTGCGCCAACGCCGCCAATATTCCAGCGCCACGCGGTAGGTATTGGTTTGCACCCGCACGGTGTCGTTCAAATCCTTGCCGTAGCCGCCACCCATGACAAAGGCACAGGGCAGGCGGCGCTGCCAGCACCAGTCGAACACGCGCCTGTCCCTGGCCAGCAAGCCGTCTTCGGTGAGCTTGAGCCGACCCAGGCGATCACCCTCGTGCGGGTCGGCACCCGCCAGGTAGAGCACCAAACCGGGGGCAAAGCTGCCGTCCAGCGTCTCCAAAGCATTCTCCAGCGCAACCAGATAGTCAGCATCGCCACAACCATCGGGCAGCGCCACGTCCAGGTCGCTGGCTTCTTTGCGAAACGGAAAGTTCTTTTCTCCGTGCAGTGACAGGGTGAACACGCTGGCATCGTTCTGCAAAATGTGGGCCGTGCCGTTGCCCTGGTGCACGTCCAGGTCGATGATGGCCACCTGCAGGGGGCGTTTGTCGGCACGCGGCGTGCGGCCCCACTCCGCCTGCAGCACGCGGGAGGCCACTGCCAGATCATTGAACACACAAAACCCGCCACCCTTGTCGGCATAAGCGTGGTGCGTACCGCCCGCCAGGTTGGCGGCCACCCCCTGGGAGAGCGCCAAGCGCGCAGCCGACAGCGTGGCACCCACGGATCGGCGGGCCCGGTCCGCCATGGCCGGGTTCCAGGGAAAGCCGATTTCGCGGTAGACCGACGCGGGCAAATTCCCGCCGTCAATGCCCTCCACATAGGCTGCAGCGTGGGCAAAAGCCAACTCGCCATCGGTGGCCGGGTGCGCCTGTGACAGGCTGACTTCGGGCAACTGTGTGGCCAATGCATCACGCAACATGGCGTACTTCTCCATGGGGAAGCGGTGCCCCGGGGGAAGCTGCAAGACAAACTGGGTGGCGAAAAAGGCGTGCATTCAGACGTGACTGGGTTCTTGTAGTAACAAGCGCGGGATTTGGCGTGGGCGCGCAACTTGCTCTATGCTAAACACCATGAAGACCAAACCCCTGCAATTTGTGCGCCGCGGCAAGATTGTGTCCCTGCACGGCATCGACCCCAACCGAACCCTGCTGGAGGTGCTGCGTGAAGACCTGCACTGCACCGGCACCAAAGAGGGGTGCGGCGAAGGTGACTGCGGCGCCTGCACCGTAGTGATTGGCCAGCCAGATGGCGACAAAGTGAAGTACCAAGCCATCAACAGCTGCATCCGGCTGGCGCACTCCATTGACGGCATGGCGGTGTGGACAGCAGAAGATGTTGCCGCCCAGGATGGCAAGTTACACCCCGTCCAGCAGGCGATGGTGGACTGCCACGGCTCACAGTGCGGCTTTTGCACACCCGGTTTTGTGATGAGCCTGTTTGGCCTGTACCAGAACACCACCGCCAAGGGCGAGGCCATCTCCCGCGAGCTTGCCATGGGCGCGCTGTCAGGCAATCTGTGCCGCTGCACCGGCTACCGCCCCATTCTGGACGCGGCACACGCCATGCAGGCGCTTCCGGTCGCTCAGGTCAACGAAGCAGAAGTGCTATTAAATTTAGAGCTGCTTGCGCATGTTCCACGGGGCCTGGATGCCAATTCGACCCATATTTCTCCCTCAACACTGGCAGACCTGCTGGCGGCGCGCAAGCGCTACCCCGAGGCCCAACTGGTGGCCGGCTGCACCGATGTGGGACTGTGGGTCACCAAAATGCACCAGCAGTTTGAGCGCGTGCTGGACCTGACCCGGGTTGACGAGTTGCGCCGCGTTGAGGATTACCCGCACCACATCGCGATTGGTGCTGCCGTCACGCTGGCCGACGCCTTTGCCGCGCTGGTGGAAGACCGCCCCCAACTGGCAGAATTTGCCCACCGCTTTGCCGGGCTACCGGTACGCAACAGCGGCACCCTGGGCGGCAATGTGGCCAACGGCTCGCCGATTGGCGACTCCATGCCGCTGCTGATTGCACTGGGCGCCAGCGTGGTGCTGATGCGCATGGGCGACACACATATGGCGCACCGTGAGCTGGCGCTGGAAGACCTGTACACCGGCTATCGCAAAAACGTGATGGCACCCGACGAGGTGCTGGCGTGGATCAAGGTGCCCAAGGCCGTCCCTGCGGAAACCAGTCGGGTGTACAAAGTTTCCAAGCGCTTTGAAGACGATATTTCGGCTGTCTGCCTTGCGCTGAACCTGCACATTGAAAGCGGCATGGTTCGCAGGGCTTCCATCGGCGTCGGTGGCGTTGCTGCAACTCCGGTACGCGCTATCAAAACAGAAGCTGCTCTCGCAGGGCAGACGTGGTCTAAAGCCACAATTGACCATGCAATGCAGGTCCTGCGCGCCGAGTTCGCCCCCATCTCCGACATGCGAGCCTCTGCCGCTTACCGCACCACCGTGCTGGGCAATCTGCTGCAGCGCTTCTGGCTGGAAACGCAGGGTGCAGGTTTATTGGGGTCGGATTCCAATATCCATGCGAAGCACCCGCAAGGGACGCCCAACGGGCGGTGGAAATTGGACTCTGACCCCAATAAACCGGGGCATACCAACACCAACACCACCTCAGCCTCCGCCTGCGGAAGTTCGCACCCCCACGAAAGCGCGGTGGCCCAGGTGTCCGGAGCGGTGCACTACATCGACGACATCCCGGAAGTGCGGGGCACACTACACGCAGCACCGATTCTCTCCACCGTGGCGCACGGCCGCCTGCGCGGCGTGGACGTGACCGATGCGCTGACCATGCCAGGCGTGGTGGACGTGGTGCTGTCCAAAGACATTCCGGGCGACCCCATGCTGGCGGCCTTTGCCGGCGACGAGCCGGTGTTTGCGATGGACACGGTGCAGCACATCGGCCAGGTCGTCGGCCTGGTCATTGCCAAGACCGTGATGCAGGCCCGCCGCGCCGCCCGCAAGGTGCAGCTCGACATTGAAGCCCTGCCCGCCATCCTGACTGTGGAACAAGCCCTGCAAGCCAAAAGCTACGTGCTGCCCCCCGTGTTTGTGCGCCGGGGCGATGCCGACAGCGCCATGGCCAACGCCCAACACACCCTCAGCGGCACGCTGGAAGTGGGCGGTCAGGAACACTTCTATCTGGAAGGCCAGATTGCCTATGTGCTGCCACAAGAGCAGAACCAGTGGGTGGTGCACAGCAGCACCCAACACCCCGGCGAAGTGCAGCACTGGGTGGCACATGCGCTGGGGCTGGACAACCATGCCGTGCGTGTGGAGTGCCGTCGCATGGGCGGCGGCTTTGGCGGCAAGGAAACCCAGGCCGGTCATCTGGCGGTGTGGGCGGCGGTGGCAGCCAGCAAGCTCCAATGCGCCGTCAAACTGCGCCTGGACCGCGACGACGACTTCATGGTCACCGGCAAGCGCCACCCTTTTGCTTATGAATACAGCGCCGGCTTTGACGATACCGGCCGCCTGACTGCACTGAAGCTGATGATGGCGGCCAACTGCGGCTTCAGTGCCGACCTGTCCGGCCCGGTGGCCGATCGCGCCATCTTCCACAGCGACAACGCCTACTACCTGCAGGACGTGGAGGTTGCCTCCTACCGCTGCAAGACCCACACCCAGAGCCACACGGCGTTTCGCGGTTTTGGCGGGCCGCAGGGTGTGATCGTCATCGAGACCATCATGGGCGACATCGCCCGCCAGCTGAAGATGGACCCGCTGGATGTGCGCCTGCGCAACCTGTACAGCGACGAGACTGTTCCCGGCACCAACCAACGTCGCGACACCACCCATTACCAGATGAAGGTGGAGGACAACATCCTCGCCCCGTTGCTATCAAAACTGGAGCTGTCTGCGCAGTATCGACGGGGGCGAGAGGCCGTTTTGGCATGGAACGCTGCCAACCCCATCATCAAACGCGGCCTGGCCATCACGCCGGTCAAATTCGGCATCAGCTTCACCGCCACCCTGTTCAACCAGGCCGGTGCGCTGGTGCATGTGTACACCGACGGCAGCGTACAGGTGAACCACGGTGGCACGGAAATGGGCCAGGGCCTGCACACCAAAGTGGCGCAGATCGTGGCGGACGAGCTGGGTATTGCGTTTGAGCGGGTACTGTGCACCGCCAGCGACACCAGCAAAGTGCCCAACGCATCCGCCACAGCCGCATCGGCGGGCACCGACCTCAATGGCCGCGCGGCCCAGTTTGCCGCCCGCCATGTGCGCGACAACCTGGCAGCGTTTGTGTGTGGGCTGGACGGTGTGGGAGCCGGTGCGGTGCGCTTCGCCGACGGTCAGGTCACCACGCCCAAGGCCACCCGCAGCTTTGAAAACGTGGTGGGCATGGCCTACGCCAACCGCATCCAGCTGTGGAGCGACGGCTTCTACCGCACGCCCAAAATCCATTACGACAAGACCACGCTCACCGGACGGCCGTTCTACTATTTCGCCTATGGCGCCGCCTGCACCGAGGTGGCCATCGACACCCTCACCGGCGAGAGCCGTGTGCTGAAGGTGGACATCCTGCACGACGTGGGCCGCTCCATCAACCCCGCCATCGACATCGGCCAGATTGAAGGCGCATTTGTGCAGGGCATGGGCTGGCTGACCACCGAACAGTTGGTGTGGAACGACAAGGGCCTGCTCACCACCCACGCGCCCAGCACCTACAAAATCCCCACGGCGGGCGATGTGCCGGAGCACTTCAAGGTGGACCTGTGGCCGCAGCCCAACCGCGAGGACAACGTGTTTGGCAGCAAGGCCGTGGGCGAGCCGCCGTTCATGCTGGCCATCAGCGTGTACGAGGCGTTGCGCGATGCCATTGCGCAGGCGCGGGGAGACGGCGCTGCGGTGCAGCTCGCTGCGCCGGCGACAGCAGAAAATGTACTCAGATCGTTGGGGAGGCAGGAAGCGGCGGGGTGTCGCGGTGTCATTTGAAATTTCCAGCCACACAACACCGCGCATCCTGAAGAAATCAGACATGCACTCAGACGCTGGCGATGCCTCTACTCTGCGAAAAGCACAAAACGATGTGACATCCAGCTGTATCGCAATTGCCTTGCCGCGCTTGCTGTAAAGATGGAGCTGATCACTTGCCACGCGAGTCGATGAAATCGAAGCATCAGCCAGATCCATATGGAGATGCGAGATTGAAAGCTGAGTCACCCAAAAGTCACCCACACGACTTAGAGCAGTACAAATGAAAAACCCTCTGAAAACTTGCGTTTTCAGAGGGAAATCATATGGTGCGGCTGGCAGGAATTGAACCCACGACCCCTTGGTTCGTAGCCAAGTACTCTATCCAACTGAGCTACAGCCGCTGAGCTGAAAATTATAGCACAGGCTTTTGGGGCGATTCAGGCCTTCAGACCCAACAGGGCCCGCGCTTCCTGCGGGCTGGCAATCGAGCGGCCAGCACTGGCAGCGCAGCGGGCCAATTCGGTGATCAAGGCACCGTTGCCGCTGGCGCGGTCGCCATTGGGCAGGTAAAAGGTATCTTCAAGGCCGGTGCGCAGCATGCCGCCCAGGTCCGCCGTCTTCTGGTGGACGGGCCAGATCTCCGCGCGGCCGATCAGCGTGGCCTGCCAGACGCTATCGGGCGCCATCCACTGCGGCAGAAGCGCCAGCAAGTCCGCGTCGCATGGCATACCCGATGCCACCCCCATGACCAGGTTGTATTCGGCGCGACCCATTTCGGGTTTCAGCATGCCGTTCTTGATAAACATGCCTACCGAGCGCACGATGCCCACGTCGAAGCACTCGAACTCGGGGTGGGTGCCGCACTCCTGCATCACATCCAGAAACTGCAGCACCTTGGACACCGGGTTGTCAAACACCATGGGCGGCCAGGCCCATTGGCCGTCTTCCTTGATCTTGAGGTAGTTCAGGCTACCCGCATTGCAGGCCGCAATCTCGGGCTTGACCCGGCGGATACAGGCCAGCGGGCCGGATATGTCCTTGCCGACCACACCCGTTGTCAAATTGATGATGACGCCGGGGCAGGCTTCGCGAATGGCATTGACCACACTCTCGGCCACATCCGGGTCCCAGGACGGCATTTGGCCCATGCCCGGCTCCTGGTTGCGGATGTGCACGTGCATGATGGACGCACCCGCGTTGAAGGCGTCGCGCGCCTCGGACGCCATTTGCGCGGGAGTCACGGGCACCGGATGCTGCTTGGGGTTGGTCAGCACGCCGGTCAGCGCACAGGTGAGTATTGCTTTTTCCATCATCAGTCCTAATGAGTTGCGGGCAGAGCTGAAGGCCTGTTCCGCAGGGTTTTACTTCTTCAATAATTCCAGTTCCACCAGCAGCGCACCAGATTCAACCTGTTCGCCCGCCCTGGCGTGTACCGCCTGCACCACGCCTGCGGCCTCGGCACACAGCCACATTTCCATCTTCATCGCTTCGACGCAGACCAGTTGCTGGCCAACTTGCACCTCTGCTCCACTGGCCACCAGAACCTGCGTGACCTTGCCCGCTACAGGAGAGCGTGCCTTGCTGGCATCCTTGAGCGCATCAGCATCGGGGAAGGCAGATACCTCGGAAAATACGAAGGTGTTGCCATCCAGCGCCAGATGCACTTGCGATTCCGCAAACACTGCAATAGCGCTGCGCACCACGCCATCAATGGTGTAACGCAGTCTGCCCTCGCTAAAACCCAGTACGCTGGCTTGCACCGTTGCACCGTCCAGCTGCAGGGCGACGCCACCCTGGCGGTTCGGCTGCACGCGGATAGCCCGCACCACGTCACCAGCCTGCAAGCGCAGATCAAATGCAGCCACGCTGTTGGAACGCCAGCTGCTGCCATTGCGCATGGCGATAGCCATCGCAGCCACACGCCAGACATCATCCGGCGGCACTGGCTCTAGCAGCAAGGGCTCGCCTTTGTCCAGCCACTGGTCGATCAACGTTGTGGTCATCTCGGCCTTGCGGAAAGCAGGATGGTCGACCAGATCGCTCAAAAACCGGCCGTTGTTCTTCAAGCCCAGCAAGGGCGTGTTCGCCAATGCAGCGCGCAGGCGGCGAATGGCGTCATCGCGGTCGCGCCCATGCACAATGATTTTGGCCACCATCGGGTCGTAGTACGGCGAGACCACACTGCCCTGCACGATACCGTCATCCACACGCACACCGTGCCCGACGCCGGGTTTGGCCACTTCCGGGTGCATGGCGTTGGCGGGTTGCCACCACAGCACGGTGCCGGTCTGCGGGGTGAAGCCGGTATAGGGGTCTTCTACATACAGACGGGCCTCAATGGCGTGGCCGGTAAGGGTAATGTCGCCTTGTTGAGCGGGCAGAGGTTCGCCCGCAGCAACGCGCAGTTGCCACTCCACCAGGTCGTAGCCGGTGATCATTTCGGTCACCGGATGCTCCACCTGCAAGCGCGTGTTCATCTCCAGAAAGTAATGGTGCAACTTGTCGTCCACGATGAACTCCACCGTGCCCGCGCCCCGGTAACCCACCGCCAGTGCGGCGGCCACGGCATCCTTGCCCATGGCCTCGCGCATGGCGGGTGTCACCACAGGCGACGGCGCCTCTTCGATCACCTTCTGGCGGCGGCGCTGCGCCGTGCAATCGCGCTCGCCCAGGTAGACCGCATTGCCGTGTGCATCGGCAAACACCTGAATCTCGATGTGGCGACCGTTGTCAATCAGGCGCTCCAGCATCAGCGTGCCGTCGCCAAAAGCGCTCAGCGCCTCACGGCGTGCGCCTTCAATACCCTGCTGCAATTCAGCACCGGCGCGCACCAGCCGCATACCGCGCCCGCCACCGCCAGCCACCGCCTTGACCAGCAACGGGTAGCCAAGTTTCTCAGCCTCAGCCACCAAGACGGCATCGCTTTGATCGGCACCCAAATACCCCGGTGCGCAGGGTACGCCCGCGTCCAGCATGCGGCGCTTGGCCAGGGCCTTGTCGCCCAT
>CAJAVE010000037.1 GCA_903945325.1 uncultured beta proteobacterium | reverse complement strand
GGCCTGCACGGCAAACCAGCGCGGGGTGAGCTTGGCCAAAAGCGCCAGCGCAAAGGCGGCGGTCTTGCCACTGCCGGTCTGGGCCAGGGCGATCAGGTCCTGGCCTGCCAGGGCAATGGGCAGGCTGGCCGCCTGGATGGGGGTCATGGACGCGTAGCCCAGTTGTTGCAGGTTGGCCAGTACGGCGGGCGAGAGGGGGAGAGAGGAGAAAGCAGTCATGCCGCGATTATCGGGCTTGGGGTTTCAACGCGGTTGGTTGTCTGCCCTAGATGCTATTGATTTAATAGCTTGTTGCGCAATATTCACGGGGGCTGGAGGCACATTTTGCTTGCAAATGCTTTGTCAGGAGCTACCGCGCGCAAGGCAGGCGGCGTGGCCCGCCTTGAGGGCGTATTTTGTTGGGTTGGGACTGCTGCATTCGACGCATAGCCTGTCCGAGACGAGCAACGTGTGAGGCCGCACCTAAAACCCAACACCTGCGGCTTCCAGAACCTCGGTCTTCACGTTCGGAGCGCTGAGCCATTTGAAGACAACATTCAGGTCGGTAACGATCGACTCGGCACTGACCACGCGGCCATCCTTAAACTGCATTGATTCGGTTGAGTGTGCGTCACTGACAAGTGCGAGGCTGTAGCCGCGATCCACTGCAGCGTAGGCAGTTGCCCGGATGCACCAGTTTGTGGCCGCGCCGGCCAAGACAATTCGAGAAACACCGTGAGATCGCAACTGCTGATCGAGACTTGTATCAGCGAACGAAGAGTTGTATTTCTTATGTACGGTGATCTCTGTAGCGGCTGGCACGAAGCTTGGGGCTAGCTTCCAGGCATCAGACCCGAACTTCAGCTCATCATCGGAGTGCTGAACCCAGACGATCAGCGCCTTCTCGGACCTCGCTTTGGCAACCAGCCGTTCCAGATTGGCGACTACACGTGCCGATTCCCAAATGGGTGCTAGTACTCCAACTTGAGCATCAACAACAACAAGAGCTGATTTAGCAACCATGGGCTTCTCCATAGGTTTGGAATTTTGAGTCTGCGCTGCGGTGGACGACAGCAGCGCCACGAGGGCGAGGAGAGTGCGGCGGAAAGTATGCATGATGAAGGGCTCGCTTGTGCGGCCTAACGCAGAGGTCAGCGGTGCGCGGTGCCTGTGCGCGTCCTTTTGAACGGCAAGTTAGAAGCCGTCGCCTCAAGACGTTCGGCTAGCCAGACCTTAATAACAGACTGCCTGGTAACCCCCAGTTTGCTAGCTTCGCGATCAAGCGAGTCAATCATCCATGTTGGAAAATCGACATTCACTCGCTTCTGCTCCTGCAGCACGCGCTTGGCTTTGGACAAGTCCAAAGAAGCCGTGATGTCGACACCCTCATCAAACTGTTGCTCGAACTTTTTAGCTTTCATAAAGTGCCACCTCTTCTGTGCGTGCGCGACGCACGGATATCAATCGGACATTGGCCCCCCGGTAGGTATGCGAGCCCGGCACGCACTTGACAATCAAGGCGACCTCCAATTCTCACTATCTGTTCGGTCAAGCTTTGCTCGATGTCAGCTACCCCGCTGTCGCATAGAAAACGGACGGAGAGATTCCCCGCTCTGGCGACAACGTTGTATCGACCTACCTCATCAACCTCAAGCTCATCGCCAGCAGCCATGCCGTATGCGAGTCCGGGCGAATGGAGAACTCGAAAGCGATTGGCTGCGACAAGATCGACATGAACCGCTTCGTAGTCGGCCTTGCCGTTCCTCTCGCCGAGTCGCAGGAGCACATGCATTGGGGTGATGCCTAACGTCGGCGTTGTCCGGCGGGCAGCCCACGCCGCGCAGCGGCTTTCTGCTGCTGCACGTCCGCGACGAGCAACCTGTTAGGCCTCACCGCGCAGCCACTCCATGAGGTTGCCGTCTTCATCGTAGACATTTCCGTACTCCCAGAGGGCACCAGGATGCTCTTGCTTTGCCTTTGCGAAAAGCGGCCCGATCACGTCTCGGCCGGCACTGAGGGGAATCGTGTATGCGAGCCCGGCACGCACTTGACCATCAAGGCGACCTCCAATTCTCACTATCTGTTCGGTCAAGCTTTGCTCGATGTCAGCTACCCCGCTGTCGCATAGAAAACGGACGGAGAGATTCCCCGCTCTGGCGACAACGTTGTATCGACCTAGCTCATCAACCTCAAGCTCATCGCCAGCAGCCATGCCGTATGCGAGTCCGGGCGAATGGAGAACTCGAAAGCGATTGGCAGCGACAAGATCGACATGAACCGGTTCGTAGTCGGCCTTGCCGTTCCTCTCGCCGAGTCGCAGGAGCATATGCATTGGGGTGATGCCTAACGTAGAAGTGAGGGGCGGCCGGAGCGAAGCGGAGGGAACCACAAGCGCAGCTTGTGGCCGTCCCTCTCGACTGCCGGGTTAGGCGATGGGGTCACGCGCTCGGTTCTCCTGCTAGTTTTGACAAGTAAGTATGCGGGTCTTTGACGAAAGTAGCTGCCCGTGACGCTAAAGCTTCTCGAACTATTTCATCCGGCTCTAGAGGAAGCATTCTCTTCGTTTCAGGCACAAAAATCACGCAGTCGAGTTCTTCTAGTGCTTCGCAGAAACTAGAGACGAATGGCTCCAAGGCTTCGCGAAGGTTCAGCCGAAGCTGAATTTCTTCGATACGTCCTTGCCCTACCCAGAGCTGGATATCAATTCGTTCTTCATCTCCCCAAGCCGTCTGATCGACATGCCAGGTTTTGCTTCTATTGAGGACTTTGTCGAAAGCTTCATCGAAGCTACTGCGATCAATAGCCACGTCCGTCCAAGCTACTGAGCTGTCGAAACCATCGACGCTGAAAAGCAAGCTTGCATCGCCAGCGTTTGAAGTCGCCCAACTCTTTGGGATAAGGCAGACGGTGAATTGCCAAGCGGCCATTTGGGGTATCGCCTAACGTAATTTCCGGAGCAAATGAAGCTGCTCTATAAGTTTGGACCTGCTCCATATACTGGACATCGAATTCCCCTGAAAATGGCTTGTAGCCTTGGTTTGTCAAGTCTGCTCAGCCCTTCGTGCTGCAATATACAGTTTGCAGCGAGCCTCCCACGCAGATCACTATTGTTCGATTCTAAGTTGCGATGGAGTCGTGAATTGGGCAAAGGGGGTGAACGACTCCTTCCGCCCCAGTGCGGTCTTGGTATCCCCAATCTATTGAGTTCATGGAACTTCTTTCCCGTTGAAACAATCGCACTGCGATGCACGCAGTCCGGGTGTCCGGGCGCAGGCCCCATTTGCGGTTGCCACAGAGCTGGCCATCACACCACGCAGTTGACGCAGCAACCCAGGCGAACCAGAAGCAGCCGCCCGCGAGGTGGGCCGGAGAACGGATACCCGGGCTGCCTGCATCCAACCTGCCTCAAGCTCAAGCCCTACCTAAAATGCAGGATCGCCAGAAACGGGTCCCCTATGAAACTCAAACTCCCAAGCCTCCTGCTCGCATCGCTGCTGCTGTCTGCCTGCGGCACCACCGTGGTTAACCCGGTCAGTGGTCAGGCCGAGCGCACGGTGATGGACGAGAGCACCGAAATCGCCGAAGGCGCCAAGGCCCACCAGCAGGTGCTGCAGGAATACGGCGTCTACAACAACCCGGCGGTGCAGGCCTATGTCAACACGCTGGGCCAGCGCCTGGCGGCGCAATCGCACCGCAAGCAGTTGCAATGGCACTTCACGGTTCTCGACACGCCCACCATCAACGCCTTTGCGCTGCCTGGCGGCTATGTGTATGTGACGCGCGGCATCATGGCCTATATGGACAGCGAGGCCGACCTGGCTGGCGTTGTCGGTCACGAAATCGGCCATGTAACTGCCCGCCACGGCGCACAGCGCGCCACCAGCCAGCAAAACGCGGGTCTGGGGGTGCTGGCCGCCAGCGTACTGGGTGCGGTGCTGGAAAGCCAGGGCATTGCCGGTGCGGGCAAGATGGCGGGGCAGATGTCGCAATCGGTCGCAGCGGGCTATGTGGCCTCGTACGGGCGTGACCAGGAGTTGCAGGCCGATGCGCTGGGTGCGGAATACCTGGCGCGCAACACCTTCGATCCGCGCAACATGATTGACGTGATCCGCGTTTTGAAAGACCAGGAGCGTTTTGCTGCCGATGTCGCCAAAGCCGAGGGCCGCAGTGCCCCGGCGCAGGGCGACTGGCTGTCGTCACATCCGTCCAATGACCAGCGGCTGAACGCCATCACCCAACTGGCGTCCCAGCACAAGGGGAACTACACCGACGAGGGGCGTGTGCGTTATCAGCGGGTGATTGCGGGCATGGCCTTTGGCGAAAGTACCGACCAGGGCCTGAGCCGGGGCCGCAACTACTATCACGCCGCGCTGGGCTTTGGCGTCACGGCACCGGCTGGCTGGCAGATCCAGAACGATGCCGACAAGCTGGGCCTGATGAACCCGGCGCGTGATGCGGCCCTGTTTGTGCGCCTGTTGCCAGCCAAGGCAGGCAAAGACCCGGCGGCCATCATCCGCGACCTGCTCAAACCGGCAAGCGGCCAAAGCCAGGCGCTGTCCATTAACGGGCTGCAGGCGACGCGGTTCCTGGGGACCCGGCAAGACGCGCAGGGCCAGACCCAGACCCTTGCCGCCACCGTGGTGCGCGGCCCGGCCGACAACATGTATTTGCTGCAGGCCCTGGCCAAAGATGCAGCCGCCCTGCAACGCGCGCAAACGGCCTTGCGGGAAGCCGAAGGCAGCTTCCGCGCGCTCAGTGCGCAAGACCGCGCGGCGGCCAGACCCTGGGTTATCAAGACCGTGCCCTACCCCAAGGGGGGCTTTGCCGAACTGGCCCGAAGCTCACCCGTTGAGCGGCCCGAACAGCAGTTGCGCCTGATCAACGGCTATTACAGTGGTGGCGAACCCAAGCCGGGCCAGAGCGTTAAAGTCATTGAACTCCATTGAAGCCTTCTGTATGACCACATTGCACATTTCCACCCAGTTTGATTCTGGCGCTATTGAGGTGGTGAGCCTGAGCGACCCACGCAACATCGAGCTGAAGATTCGCTCTGACAACGCCAGCGAGTTTGCGCAGTGGTTTCACTTCGCGCTGCACGGGGCGGCGGGCCAGTCGGTCACGCTGCGCTTCCTGAACGCCGGTGCCTGTGCCTACCCCAAGGGCTGGGAGGGCTACCAGGTGGTGGCCAGTCACGACCGGCAAAACTGGTTTCGCATCGACACCACGTTTGACGGAACGGTGATGACCGCACACGCCACGCCCAGCGGCGACTGCATGTATTTTGCGTACTTCGAGCCCTATTCTTACGAGCTGCATCTGGACCTGCTGGCCTCTGCGTCGCAATCCCCCCATGTGAAGCAGGAGCGTCTGGGCAGCACACTGGATGGGCGCGAGATGACCCTGCTGCGCATAGCCGACTCAGCAGGCACCTTACCTGTAGCCGAAAGAAAACGGGTCTGGATCATCGCCCGCCAGCATCCGGGCGAGACCATGGCCGAGTGGTTTATCGAAGGTTTTCTGGAGCGCCTGCTGGACACGGACGACGCGGTCAGCCGCGTGCTGTTGCAACGCTGCGTTTTCTACGTGGTGCCCAACATGAACCCCGATGGTGCCGTGCGCGGCAACCTGCGCACCAATTCCGCTGGCGCCAACCTGAACCGTGAGTGGGCTGCGCCGACCCTGCAGCGCTCGCCCGAGGTGTTTCTGGTGCGCCAGAAGATGCTGGAAACCGGTGTTGACCTGAACCTGGATGTGCATGGCGACGAGGCACTGCCCTACAACTTCTGCGTGGGTTCCGAAGGCAACCCGGGCTACTCGCCACAGATCGCGGCGCTGGAAGATGCGTTCAAGAATGCCTGGATGGCCAACTGCCCGGATTTTCAGGACCAGTACAACTATGGCCGCAGCGAGCCCGGTACCGCCAACCCCACCCTGGCCACCAACTGGATTGCCCAGCAATTTGGCTGTTTGGCCCTGACCATCGAAATGCCGTTCAAGGACAACGACCAGTTGCCGAATGCGGCCACGGGCTGGAGCGGGGCGCGTTCCAAACGGCTCGGGGCCAGCGTGTTGCAGCCGCTGCTGGCGGTGCTGTGAAGCAAAAATGCTACAAATAATGTAGCTGGTTACGCATATTCCATCGGGCTTTAAGGCCTATTTCACCTTGCATTTCGTGGCATGAAATCAGTTGCCGTTATATTTGCGGCTACTTATCAATTTGCCAATGATGTCAATCTCAATCGGTCCCCTGGCGCTGCCTGTGGGCCCCCTCAAACTGCTTCTTGCTTACTTGTTGGCTGCATGGGTGGCGCGGTGGGTTTTTGTGCGTTCGCGCAAAGGCGATGCAGGCGCACCTGCGTTGGGCAAGCAGGTGGGCGATACCTTGCTCAATGCACTGCTTATGGGCTTGCTGGCAGGGCGCCTGGTGTTCGTCGCCCAGAATGTGCAGGCCTATGAATCAGAGCCCTGGGCCATGCTGGATGTGCGCGATGGTGGCTGGAACCCGTGGGCGGCAGCCATCATCAGCGTGGCCTGGGTTGCCTGGCGGCAGCACACTGAGCCGGCATTGCGCCGGGCGCTGGGGGTTGGCTCCGCCCTGGGGCTGGGGGTCTGGCTGGGCGCCACAGTGCTACTCAGCCACTACCAGCCCAAGGCCTTGCCGGAAGTGACCGTGGTGGAGCTGGAGTCCGGGCGATCCGCGCTGCTACCCCAGTTGTCGCCTGGCAAGCCACGCGTCATCAATCTCTGGGCCAGTTGGTGCGGGCCTTGTCGGCAGGAAATGCCGATGTTCGCCGCCGCGCAGCAACGCGAAAAGTCGGTCGACATTCTCTTCATCAACCAGGGCGAATCGGCTGAAGCGGTGCGTGCCTACCTTGGCGCGTACCATTTGAACCTGAGCCATGTCTGGCTCGACTCCCATTCCAGTCTGGGGCCGGCCTTGGGTTCGCGCGGGCTGCCGACCACCTTGTTTGTGGACGCCCAGGGGCATCTGGTTGACGCGCATATGGGTGTGCTCAATGCCCCGGCCCTGGCCAGCAAACTCAAACAACTTCAGTTTTGAAAGGGAAGAAACTATGCCATTGACCGAGCTACCTGTCGTCTTAATTGAAGACGAGTGGACCGTACTTGATGCTCTGGTACCGCTGAAGGGCCAGCGCATCATTGAGTTGGGATGCGGCAATGCCCGTATGGCCCGCACGGTGCTGGAACGATTCACTGATTCCGAGTGGGTGGGCCTGGAAGTCGATCAGCGCCAACATGCCAAGAATGTGGCCGCACCCCAGGATCGACTGCAGTTTGTGGCAGCAGGCGCCCAGGAGATTCCGTTTGGGGATGCCAGTTTTGACCTGGCGGTGATGCTCAAGTCGCTGCACCACGTGCCGCTGGACCTGCTGGCGCGGGCCTTGAAGGAAATCGCCAGGGTGTTGCGCCCCGGCGCTCACCTGTATGTTTCAGAGCCTGTGTACGCTGGGGACCTCAACACGATCATTCGCCATTTCAATGACGAAGGCATTGTCCGGGCGGCCGCGCAGCAGGCGCTGGATCAGGCCCTGCAGGGCGGTGACTGGACGCAAGTTGCCGAGCGGCGTTTTGATGTGCCGGTGCAGTTTCGTGATTTCGCGGACTTTGAGCAGCGGATGATGCGCCCGACCTACGCCGACCATCAGCTCGATGAGACAAAAATCGCCACCGTGCGTGCAGCGTTCGAACCCCATTGCAGCGCTGCAGGTGCCCGGTTTACCCGGCCCATGCACGTGCGCTTGCTGCAACGGTGTTCAACGGACGCAATATCAGGCCAGTAGCGCGTTGACGCGTTTCACATAGGCCGCCGGGTCGGCGGGCATGCCGCCTTCAGCCAGCAGGGCCTGGTCGAACAGGATGTGGGCCAGGTCGTTGAAGTGCACCGAGCCGTCGAGTTTCTTGACCAGCGGGTGTTCGGCATTCACTTCCAGCACGGGCTTCACCTCGGGGGCCGCCTGGCCAGCCTGCTTCAGCATGCGGGCCAACTGCGTGCTCATGCCGTCGTCCTTGACCACCAGGCAGGCGGGGCTGTCCACCAGGCGGGTGGTCACGCGCACATCTTCGGCCTTGTCTTTCAACGCTTCCTTCAGTTTGGCCAGCAGGGGTTTGAACGTTTCGGCAGCCTCTTCGGCAGCCTTTTTCTCGGCTTCGTCCTGCAGGCTGCCCAGGTCAACCGCGCCCTTGGCCACGCTTTGCAGCGGGGTGCCGTCAAACTCTTGCACAAAGTTCAGCGCCCACTCGTCCACACGGTCGGTCATCACCAGCACTTCGATGCCTTTTTTCTTGAACACTTCCAGCTGCGGGCTGTTCTTGCCAGCAGCCAGGTTGTCGGCGGTGATGTAGTAAATCGCTTCCTGGCCTTCCTTCATGCGGGCCTTGTAGTCGGCAAAGCCCACGCTGGCGGAATCGGTGGTGGTGGAGGCAAAGCGCAGCAGCTTGCACAGGCGCTCCTTGTTGGCGAAATCTTCGCCCAGGCCTTCCTTTAGCACGGCGCCAAACTCGGCGTAGAACTTGGTGTACTTGCCAACGTTCTTTTCTGCCTCCAGCTTGTCTTCCGCACTAACCACATCCGTCACGCCGTCGGCTGATGCTTCTGGTAATTTGTCACCACTGGCCAGGTCTTCCAGCATCGACAGCACACGCTTGGTGCAGCCTTCGCGGATGGCTTTGACGTCGCGGCTTTCCTGCAGCAGTTCGCGGCTCACGTTCAGCGGCAGGTCCGCCGAGTCGACCACGCCCTTGACAAAGCGCAGGTAGGTTGGCAGCAGTGCTTCGGCGTCGTCCATGATGAAGACGCGCTTGACGTAGAGCTTCAGGCCACCCTTTTTCTCGCGGTTCCACAGGTCCATCGGCGCTTTGCCAGGCAAGTAAAGCAGCTGGGTGTATTCGGTACTGCCTTCCACCCGGTTGTGGGTGTGGGCCAGGGGTGCTTCAAAGTCGTGGCTGATCTGTTTGTAGAAGTCGTCGTACTGCGCCTGCTCAATGTCTTTTTTGGCACGCGTCCAGATGGCGCTGGCTTTGTTGACGGTTTCCCACTCGCCGGTCTTGACCATGCCACCGGGTTGGCGGCCACCGTTTTCATCCGACGGGGTGATCAGCTCGCCGTCTTTCCACTCTTCCTTTTCCATCTGGATGGGCAGGCTGATGTGGTCGGAGTATTTGTTGATGATGTTTTTGACCTTCCAGGTCTGGGTGTAATCCTGGGCATCTTCACGCAGATGCAAGGTGACGCTGGTGCCGCGTGCCGCGCGGTCAATGGTCTCGACTTCAAAGGCACCACCACCGCTGGCGCCGCCGTCGCTGACCCAGCGCACACCTTCAGACTCCTTCATGCCAGCACGGCGGGACTCGACGGTGATCTTGTCGGCCACGATAAAGCCGGAGTAAAAGCCCACGCCGAACTGGCCGATGAGCTGGGAGTCGGTCTTCTGGTCGCCGGACAGCTTGCTGACGAAATCCTTGGTGCCGCTCTTGGCAATGGTGCCCAGGTTGTCAATGGCTTCCTGCGCGCTCATGCCGATGCCGTTGTCGGTGATGGTGAGCGTTTTGGCGTCCTTGTCGAAGGTAACCTTGACCTTCAGCTCGGAGTCGTTCTCGTAAAGGCCACCATCGTTGATGGCTTCAAAACGCAGCTTGTCGCAGGCGTCAGACGCGTTGGAGATCAGCTCGCGCAGGAAAATTTCCTTGTTGGAATACAGCGAGTGGGTGACCAGGTGCAGCAGCTGTGCAACTTCGGCCTGAAATGAAAGGGTTTGCTTGGTCATGGGAATACAACTTTCGGTAAAGCTTCAACAAGGAATATCCAACGGGCGCCCTGTGCGCCACGCGGTAAGCCTTCAATTATGGGCGATAGGCCCCGATTTCAAGAGGGCGTCAGCCAGTGGATGATCTGGCGCGTTACCTCGGGGCTGTGCAGAAGCGCCATGTGGCTGGTGCGGTAGACGATGGTCTGCGCCGCCTTGCCAAAGCCCAGCTGGCGGCTCGGGTCCGCGTGCTGGCCCAAGGCGCTGGGCAGTGGCACCAGGCCGTCTCCAATCACCCGGTCAGCCAGCGGGCTGCGTTTGGCCGCTGTGGTGGCCGCTACGGTGTAGCACGCCACGCTATCGGGTAGGGGAAGGGGTTGGCGGCTGTCGGAGCGCTTGGTGAAGCGATCATGGCCCTGCCAGTCTGCGTCCAGCACATGGCCGTAGCGCAGATCGGTGATGCCAGCGCTTCGCAACTGGCCCAGTTTGGCAAAGGGTTTGCTGAACGGGTTGGTGCCCAAAATCACGTCCAGCCAGTTGCCCGCCCGCTCCAGTGGCGCGCCATGGTGGGGTGTGCCCAAAAAGACGATATTTTTGAGTTGCTGTGGCCACCGTAGCGCCCCCTGTTGGGCACAGTGCACCGCGCTGCGGATCACCAGGCCGCCCATGCTGTGCACAACGACCGTGAGTTCTTCCACTGGCAGGGGCCACTTCTCCAGCATTTGCTCCAGCATGGATGCCAGCGCGCGCCCGTTTTGCGAGGTGTGCAGACCCGTGTTGTAGCGTAGGTAAACAGGGGTGTAGCCCAACTGTACAGCCAGCGCTGAGGCATGGTCAGACACTTTGGCCGGGTTGTTTCCGGGTTGGGTGCGCCATTGCAGGTCGTTCATGCACAGGCCGTGAATCAATAGCAGCACCTTGCCGGTGGCGCCCGGCATCGGGGGCATGGCATGCAGGTTCAGGGCGCGGCCCTGGTAGCGCAGCGTCATGGGTGTGGCCAGCGGGTTGTGGGTTTGCAGCAGCTGGTCGCCCATGACACCGTTTAGCGCAGCCAACACAGCTTCGCGCTCCGGTGTCTCGGGGGGCTGGTCGACCAGCGTTTCCAGCAGGGGCTCCAGCCTGGTAAACGCGGTCTGCAGGCCTTTGCCCACCAGTTCGGTCACGCCATGCACCGTGCGGTAGACAAAACCCGTGATTCCGCCAGTCTGCGCCTGCTGGTTGTCGGGTGCGCCCATGCTGCGCAACACCGCATGGTGCACGCCTTCGGTCATGCGGGTCACGCCACGGGTGGCTTGTGTGGCCAACTGCGCGATGGCGCGCAGGTCAGAAGGGCGCAGGTGGTTGATGGAGGCTGCAGGGGCTTTGGGTGGCTTGGTCATGGCGCGATGCTATCGCGCTAGAAGCTCTCATGCGGAGCCAGGTAGCGCCACTGACCCACCGGCAAATGGCCCAGCATGACCTTGCCGACGCGCACGCGCTTGAGTCCCACCACCTTCAACCCCACCAGTTCGCACATGCGACGGATCTGGCGCTTCTTGCCTTCTACCAGCACAAAACGCAACTGCTCGGGGTTTTGCCACTCCACTTTCGCGGGCTTGAGCGCCTGGTTGTCCAGGCTCAGGCCATGGCGCAGCAGGCGCAACTTGTCGGCCGGGAAGACGGATTGAACGTCGGTGCTGACGGGGTCGTCATCGTCGATGCGGCTAAGCTGGGTGGGCGGTGCGGGCTGGGCCGGTCTTGCCATGGGGCGCGCGCCATAGGTGGCAGCGGCGGAATTGGCAGCCGCCGGGTTGGCCACGCCGGTGTAGACCACCCGGACCAAATACTCCTTCTCCATCCCCGAGTCCTCGCCAATCAACTGGCGCGCCACACGGCCGTCCTGGGTCAGCACCAGCAGACCGGTGGAGTCAATGTCCAGCCGCCCGGCGGGCACCAGGCTCTTGAGCTGGCTGCCATGGAAAAAGAAGCGGGCGTTGTCATCGCACCAGCGGTTTTGCGGCTGGATGAGCGTGATGGCGGGCTCGTGCCCGTCTTCGGCCTGACCACTGACGATGCCGATGGGCTTGTTGAGCAGGATGGTGACCTGGTTGGCCTGTGCGCCTTTGGCCTGCTGGGTCACCTCGATGCGCGCATCCGGTGCAACCTGCATGCCCATTTCGGCGACCTTGCCGTTGACCTTGACCCAGCCTTTGGCGATCCAGTCGTCGGCTTCACGGCGCGACGCCATGCCCAGCTCGGCCATGCGTTTGTTCAGGCGTACGGTACCGTTGGCGCCGTGCGCAGCCGTGTTGGCTTGCCCGGCCGGGATGGCGGCGCGGCCCACGGGTGCCTTGCCCGCAGGCGGGGCAGCACGGCGAAAAACGGTGGGCGGGGCAGGTGGTTTGGAATCTGTCATTTGCTATATCTTTTGTAGCTGCTTGCGCATATTTTACGAGGGCTTGAGGCCTATTTGATGCTTGGTTGCGGCGTTTGGCGTGCATTCAGCCCCCGATTTTCGCCACATGGGCGAGACCCGTTGTACAGTCATCCTTTTGGCTGGAGAGTTCAGTTATGGTCAAAACGTGGCAAGAATCCACCGTTGTTTACGGTACCGAGGATATTCTGACAAGCCTTTGCAATTCGGTGACGAGGGTGCTGACGGCGGCTACCCAGTGCCCGATCCACTACTCCGGCATGGTTCAGCGCATCACCAAAACCTGCCTCAAGCCCGACATTGGCTGCTTTGTCTTGTTTGACGGGGGGTTTTCCGGGCTGGTGGTTCTCAATTTCTCGGCACAAACGGCCATGGAACTCTACGAAAGCTATATGCTGAACATGGGCATGCCCAAGAGTGAGCTGGCGCTGTCCCACACCTCAGACGAAGTGAGCAACATCATGGGAGAACTCATGAACCAGATCGTGGGGGACTTCACTGGCAAGGTGCGCCGCGAGTTGCAAACCACCATTACCCAGAACCAGCCCAAGATGCTGGTGCTCAACAAACAGGTGATGCTCAGTGTGGACACGCAACTGGACCAGCCCGAGTCACGGCGTGTGACCTTCTATACCGGCAAGAACAATATTTTCTACCTGGAGCTGGCGATTGACCGCACCGAGTTCATCAAGCTGCATGACTTTGAAATCAACGAGGCGCTCACACCGGACGAGGTCATCGCCCAAGCCGAGGCAGAGCGCAATGTGAGCCAGCCCACATCGGACGCGCAGGATTTGAGCGATCAGGACGAACTTTTGAGGTCGCTCGGCATGTAGGGCCCCGGTTCAGTGCGGCTTGCTCTCGTTGGCGAGCCACTTACCGAAACGCATGTCGTGAGTCATGATGTGCGCGATGAGCCACTTGTTCAGAAACCGGCGAAGTTCCTGAACCCGTTCTTCAGTCCAGTCGTCACCCGTGACCAGAAAATCGGCAATTTTGGCCGCAAATTCCTCGTGCAGGCGCAAGTGCTGCTCAAGGGCGGGGTAGCCGCTTCGGTCCATTGCATTCTGCTCATCGGAAAAATGGATGACCACATAGTCCAGCAGCTTTTCCATGGTTTGCCCGACCGAATCCAGATTGAGCGCCAACACCAGCGAAAACAGGTGGCGGTGCTCCCTGTCCAATTGTTCAATACCAATGCTGAAGCCCTCTCTCCATTCAACAGCAAACGGCTTTATTGGGGGGGGTGATAGCTGTGTCACTGGAGTGGTCCTGCAGGCCGATGGCTAGCGGTTGGTTTTCTTTTTTGAGGGCATCTGGTTTTTCGGGACCAGGCCGTCAAACATGTTAGTAATGGTGTCCAAAATTGCACGAGCGGCCTTCTCCCCGTCACGGTCGGCGATCAGACGCAATAACTCGCTTCTTGCGTACCACAGTGACTGCACATCATTGGCCTGCGTAATCGTCACCAGTGACTTGGAAAAGTCGCCAGGGTGCGTGCTTTCAATTTCTGAAAGGGCGGCCAGCATGGCCGTTCGAATCTCTTCTTGACGGGCACACGCCTTCTCGGCCGGACTGTGACCGCTCAGCATATCGCTGAAAGTTGAAACAAAGCTTGAAATTGAATTTCGCATCTTGTGGGTCCAACGACGGACACAGAAATTCTAGTCAAGTTTCTCAGCGACGTTACCCTATCTGGATCAAGGATTGTTCAGATAGCGCCAAAGTACTACGGTCGAAGCGGCCAGGCACCGATCCATTTGTGCTGGTTTCACCGAAATAGCGTCTGGGTTCGCAGCGCCTGCAGGTCGATGACCCGCAGGCCGCCATATTCCACCTGGATTGCTCCCTGCGATGCCAGCGCGGTCAAGGCTTCGTTGACCCGCTGGCGCGACAACCCCACCAGATAGGCCAATTCCTGCTGCGTGATGCGCAGCACCTCGCCCACACCCGGGTACAGCACCGGGTTGAACAGCGAGGCCAGACTGCGGGCCACCCGGATGTCGGGGTTGGTCATGCGGTCGATCTCGCGCGCGGCAATGAACTGCCCCAGGCGCTCGTTGAGCTGGTTCATGACAAAGCGGTTGAAGCCAATGGAGTGGTCCAGCAGCCAGTGGAAGGTATCCACATGCAAGCCCGCCACGCGACTCTTGCGCAGTGCCTGAATGTTATAGCGGTAGGTCTCGCGCTTCATGGCCGTACCCTCGCCAAACCAGCCGCCGGGCGGCACGCCGGTAAAGGTCATCGTTTGACCCTCTGCGGTGTCGCTGCTCATCTTGAGCAGGCCGTCCACCACGCCGAACCAATAGGTCACCGGACGGCCGGTTCTGCAGACGTATTCACCCAGGTCTGCATCGGCGATTTTCAGATCGTCGTTGGCGCGCTCCTGCTCAGCGGGCGAGAGCAAGTGGAACCAGGGAATGGCGCCGAGCTCGCCTTCGGTCAGGGCACGACGGCGTTGGTGCAGTGCGGAATCGGATGGCATGGCTGTGCTCTGTAAGTTACCAATAAGTGAAGGGAAAACACCTACCCAGAAAAGTTGGAATTGTCGTCCAAACGACAACTTGACGTCAAATGCGCGGCTACTATTCGCATCCATACACAGTCCCTTTGCACCGCATCGGGGTTGGATCAGTTGACAAGGATTCGGCAATGCAAACCACTTTTCCGCGGCTACTCCAAAAGCACGCCAGTGAGCGCCCAACCGCGCCCGCCATGCGTGAAAAGGAATACGGTATCTGGCAATCGCTGTCCTGGGCTGACCTTTTGGCTATGGTGCAGCAACTTGCCGCGGGCCTGCATCAGGCCGGTTTGCGCCGGGGCGAGCACATGGTCGTTGTGGGGGCCAATCGGCCGCGCCTGTACGCCACCATGCTGGCCGTGCAGTCGCTGGGCGCCATACCTGTGCCGCTATACCAGGATGCTGCCGCTGCCGAGTGCGTTTTTCCCATTAACAACGCCGAAGTGCGCTTTGCCTTTGCCGAGGACCAGGAGCAGGTCGACAAGCTGTTGGAAATCCGGGAGAGTTGCCCCCAGCTGGAGCGCATTTACTTTGACGACCCCCGTGGACTGCGCAAATACGACGAGCCCTGCCTGGCCTCACTTGATGAACTGCAGGCAGCGGGCAAAGCGTTTGTCGGCATCCACCCGGACTTCTTCGCGGCCGAGGTGGAAAAGGCTGGACCTCACGATGTGGGGGCCATGTTCTTCACCTCGGGTACCACGGGCAACCCCAAGGGCGTGGTGCACACGCACAACTCGCTGCTCAACAGGGCCCGTGTGGGCGCCGACTTTGACAAGTTGACTGGCTCCGAAGAAGTGCTGGCTTACCTTCCTCCGGCCTGGATTGGGCAAAACATCTTTTCGTACGCACAGTGGCTGGCCTGTGGTTACGTCGTCAATTGCCCCGAGTCGGCGGCTACGGTCACCATCGACCTGAAGGAAATTGGCCCCACCTATTACTTTGCACCACCGCGCGTCTTTGAAGGGCTGTTGACCAGTGTGATGATTCGCATGGAAGATGCTGGAGTCATCAAGCGCAACATGTTCCATTACTTCATGGGCATTGCCAAACGGGTGGGGCCCACGTTGATGGACGGCAAGTCCATCTCGCTGGTGGATCGCGTGCTGTACGCATTGGGTACCTTTTTTGTCTATGGCCCACTTCGCAATACGCTGGGCATGAGCCGCGTGCGCGTGGCGTACACGGCCGGCGAGGCCATTGGTCCCGACCTGTTTTCATTCTTTCGCTCCATCGGCATCAACCTCAAGCAACTCTACGGTTCCACAGAGACCGCTGTGTTCGTCTGCCTGCAGCCCGACCACGAAGCGCGTGCCGATACAGTGGGCGTGCCGTGCGAGGGGGTAGAGATCAAGGTGGCGGATAACGGCGAGATCCTGATCAAGTCGCCCGGCTTGCTCAAGGAGTACTACAAAAACCCCGCAGCCACGGCCGAGGTTCTTACTGCGGAAGGCTGGTACCACAGCAGCGATGCCGGCTTTATCGACGCCCACGGCCACCTCAAGATCATAGATCGCGTCAAGGATGTGGGTCGCATCAAGGGCGGCGCCAACGATGGCGCCATGTTCGCCCCCAAATACGTGGAGAACAAGCTCAAATTCTTCCAGCACATCAAGGAAGTGGTGGCCTACGGCGATGGCCGCGACCAGGTTTGTGTATTCATCAACATCGACTTCGATGCGGTCGGCAACTGGGCCGAGCGGCGCAACCTGCCCTACGCGGGCTACACCGATCTGGCGCAAAAACCCGAGGTCTACCAGCTGATCAAGGAATGCGTCGAAAAAGTCAACGCCGACCTGAGTGTGGACACGCTGCTGGCTGGCAGCCAGGTCAGTCGCTTTTTGGTCTTGCACAAAGAGCTCGATGCGGATGACGGCGAGCTGACCCGCACTAATAAGGTTCGCCGCGGCTTCATCGCTGAACGCTACGACGGTTTGATTGACGCCCTGTACAGCGGAAAGTCATCGCAATTTATCGAGACCCAGGTCAAGTTTGAAGACGGTCGCACAGGCAAGGTCAGCGCAACCCTGCGCATTGAAGACACCAAGACCTTTGCCCCCGTAAAGGCAGCAGCATGAGCAACACCACACCCGCAGCCGTGGCGCCAATAGGCGCACAAAAGAAGATCGGCGACATCATTCTGGATGTCAAAAATATCTCATTGAGTTTTGGTGGCGTCAAGGCGCTGACCGATATTTCATTCAATGTGCGTGAGCACGAAGTGCGCGCCATCATTGGCCCCAACGGTGCTGGCAAGAGCTCCATGCTCAATTGCATCAACGGGGTCTACACGCCACAGCAGGGTTCCATTACCTTTCGCGGCCAGGCGTTCAAGCACATGGACAGCCACCAGGTGGCGGTGATGGGCATTGGCCGCACCTTCCAGAATCTGGCGCTGTTCAAGGGCATGAGCGTGTTGGACAACATCATGTCCGGGCGCAACCTCAAGATCAAGAGCAACATTTTCATGCAGGCGCTGCGCATCGGCCCGGCCGAGCGCGAAGAGATCATGCACCGCGAGGCGGTGGAGCGCATCATTGACTTCCTGGAAATTCAGGCCTTTCGCAAGACGCCGGTGGGCCAATTGCCCTACGGTTTGCAAAAGCGCGTGGACTTGGGTCGCGCCCTGGCGATGGAGCCCCAGGTGCTGCTGCTCGATGAGCCGATGGCCGGCATGAACGTTGAAGAAAAGCAGGACATGTGCCGCTTTGTGCTGGACGTCAATGAAGAATTTGGCACCACCATCGTTTTGATCGAACACGACATGGGCGTGGTGATGGACATCTCCGACCGCGTGGTGGTGCTCGACTACGGCAAGAAAATTGGTGACGGCACGCCTGAAGAGGTGCGCAACAGCCCCGAAGTGATCAGCGCCTACCTTGGCACCTCACACTAAGGAAATATCAAGATGGCATTCTTTCTGGAAACTCTGTTGGGCGGCCTCATGGCAGGCATGCTCTATTCGTTGGTGGCGCTGGGCTTTGTGCTGATCTACAAAGCCTCAGGCGTCTTCAATTTCGCGCAGGGCGCCATGGTGCTGTTTGCCGCTTTGGCGATGGCGCGTTTTGCGGAATGGATACCGCTTTATACGGGAATAAGCAACCCTTTTGCCGCTAACCTCATTGCCTTCGTCATTGCGGGCTTTCTGATGTTTGTCGTCGCCTGGATCATCGAGCGCCTGGTGCTGCGCCATCTGGTCAACCAGGAGGGCACCACCTTGCTGATGGCCACCTTGGGTATCAGCTACTTTTTGGATGGCATCGGCCAGACCATCTTTGGAAGTGACATCTACAAAATTGATGTCGGTATGCCCAAGGAGCCCATCTTCGCCTTTGAGAGCATGTTTGAAGGCGGCGTTCTGATCAACAAGGAAGACCTGTATGCGGCGCTCATCGCTGCCGTGCTGGTGGCTGCTCTGAGTCTATTTTTTCAAAAAACGGCAACCGGCCGTGCCCTGCGGGCTGTGGCAGATGACCACCAGGCGGCGCAGTCGATTGGCATTCCACTCAACCGTATCTGGGTCATCGTCTGGTGTGTGGCTGGCGTAGTCGCTTTGGTGGCTGGAATGATCTGGGGCAGCAAACTGGGCGTGCAGTTTTCGCTGACCACTGTCGCTCTGCGAGCCCTGCCAGTGGTGATTTTGGGTGGTTTGACCTCGGTACCCGGGGCCATTGTGGGTGGACTGATCATCGGCGTCGGCGAGAAGTTGTCGGAAGTGTTTCTGGGACCCTATGTGGGCGGGGGCATTGAAATCTGGTTCGCCTACGTGCTGGCCCTCGTGTTCCTGCTGTTCCGCCCCCAAGGGTTGTTCGGCGAGAAGATCATTGACCGCGTCTGATACCTAACGTATTGAGTAAGAAAAATGTTCTACAGAGAAAACGGCCAATACAAGACCAGCTACCGCGCAGACCAGCAGATTTTTGCTATTGCGCAGGACCGTTGGGCCATACTGCTACTGATTGCGGCGGCGTTCCTCGTAGTGCCCTTGCTGGGCAGCGACTATATGTTTCGTGCCATCTTCATTCCCTTTTTGATCATGTCGCTGGCGGCATTGGGTGTGAATATTCTGGTTGGCTACTGCGGGCAGATTTCCCTCGGCTCGGGCGCTTTCATGGCAGTGGGCGCTTATGCAGCCTTTAATTTCTTTGTCCGGGTGCCCGGCATTCCTCTTGTACTGGCACTGGTGCTGGGCGGGTTGTGTTCCAGTGCTTTCGGCATTCTGTTTGGCCTGCCAAGTCTGCGGGTCAAAGGGCTCTATCTGGCCGTGGCCACGTTGGCGGCGCAGTTTTTCAGTGACTGGATGTTCCTGCGCATCAAATGGTTTACTAATGACGCGCCCTCCGGTTCGGTTTCGGTTTCCGGCTTGCAAGTGTTCGGTCTGCCCATTGAGAGTCCTATTTCCAAGTACATCCTGTGTCTGTCCATCCTCGTGGTGGTCGCACTGATGGCCAAGAACCTGGTGCGCGGTGCGGTAGGGCGTGAGTGGATGGCGATCCGCGACATGGACGTTGCTGCGGCCGTGATCGGTATCCGCCCGATGTATGCCAAGCTCAGCGCCTTTGCCGTCAGCTCTTTCATCGTTGGCGTAGCCGGCGCCCTGTGGGGCTTTGTTTACCTGGGCGCCTGGGAGCCGGCAGCATTCTCGGTGGACATGTCGTTTCGCTTGCTGTTCATGGTCATCATTGGCGGCATGGGCTCCATCATGGGTAGCTTCTTTGGAGCAGGCTTTATTGTGTTGCTGCCAATTTTTCTGAACCAGTTCCTGCCGCTTTTGGGTCAGCTGTTCGGCGTTGAAATTTCGACCGCCGGCATATCCCACGCCGAGCTGATCATCTTTGGCGCACTGATTGTCTGGTTCCTGATTGTGGAGCCGCATGGTCTGGCCAAGTTGTGGGCGCTGTCCAAGCAGAAGCTGCGGCTCTGGCCTTTCCCTCACTGATTTTTTTGTCGTGTTGTTCGTTCGTTAACCACAGGCATACCAATGCCGAACCTTAGGAGACTTCCATGAAAATTCGCAACGTTGTTCTGGCCAGTGTGCTGGCCGCTGCCGGGGCCGGGGCCTTTGCCCAGGCCAAGGAGCAATTCTTCCCGGGTCTGCCCTACAGAACCGGCCCATACGCCCCCAACGGTGTGCCATGGGCCAACGGCTATTCTGACTACCTCAAGCTCGTCAATGCGCGCGGCGGCATCAATGGCATGAAGATCATTTACGAAGAGTGCGAAACCGGCTACGACACGGCACGCGGCGTGGAATGCTATGAGCGTCTCAAGGGCAAGCACGGCGGAGCCACCGTGTTCCAGCCGCTGTCTACCGGCATTACCTTTGCGCTGACCGAAAAAGCGCCTGGTGACAAGATCCCGTTGATCACCGCTGGCTATGGCCGCAGCGAAAGCCAGGACGGCACCGTGTTCAAGTGGAACTTTCCGCTGGCAGGCACCTACTGGCTGGCAGCCGACGCACTGGTGCAGACCATCGGCAAAAAAGAAGGCGGGATGGAGAAGCTCAAGGGCAAAAAAGTGACCTTGGTCTACCACGACTCACCGTATGGCAAGGAACCCATTCCGTTGCTGCAGGAGCGCTCAGCCCAGTTAGGTTTCAACCTGCAATTGCTGCCTGTGACGGCACCTGGCGTGGACCAGAAAGCCACCTGGCTGCAAGTACGCCAGGCCAAGCCTGACTACGTGTTGCTGTGGGGCTGGGGTGTTATGAACTCCACCGCTTTGAAAGAAGCCCAAGCCACAGGTTACCCACGCGACAAGATGTATGGCGTGTGGTGGTCGGGTGCCGAGCCAGACGTCAAGGACGTGGGCGAAGGTGCCAAGGGCTACAACGCAGTCACCATGCAGCATGGTGCCGAACCTCAATCTGGCGTCGTGAAAGAAATCATGGAAAAAGTCCATGCCAAGGGTGAAGGCTCTGGACCCAAAGAAGAAGTGGGCCAGGTGCTGTATATGCGTGGTGCCATGAGTGCCATGCTGGCTGTGGAAGGCGTACGCCGTGCACAGGAACGCTTTGGTAAAGGCAAGTGGATGTCGGGTGAGCAGGCGCGTTGGGGCTATGAAAACCTGGCTCTGGACCAGAAGAAGCTCGACGCACTGGGCTTTGCCGGCGTGATGCGCCCCATCGCCACCACCTGCGCCGACCACATGGGCTCCAACTGGGCGCGTGTGCACACCTGGGACGGCAAAAAGTGGAACTTCTCCTCTGATTGGCTGCAAGCCGACGAGATGATTCTGAAGCCACTGGTCAAGACCACGGCGGCGAAGTACGCAGCCGACAAGAAATTGACACCGCGCACACCCGCGGACTGCCAGTCTTGATGACACCCCTGTTGCCCGCTCACTGCGTGTAGCGGTCCTCCCCCCTCAAGGGGCAACACCAGTGGCCCGGCAAAGCCGGTTCCACGGTGTTTCTGGAAGGGTGGCTTGCCACCTGCCAAATGAAAGGCTCGCTGTGCGGGGCTTTCATTTGGTTCAAACGGGAATATCACCATGAGTGAAGCGAAAAATATTGTTCTCAACGTCAATGGCATCGAGGTCATTTACAACCACGTGATTCTGGTGCTCAAGGGCGTTTCGCTGCAGGTACCGGAGGGAGGTATCGTCGCCATTCTGGGCGGCAATGGCGCGGGCAAGACCACCACGCTGCGGGCAGTTTCCAATCTGCTGGCGGGGGAGCGTGGCGAGGTCACAAAGGGTTCCATCGAACTGCGGGGTGAACGCATCGAGAATCTCTCTCCGGCCGACCTGGTGCAGCGCGGCGTGGTGCAGGTCATGGAAGGTCGGCACTGCTTTGCGCACCTGACGATCGAAGAAAATCTGCTCACCGGCGGCTACACCCGCAAGAGCAAGACCGAGGTCGATGCCAACCTGGAAAAGGTCTACAACTACTTTCCGCGCCTGAAAACCCGTCGCACCAGCCAGGCCGCCTATACCTCGGGTGGTGAGCAACAGATGTGTGCCATTGGCCGCGCATTGATGGCCAACCCCAGCATGGTGCTGCTCGATGAGCCTTCGATGGGTCTGGCGCCACAGATCGTGGAAGAAGTGTTCGAGATTGTGAAAGACCTCAACACCAAAGAAAAGGTCACGTTCCTGCTAGCCGAGCAAAACACCAATATGGCCCTGAAGTACGCTGACTACGGCTACATCATGGAATCCGGTCGGGTGGTGATGGACGGTGCGGCAGACTACCTGCGGACCAACGAAGACGTCAAGGAGTTCTACCTGGGCATGGGTGGCGGCGAACGCAAGAGCTTCAAGGATGTGAAAAGCTACAAGCGCCGCAAACGCTGGCTGGCCTGACTATTTCTGGTCACTTATGGCTGTAGCCCGCACAGAATATGCGTAAGCAGCTATCAACTGTATAGCAACAATATGCATTTTTGGAGAACCGCATGACCACTGCGTATGACGCGCTCGAAACCCGCACGCCGGCACAGCGCGAGGACGCGCTTCTGGCCTGCCTCCCAGGTCAGGTTGCGCACGCCCAGAGTCGCAGTGCCGCGTTCTCCCGCATTTTGAGCGGCGTTGATGCCGCAAGTATCACCAGTCGCGCAGCATTGGCTACGCTGCCCGTAACGCGCAAGCATGAGTTGCAGGAGATACAGCAGGCATCGCGCGCCCAGGGGTCGGCGGGCAATGTGTTTGGCGGGTTCAGTGCCGTCGGTTTTGGTCCGGACATGCCCCGGGTTTTCGCCAGTCCCGGACCTATTTATGAGCCCGAAGGAAACGCTCGGGACTATTGGCGCATGGCGCGGGCCATTTTCGCGGCAGGTTTCAGGCCGGGTGAACTCATTCACAACAGTTTCAGCTACCACTTTGTGCCGGCTGGCTCCATGATGGAAACCGGCGCCCATGCGATGGGTTGCACGGTTTTTCCGGGGGGTACAGGGCAGACGGAGCAGCAGGTTTATGCCATGCGTGACCTGCAGCCCGCAGGCTACATCGGTACACCAAGCTTCTTGAAAATCATTGTGGAAAAAGCGGCGGAGATGGGTGTTGCCCTGCCCAGCATAACCAAGGCCATGTTTGGCGGTGAAGCCTTTCCGCCGAGCTTGCGCGACTGGTTTGGGGATCACGGCATTGCGGGTTACCAATGCTATGCCACGGCCGATGTGGGATTGATCGCCTACGAGACGCCTGCCCGCGAAGGCCTGATTCTGGATGAAAACGTGATTGTGGAGATCGTGCGCCCGGGTACGGGTGACCCGGTAGCCGAGGGCGAGGTGGGCGAGTTGGTGGTGACCCCTATGAATGGCAGCTACCCGCTGATCCGTTTCGGAACGGGTGACCTGTCGGCCATACTGCCAGGTCAGTGCCCTACGGGTCGCACCAACATGCGCATCAAGGGCTGGATGGGGCGTGCTGACCAGACCACCAAGATTCGCGGCATGTTTGTTCATCCCAAGCAGGTCGACGACATCGTCAAGCGGTTTTCCGGCCTGGCACGGGCGCGTCTGGTCGTGAGTGGTGAAATGGCCAATGACAAGATGACGTTGCGGGTAGAGGCAGACACCAACCCGGACGGCCTGAGCACGCGCATCGAAGAAGCGATACGCGATGTCACCAAACTGCGCGGTCAGGTCGAGATCGTTGCGCCAGGCAGTTTGCCCAACGACGGCAAGATCATTGAGGACGCACGCAGCTACAAATAGGGTGCCCCGCGTCGGGCCGCCCCACAGCCAGTGGGGAATCATGGAGGTTCGGTCTCATAGGTAGTTTCCATCATGGTAAAACCGCGTGTTGGCGTTAGGCTGGCATGTACAAAAAAGAGGAACAACCATGAAAAAACTAGTCGTTGCTGTTGCTGCACTGTCCGCAATGTGGGCGCATGCAGACGTTTATCCCAGCAAGTCGATTTCTATCGTCGTGCCGTTCGCGGCGGGCGGCCCCACAGATCGTTCGGCCCGTGACCTGGCCGAGGCCATGCGCAAGTCTCTGGGTGGGGTTACGGTTCTAGTGGACAACGCGGCGGGGGCCGGTGGTTCTATAGGGGCCAACAAGGTTGCCAAGGCTGCGCCCGATGGGTACACCCTGCTGCTTCACCACATTGGCATGGCCACCATGCCTACGCTGGTGCGCAACATCCCTTTCAAGGTTGAAAGCGACTTTGAGTATTTGGGCATGGTCAGTGACGTGCCCATGACGCTGATTGGTCGCCCCTCGCTTCCGGCCAAGAACTTCAAGGAACTGATCACCTGGATTGGGCAAAACAAGGGCAAGATCAATATGGGCAATGCAGGGGTTGGTTCGGCCTCGCACCTTTGCGGTTTGCTGTTTCAAAATGCTTTGCAGGTCGATATGACCACGGTCCCGTACAAGGGCACCGGTCCCGCCATGACGGACCTGATCGGCGGGCAGATCGATTTCATGTGCGATCAAACCACCAATACGTCCTCCCACATTGAAGCCAAAAAAGTTATTGGCTACGCCGTGACCACGGCCAAGCCTCTAACCACACCGGCCCTCAAGGACTTGCCTACGATGCAGGAAGCCGGTCTCAAGGGTTTTGAAGTCACCATCTGGCAAGGTCTTTACGCACCCAAGGGGACGCCTGCGGAGGTTGTTGCCAAAATCAATGCGGCGTTGAAGCTGGCATTGAAGGACCCTGACTTCATCAAGAAACAGGAAGGCCTGGGTGCTGTGGTGGTGAGCGATAAGCGCGTGGATCCAGCGGAGCACAAGAGATTTGTGGCGGCCGAAATTGCCAAATGGAGCCCCATCGTCAAAGCAGCGGGTGTTTACGCCGATTGACGGTCGTTACACACCCCAGACGATCTCTTTCCCAGCCTTCCCGCATTGTCTGAGCATGTCGATGAACGGCACGGCGCGCTGGCGTAATGTGACCGCATCGGGCCGTGGAACGGTCTCGCCGGCAGCTTCGGCCTTCTGGCGGCGCTGCTCCAATGCTGCTTCCTCTTGGGCGATAGCGCGCTGTAGGGCTGCAATGGCGCCATCCATCTCATGGGGTAACAGGATTCCCTTGGTCTGGTCGTGTTTTCCGACAATGTTCAGAATCTGGCGCCCATTGGGCTCCAGCATGATCAGGTCACCGGTCACTTTGGATTTGAATTTGTACAGCATGGTCAGACGAACGCATTTCGGCGTCCCAGCAGTTCTATGATGCGCCTGAGTATGAACCAAACCAGTGCGATAAACCCACTCCCAGGAGGATGCCAATGGCAGATCTACACATCCGACGCGAACATTCACTGAGTCTGGCGGCAGCGAGAAAAATCGCGTTGGCGTGGGCCGAGCAAGTGGAAGCCGAATTCGGCATGGAATGCACCTACGAAGAAGGTGCCAAGGAGGACCGTGTCACCTTTGCCCGTTCGGGGGTCAACGGTGTCCTGCACGTGACTTCGGACCATTTTGACCTGGACGCCAAGCTGGGTTTTTTGCTGGGTGCTTTCAAGGGGCGCATTGAAGCGGAAATCGTCAAAAATCTGGATGATTTGCTGAAACCCAAGGCGGGCAAGAAAGCGGCACCCAAAAAACAATAGCGCCTCGATCGCTATTGTTTTTATAGCTGCTCGCGCAGTTTTTACGCGGACTACAGCCGCTTTTAGCTCAAAGACTCAATCAAGTCCACATACTGTTGCATGGCAGCCTTCTCCGCAGTGCCTTTCAGCCCATTCCACGCATCCCACTTGGCGCGACCGACCATGTCGACAAATCCGGGCTTCTTCTCAGTGTTGTCGCCGGAACTGGCTTGCTTGTACAGCGCATAAATTTTCAGCAACGTGGCGTTGTCGGGGCGCTCGGTGAGGTTCTTGGAGTTGGCAACGGCGGCTTCGAATTTTTTCTTCAGGTCGGACATGGAGTTCTCCGTAAAGGTTGGGTGGAATGCTGCAATGTGCCCGCTATCGTCCGGTGCGTCAGGCAAACCACATGGTACAGCAGGCGGCTTTTGGCGCAAGCAGGCGCCGTGGCTGTATCCTGACGGTTTAGATGCTGTTTTCGCCGTCGCGTTGCCCGTTCTGGAGCCCCAATGGTTACCCGAGTCAAACCCAAGAAAATCGACCAGACTGCCAAGAGTCCTGAGGCCCATTCCATACAGGAAACACTCACCCAAGTGGTGGCGGGCGCTCTGGGCATTTACGGCGAACGCATGACCAAGGTTGATACCGCATGGCTGCGCATGGACTCTCCGTCCAACCTGATGATGATCGTGGGGGTCTGGGTGGTGAAGCCCCATCTGCGCTATGCAGATCTGCGCCAGCGCATCGGGGACAGGCTGCTCAAATACCCCCGCTTCGTGCAGTGCGCGGTGGAGGACACGGCCGGTGCGACCTGGGTCGACGACCCTGCATTTGATCTGGACAACCACTTGGTCATGGAAACACTTACGCGCAAGCCCAAGGGGCGGGAACAGGAAGCCTTGCAGGACAGACTGGCCGAACTCACGATGAAACCGCTGGACAAGCAGCACCCACTGTGGCAAATCCATCTGGTCGAGAACTACAAAGGCGGCTCTGCAATGATGGTGCGTATTCACCATTGCATAGCCGACGGGATTGCGCTGATTTCGGTCACCCAGTCCCTGGTGGATGGTGGATCGCCTCCGCCTGAGAGACCGCACCCCGGGCACCACAAAGAAGGAATAGAAGCTGCCGAAGAATGGATTGCAGACTCCCTGGTCAAACCGTTCACGAATATGACAGTCAAAGCCTTGGGCGCTGCGGGTGAGGGTGCTGTGCGTTCCCTGGGGCTGTTGATGGAACCACAAAAGGGCGTTGAGAAAGGTGTGCATGGCTCAGTGGATCTGGCCAAGCTTGCCTACCATGCGATGGCAGATCTGGCCGCGCTGGCGCTTATGGGCGACGATTCACCAACCCGGCTCAAGGGAACTCCCGGGCACGCCAAGCGGGTGGCCTGGTGTTCGCCGATTCCCCTCGCCGAGGTCAAGGCAGTTGGCAAGGCACTGAATTGCTCGATCAACGACGTGTTGCTGAGTTGTGTTGCTGGTGCGATCGGTGCCTACCTCGTGGAGCAGGGCGACCCCACGAAAGGCAAAGAGATCCGTGCCATGGTGCCGGTGAATTTACGTGCGCTTGAAGAGGCCTACCAATTGGGCAATCAATTTGGATTGGCACCGTTGGTACTGCCGATCGGCTTGGACAATCCGATTGAGCGGGTCTACGAAGTCAGGCGGCGTATGCGGGGGCTCAAAGGCAGTATGCAACCCCTGCTGGCGTTTGGCCTGCTGGCTGTTGCCGGTGGGTTGCCCAAGCCCATGCAGGACACCCTGCTCGGACTATTCTCCAAAAAAACCACGGCCGTCATGACCAACGTTCCGGGGCCGCGTGAAAAAATGAAAATTTGCGGCTCTACGGTGGAAGAAACCCTGTTCTGGGTGCCGCAAAGTGGTACCGTCGGCTTGGGTGTTTCTATTTTGAGCTACGGTGGTGGCGTCCAGTTTGGCGTGGTGTCTGACGCAACCCTGTGCCCCGATCCGCAAAAAATAGTCGACCAGTTCGAGCCCGAGTTCGCCAAGCTCTCTATGGTGACCTTGATGCTGCCTTGGGGCGAAATGAGTTAACTGGCCAGTTCGGCAAGGGCCACTTCCATATCCAATCGTTCCATCGCGTCCAATGCGCACGTAGCAGCTGCTTGTTCGTAATAGCGGGTGGCTTCAGCCATGCGCCTGTCTCCATCCAATATCACCAGCGCGTTGGCAAATTCAATTCTGGCGATAGCCGAATGCGGGGTAAGACTGAGCGCCTTTTCAAACAAATTCAGGCTGGTTTCCTTCTTTGCACCATACGTCATGTTGGCAATCAGCGCGCCAACCTTGTCAATCACTTCGGCATGAAATGCACCCAGCGCAACGTGTGCATCGGCATGGCGTGGCTGCAAGGCGATGGTCTTTTCCAATGCTGTCTTTACCTTGCCGCCGACACCTTGTGCCAGTGCTTTGGCCACGCTGATTCCCTGGCTATATCGTCCCAAAGCATAGGCCTGCCAGTAAAACGCATTGGCGTTGTCGGGCTCGCTGGCGGCCAGTGCGGCGGCGCGGTCTGCGGTGTCCAGAAAAAGGCGCAGGCGAACCTTTTCTCTTGGCTCAAGGTAATTGGCGTAAATGCAAGTAGCCTTGCTGGTGACCGTGATGCCGGCTAGCCCGGCCTGCACGCCAAGCTCCGCGGCATGTTGAAATTCGCCGCGGTGAAACAACGCCCATGCATCCAACACCCTGTCGTCCTGTGGCAGTGGCTCCTGGTCCCCCGCGTGCAGCTGGTTCCAGTACTTTTTGACGCGCTTAGCGTCAAACGGGTACGCATCGTTACAGTTGAAGGCGGTCCAAGTTGCCACGGTTTGTCTCCTGGGTGAATCGTGGTTTGCCTGCAGCACTGTGCACACTGCGGAAACTTCTTCGATATTCTTGTCGGCTCAAGATGCCATCGGCGGGCTATACGCGCCGACCAATTTCAACAAATGGTTCCTTTGACTCTCTTCGAGGTACGGTACCAACAGATTCAGCACATGGTGCGCGCCACGCAGTAGTGCGGCCTGGGCGCTCTCGGGCTCGAGTGCGTTGCGCGGATCTTTTACGTACTCAAAACTCAGCCAATAGGTCAACACCACCACCATGCTGGTGGCAGTGGCCTCCATCTCGCGCGAATCAATGCGCACGGCCCCAGCGCGGCTCATACTGTCCAGCATGGCCTTGACTGACCGTGTCTTGTTTTTCAGTACCCACTGGAAATGCGTCTCCAGCCTCCGGTTTTTGCTCAACAAGTCGTTCAGATCCCGGTACAAAAATCGGTACTGCCAGATCAGCTCAAACAGCGTGTGCATGAAAAACCATGCATCCTCTACATCTCGCACACTGTCGCTGGCGTTGAGCAATTCATTGAGCGCCTTCTCATAGCGGTCAAACAGTGAGTTGATCAACTCGTCTTTTGCAGGATAGTGGTAATACAAATTGCCCGGACTAATGCCCAGCTCGGCCGAAATCAGCGTTGTCGATACATTGGGTTCGCCAAACCGGTTGAACAGCTCCAGCGTCACTTCCAGAATGCGCTCGGCGGTGCGGCGGGGAGCTTTCTTGACCATGGCGTCTGCCTTAATGGGCCGTTTGGCGGCGTGCAGCAGTTGACACGGTATCGCCGAGGTCGTCCATAACCTCTTGCAGCGTCGCGATGGCGCGCCCAATCCGGGTCGGTGCCTTTGGTGGCGCTGATAAATGGCGCTTATGGTCATCCAGCACATCGTGGTTCAGGCTGATGCCATGCTGCGCCAATTTCGCCGACAGCCCGGTCTTGCGCGAGCGAAGCATCTGGCGCGTCTGCTGGTACGCATGCTCGGCCAAATGGCGTCGCTGCGCATAACTGAACGTATTGGCCAGGTAAAGCTCCGGGTCCCGGTGGTCCGGTTCGATCAGAATGATGTCCGTTTTGGGGTAGGCGTGTGCGTAGTGCTTCATACCCAATTCCATGCGGGAATGGATCATGGAGCGAAAGGTCTGGCTCAACACTGCCGGTAGCCCGCCATCCACAATGCGCGGGATTTCGCGCTTGTGCGTGGGCAACCCGCGCTGCATCACCTTGGCAAACTGGGGCGCCGTTGCGTCGAATGGCACCAGCGGGTTCAGGCAAATCATCAGATCGACCTCGTCTTCCAGCGCAACCGACGCATGCATGGTCTTTTTTAGCGCGCCGTCGACGTAGTACTGGCCATCAATCTCGACGGGTGGAAATAGACCTGGTAGCGCAGAGCTTGCCTGTACCGCTTGCGAAATCGGCACATGGTCCCATCCGGGGCTACCAAACGGAGCCGCTTCGCCACTGTCCAAGTTGGTAGCGACCAGGGTTAATTTGGCCCTGAGTTTTCGAAAATCATTGGTCCGCCCTTCTTGGTTAAACAAGCGTGCCAGCTCACTGTGCACAGCAGCATTGGAGAACACTCCGGTGGGCAGAGCTGGGCTCAAACGCTCCAATGCGTTCATCAGAGACTTGCGTCCCAAAGTGACATCCCACAGGGCAGATAGCATCAAGCCCGGAAGCATGATTCCTCGGCGCACAAATTCGCCATAAGCGGGCTTCAGCAACCATGACGGGTCAAATGTTTCGGACGGCGCACTGTCGTTCTCAATAAACGAGGCGCACAGTTCCCGTGGCGACATTCCGTTGGCCAGAGATGCCACGATGAAACCGCCTGCGGATACACCTACATAGTGGTCCAGCTTGGTAAAGTCCAGACCGTGGAGTGACTCCTCCAGCGCGCACATGGCACCCACTTCGTAAATGGCTCCCAGCGGTCCTCCGCCAGCCAGTGCCAAAGCAATTTTGGGACGGGATTTCGTATTAGCGTGCATAGATGCAAAGTGTAGGGTGTTGTGCTATGTTTTTTTGCTGCATCGCAACAGGGCAATCGCCAGCTTCCAGTCGATGCAATCTCAAAAAACCCATAAAAAAGGAGCGCCAGAGCGCCCCTTCAAATTGCTACGGACACACTGTCCATCAGTCTTGTGTAGGTGTCCGTTCCGTAGTCAACGGCTTAACAGCTTTGCGTGCAGGGGCAGCACGCTTTGCGGCAGTTTTTGTCACTGGCTTTACTTCAGCCTTTGGCGATGCTGTTGCGGCTTTCTTTGCAGGGGCTTTGGCTGACAGTTTTTGCACAGCTTTGTTCAGATCGTCAATGCGGCCAATTAGATCGTTGACATCTTTTGCCGAAGGTACGCCAAGCTTGTTCAGGGCTTTCGCAACGCGTTCTTCAAATATGTTTTCCAGCTTGTCCCACTGACCGGACGCCTTAGACGTGATGTCAGTGGCCATGCTCGACATTTTGTTGGTCGCTTCGGAAATCCGCTCCTCAGCCACCGCCTGGGTTTTGCGTTGAATACTTACGCCTTCCTTGACCAGGGATTCAAAGGCTTTCGAGCCTTCAGCCTGTGCGCGTGTGAAAGCCCCAAGACCGGCCTGCCATATTTGTTGGGCTGAGTCTTTGACTGAGCCGCTCAATTGAGCGTGAGAGGATTTTGTCGAGTTGGTTCTCTGCAATTTTTTGACCACGGAATGCTCCAGATAAGTTGAATGTTTGGCGCGCCGCCACTACTCTTCAGGCGACACATACCCTGAACTTTACGCTCTCGATGGGTTTGGGTGTAGGTTGAGCTTTCTAACTTGTCGCATTCGAGGGCATGCGTAGAATTTATCCGCAAACAATTTTTGCCTCGAGTTCTATCATCCGAAACGCCATGGAGGGCGCAGCCAAGCGGTCGAGTGCCAAGAAGCGGATCAACTGCTGGACAGTTTGAATCGAACCCGTGGTTTGCTGTCGAAGCCCAATGGGCACCTATAATCTGGCTAATGTTTTCAGGCCGCTGCCTCAAGGGTATAAAAGATGTGGGGCGATCAGTGTTGTTGGAGTCAGCGCATGTCCCAGGGGGGCGTTTCAAGCGCTTTTTGTATAGAAGAGCAACGATTTGCGCTACGTGCAACACAATAATGCGGTGTGTTTACGTTACCCACTGATGCCGTTTAGCCCTTAACACAGGCGAAGGTTCAAATTCTTATCGAGCAACCAATATACTTGGCGCGTTACGTTAATCGATCGCCCTCCCAATGAGGGCGTTTTACTTTCTGGCCAATAGCCGATAGAAATTGGCCAGAGTTTTTGCCGTTGGAATAGAAACCCCTCAATGTTGGCCAGCAAATCCTGAGCTCTTCCAGTCGGTTCAAGAATCAATGACCACCCGCTACTCCCGCGCCTTCCCTTTGGTCTTCGTCCTGCTTTGGTCCACCGGTTTCATTGGCGCAAGGCTGGGGTTGCCACACGCCGAGCCCCTGACTTTTCTGCTTGTTCGCTACATTGCGGTGATTGGCGGTATGACGCTGGTTGCACTGGCTACCCGTGCGCCATGGCCGCCTACGCCGAACGCCTGGTTTCACATCGGTGTGGCCGGTTTGCTTTTGCACGGCGTGTATCTGGGCGGGGTGTTCATTGCCATTTCAAAGGGACTGCCCGCTGGAGTCACCAGTCTCGTGGTTGGTGTTCAGCCTTTGCTCACTGCGATTGGCGCAGGTTGGCTACTGCAAGAAACTGTTCTCAGACGCCAGTGGGTAGGGCTCCTTCTGGGCCTGATTGGAGTCGCGCTAGTCGTACTTGGCAAGGTTGGATCTGGGTTTGGCGTTGAGGCACTGTTGCCCGCCATCGCTGCACTGATTGGCATCACCGCAGGGACGCTGTACCAAAAGCGATTTTGCCCGCCATTTGACTGGCGTACCGGCGCCGTTGCGCAGTTCCTGCCGACTGCGGTGGCGACCTTTGCCTTTGCGTGGTTCAACGAAACTTTTCGGGTTGAATGGACCGGTGAATTCGTTTTTGCCTTGGGTTGGCTGGTATTGGTGCTATCTATCGGTGCGATCAGTTTGCTGAACTGGTTGATTCATCACAGCGACGCAGTCAACATTGCGAGCCTTTTCTATCTTGTTCCTCCATGCACGGCACTGGTGGCTTGGCTTTTGTTTGGCGAAGCATTCACCGGTTTGGCTTTGACCGGTATGGCACTAACCGTGTGGGGCGTCTATCTGGCACGCAAATAGCGGTTGCGGATCACTTGGAATCGATTCACCACAACACGACGAATGGAGAAAATCTTGTTCAAGTCCATCAAATCTTTGTCTATGCGGCGGTGGCCGTGGCTCCTGCTGTGCATTTTTTCGGTGCTTTTGGAATGCTTTGCCCTGTTCATGCAACATGCGATGGGTGTGGAGCCGTGCAACGAATGCATTTACATTCGTGCCGGTGTACTTGGCATTGCGGCATCGGGACTAATTGGAGCGGTGGCGCCCCGGATTCTGATTCTGCGATGGATTGCACTCGTGGTTTGGCTAGTGGCCTTGGGCTGGAGTTTGTACCGTGCAAATTTGTTGCTTAGTCTGGAGCAAAAGGTGCGAGAAGGCTTGGAGGCCGGTTGTGGGCGGTTCAAAGGGTTTCCTGAATGGATGCCACTGGAGCGCTGGCTCCCTGACATGTTCGAGCCGCGTGCCATGTGTGGCGTGGTTGATTGGACTTTTTTGAATCAATCGGTGACGTTCTGGATTTGGATTGCGCTGTGTGGCATTGCAGTGCCGGCCGTGATGGTATTGATTGCCCAAACACAGACAGAAGATTAGGCCCTGGGACAGGGGCACTTTAGCCCTGAAGGTCGGGATCTCGGTGGTAGCTGGATCGTGACTGCGGGCGTTTGGTGGGTCATGTGCGCGCCGTATTTGCTATTAAAATTATAGCTGTTCGCGCACATCTAGTGCGGGCTAGAGCCCTGTTTTCAATGGCGGATTCAAGTACGAAGTGCAACGCTTTGAAACCGGGTTGGGCCAAGAGTGAATAGGATGCACTTTTGTGACCGGCCAGTCCCAAACGTTGCACCATGACCTATACACACTTGACCCAAGAAGAACGATACCAAATCC
>CAJAVE010000036.1 GCA_903945325.1 uncultured beta proteobacterium | reverse complement strand
TTGCAACTGGCCAAAAAGTGCCCGGTGCAGTTTCAGGAAGCCGCAAACCGTTTGCTGCTCAGGTCGGTGGTGATTGCAGGCCAGGAAAAATCCAAGGAACTGGACACTGCACATGCATTGGCGTCGGTGCAAAAGCTGTTGACGGACGTTGCGCAGTCGCGTGCCAGTGCTGACATTTTGGTGAATTACGCCACTGACCTGGTCAGCGCCTTGACCGCTGAACCGGGACCTGAGCGCACGGCGATGCTGTTTGCACTGAACACGGCGCTGGACCGGCTTTCGATTGATTCAGCCTTGTCCAAGGCCGACCAGTTGGGTGCCGTGCAAGCCAAGGTTTCGCTGGTCCTGATGGGTAAGCCCAAGGGCGAAAAGCCTGATTTGTCGCCCGAATTGTTGGTACAGGTGCAAAACGCCGTGACCAAGGCTGACACTACAGCAACCGACAAGTATGAGCGCCAGGCCATCATCCCTTCGGCAGCGCATTTGCTTGCCGAGGTCGGTTTGTCGGACGCATCGGATGACATGCTCAAGGCCGAGTTGCCCAAAGCGGTGTCCGCCTATTACCACATGCTGGTGCTGGCCTCGAACGCCAAGCGCCGTGGCGACAAGGTGGCGTCGCTGGACTGGGCCGAAAAAGCCTATGCCGGCTCCCTGGGCCCGGCGACGCGCCTGCAATGGGGTAGCGGTTACGTGAACAAGTTGATCGAGCTGTCACCCCAGGACAGCGCACGCATCGAGAAGGCGGCCTCGCAGGTGATTGGTGAACTGGACCCGGCACCTGAGACTTTTTATGAACGCAACCGCCGTAGCCTGGAAAAAATGGGCCTGCAGTTGAATAAGTGGAATGAGAGCGGCAAGCACGTCGCCGTTGTGCAAAGGCTCAGCGCGCAGCTCAATGGCATTTGTGCCAAATTGCCCGACGCAGATAGCGCTCGTGGTGCATGCAATGGTGTGTTTGCAAAGGGTCCCAAAAAGGCTTGAGTCGTAAGCCCTGTCAACCGGCTGCGGAGATGGGTGCGCGGCTGGCCGCACTTATGCCGGCGTTCAAGGTGAAGGCGTAACGATTGGTGGCGCGGTTGGCGTGGGCAACGCACGCAGGGCCACAGGTTCGATGACTGGTGCTACCGGTGCGGCAGGTTGAAGGACGACGCCCCACGCCTTGACAAGCACGACCAGTAGTTCGTCACGGTCGCTCTCTTTTGGGTTGTAGATGATAGAACCATCGTTGATGGCCATGTCGGCAATCGCCTCCAGTTGCTCCATGCCCACTTTGCCTGTTTCCTGCAGGGTGCGGGGCAATCCACAGCGCTCGTGCAGGTTGTCACGCAACAGCAAAATAATTTGCACCGCACGACTGGCACGGCGCGATTGCGGTGTGGCGGCATAGACTTCCGGTCCGGCCAAGGGCAACAGAAGCTCGCCAATGCGGGTGCCGTTTTCGCTTTCGTTGTACTGCAGCACATAGGGCAACAGAATGCTCATGCACATGCCGTGGGGCAGATGGCAGATGGCACCCATCGAATGGCCCAACGCATGCACCATGCCCACCATAGAGTTGGAAAAAGCAATTCCCGCCATGGTGGAGGCTTGCGCCAGTTCCAGTCGACCGTCAGCATCTTTCGGGTTGTCCATCACCGACAGCAGGTTGCGGCTGACTTTTTGAATGGCGGCCATGGCATATGCGTCACTCATGGGGTTGGCAGCCAGGCAGGTGAAGGCCTCCACCGCATGGGTCAGCGCGTCCATCGCCGTGGCAGCGGTGACCAGGGGTGGCAGGGTCAGCGTCATGCGGGGGTCAAGCACGGCAGCGTTGGGCAACAGGTAGTACGAGGTGAACGGGATTTTGACCCCGGCATCCAGGTCAGAGATGATGGCTACCATGGTGACCTCGCTGCCCGTGCCCGACGTGGTGGGCACGGCAAACAGCGGCTTGAGCGCACGTTTGAGGGTGTGGGCTCCTGCGTACTGCAGCAGGTCGTCACCGCCCTCGGATACCAGAATGTTGACCGCTTTGCTGGTGTCGATGACCGAGCCACCGCCAATGGCAATGAGGCAGTCGCACTGGTTATCACGGTAACTTCGGGCGGCCTTGCGAACGGTGGCGAGGCTGCTGTCGGCGGGTACATCATCAAATACGGTGGTGAGTGGCAATTGGGACGATGAAAAAATGGCCTCTACCAGCCCCAGCAGGCCAGCGCCACTCACCCCCTTGTCAGTGATGACCATGGGGCGGCTGACCGACAACGCGCTGAGCTCGAACGGAAGGTGCTCCAGCGCCTGGTGCCCGGCAATGGTTTTGACCGGGCAAAAAAACTCGTAATAGGGTTTGGACATGGGTTACTTCAGAAGCAGGATGTTTTTGGCCAAAAGGGCATAAATGCGAATGGCCTTGCGGGTTTTGTCCGCTGCCGGCAACTTGGGGTAGCGCTTGACCGTGCGCTGGGCCACCCAGCGCGGCAGGATCAGCGTCTCCATGGTGTTGAGGCAGCGCACGAGGCGGATGGCGTGGGACACGTCGCCATCAGCCACCATGCGGTCGTTGGCAAAGGCCTGTGCCGTGCCTTCCTGGAACGCCAGCACCAGAAAGGCGTGTGCGACATGCTTGAAGCCAATCGACAGGTCAGGCCGCGGTTTGACCACGGTGGCGCGGTTCAACGTGCCGTCACCCGTGCACTCCCATACGAAGCCGGGTCCCTGGGGCAGCACCCGCATCTGGATCTGGTAACCCTTGGGCAACGGTGCCAAATCGGCGCGCACGGTATCGTCGACCCGGCTGGTGGCCACCAGCGCGCGGCCTATGACCCACAGCATGAGTGCAACATACAGGCGCTGCAAAGCGAGCCGCAGGGTGTGACGGTTCATGGCGTGCCCGGTTTGGTGCTGTTGGCGCTGTCCAGCAGGGTGGTGATCTGGGCGTCTTTCTCGCGCCAGAGCTGTTGCACCCATTGCGAAAAGGCTTCGCGAAAGGCGGGGTCCTGCGCGTAGTCACCCTGCATCAGGTGCGTTGGTATGGGCAGGCTGCGCACCCGCACCACGATGCGGCGCACCTTGCCCAGCAGGAAGTCGGTGAAGGTGGGTGCGCCGTCGGGGTAGACGATGGTCACATCCAGAATCGCCTGGAACTTGTCGCCCATGGCGTTGAGTGCCAGCGCCATGCCACCGGCCTTGGGCTTGAGCAGGTGGCGGTAGGGCGACTGCTGTCTGGCGTGCTTGGCTTTGGTAAAGCGCGTGCCCTCCAGAAAGTTCATGACGCTGGTGGGAATGAGGGCGTATTTGGCGCAGGCCTTGCGGGTGGTTTCCTGGTCTTTGCCACGCATTTCGGGGTGCTTTTTGAGGAAGTCTTCGGTGTGGCGGCGCATGAAAGGGAATTCGAGCGCCCACCAGGCCAGCCCCATGACCGGCACCCAGATCAGTTGCTGCTTCAGAAAGAATTTGAGCAGCGGGATGCGCCGGTTCAGCAGGTGCTGCAGCACCAGAATGTCCACCCACGACTGGTGGTTGCTGTTGACCATGTACCAGCTTTTCGGGTCCAGCCCCTCAATGCCCTGCACGTCCCAGGTGGTGCGCTGGGTCAGGCCCATCCAGGCACTGTTGCCCCAGATCCAGGCCTCGGCAATCGACAGCAGGATGGGGTCGATCATCAGGCGCACCGCTCTGAATGGCAAGATCAGCTTGAGCGATGAAAAGACCAGCAGGATAGGCACCCAGAACAATGCGTTGATCACCATCAGCAGCGTGGCAATCAGGAAGACCAGAGGGGCGGGCAGGAAGTGGAGCATCTTGCTATACAGTTTGTAGCTGGTTGCGCAATATCGACGGGGGCTAGAGCCCTATTTTAGGCTTCCCGACAGAAACTGTGCCAACCGCTCACTTCTTGGGGCGGCAAGCACCTGGGCCGGGTCGCCCTGCTCTTCAATGCGCCCCTGGTGCAGAAAGATCACCTGCCTGGACACTTCTCTGGCAAAGCCCATTTCATGCGTGACCACAATCATGGTGCGGCCCTCTTGTGCCAGGTCTTTCATGACCTTGAGCACTTCCACCACCAGTTCGGGGTCGAGCGCGCTGGTGGGCTCGTCAAACAGCATCACTTCCGGCTCCACGGCCAGCGCCCGGGCAATGGCCACGCGCTGCTGCTGGCCTCCGCTCAGATGGGCGGGGTAACTGTCTTCCTTGCCCTCCAGCCCCACCTTGGCCAGGTACTTGCGTGCGGTGTCGGTGGCCTGGTTGCGCGCAACACCCAGCACATGGACCGGTGCCTCGATGATGTTCTGCAACACCGTCATATGCGCCCACAGGTTGAAGTGCTGGAACACCATGGCCAGCTTGGTGCGCATGCGGGCCAGCTGGCGGGGGTCGGCTGCAGCCAGTTCGCCGTTGGGCTGGGCGACGAGTTTCAATTCTTCACCCGCGACCACAATGCGGCCTTCATGGGGTTTCTCCAGCAGGTTGATGCAGCGCAGGAAGGTGCTTTTGCCCGAACCCGAGCTGCCAATGATGCTGATGACGTCGCCCGCGTGTGCGCAGAGCGAAACACCCTTAAGCACCTCGTTGGTGCCAAAACGTTTGTGGATGTTGTCGACCTGCAGTTTGATCGGGCTGGGCGACATGTTCAGGCGCCCAGCAGTTCGCCGGTCTTGAAGGCGGTGGCGCCGGCAATCTTGCCCAACTCTGCACCTGCCAGCGCATAGCGCTCGCGAATGCGGGCATAGAAGACGCCGGTGACACCGGCCACTACGCGGTGGGTTAGGTTGGCAATCGGGTCGATCACCTCCGCGACCAGGTCACCCACCTGCAGTTTTTGCCCCACCTGGGCAGCAAACACCACCACGCCGGGCGCCGGTGCGTGTAGTGTCTCGGAGCCTGACAGGGGGGTGGCTTGGCACAAGGCCGGGGGTAGCAATGTCTGGGTTTTGCTGGCGATCACTCCGGCATGCTGCAGCCACGCAAAAATTGCTTGCGCATCCGCCGTTGCCAGCGCGTGGCTGACATCGGCTTCGCCGCGCAACTCAATGGTGCAACTGCAGCACCCTTGTGGCAATGGTGCACCATTGCCCGCCGCGACTAGCAAGTCAGTCAGCCGCCACCAGGCACCCGAAAGGCATTCGTCAATAGGGCCGCTGCCCGAGTTCCTGGCCAGCAAAATGGCCTGGCATTGCAGTAAGTGGGTAAGTGGCTCCAGTTGGGGCCAGCAGCTTTCTTCGGTGTAAAAGTGCATCACCGCTTCGCAGTCGCAGTGCAGGTCGAGCATGAAGTCGGCATCATGGGCCAGTAGCAGCAGGGCGCGGCGCAGGCTTTGCAGCTCGGTGTCGGGTGTCCAGGCGCGCAGGTGCTCGCCCATGGCGCGGCGTACGGTGGCGATGTTGGCGAGCGCCTCGTTGCCCAGATGGTTTTGCACGGCGGGCCACACCGCCTTGGCCAGATCGGGGTAGTGGCGGTTGAAGTTCTCGGATGTGTCCAGCTCAAAGCGCCCCATTGGTTTGTGGTCCACCCGTTGGGCGAGCCCGATCGGGTTGGCCACGGGCACCAGAACCACTTCGCCCGTCATCTGGCCGGCTGCTTCAGCGGCATGCAGCAGGGTGCGCAGGTGGTGGGCCACCAGCATGCCGGGCAGCTCTTCGGCGTGCAGGCTGGCCTGGAGGTAGACCTTGCGCCCCTTGCCTGGCGTGCCAAAGTGCAGACTGGTCAGCGTTTTCTGGCTGCCCAGGCTGGGCGAGAGCAGTGGGTGGTGGGTTTGTTGCATATCAGGTTTTTCTCGGTGCCAGATAGGCTAGCAGATGCCGTTCGCTGAGCTTGAACAGGCCAATCAGGCAGAAGGATGCGGTGAGGTAAATGGCCGCCGCAGCCAGGTAGGCTTCAAATGGCAGGTAATAGTCGGAGTAAATGCGGCTGGCTGCTGCCGTCACATCGACAATCGAGGGCACGGCACTGGCCAGGCTGGTGCTGTGCAGCATCATGACCACCTCATTGCTGTAGGCCGGCAGCGTACGACGCAGGGCACTGGGCAGCACGATGCGCACCATCACCTGGACGCGGTTCATGCCAAAGGCTTGTGCGGCTTCGATTTCACCGGCGCTGGTTTCGCGAATCGCGCCGGCCAGCATTTCAGCGGTGTAGCCAGCGGTGTTCAGGCTGAAGGCCAGCAGGGCGCAAAAGAAGGGCTCCTTGAAGTGCGTCCACGGCCACACGCTGTCCCAGCGCTGCTGAATCCATTCCAGCTGGCCCAGCCCGTAGTAGATCAAATAGACCTGAATCAACAGGGGCGTGCCGCGAATGACATAGGTGTAGGCCCCGACCAGCCAGCGCAGCGGTGCCCAGGGGCCGGTCAACAGCAGTGCGAAAACCAGCGCCATGACCGCACCGCTTGCCAGCGACGCCAGCAGCAGGGTGAGCGTAGTGACGATACCGGTGCCAAACAGGGCCAGGTTTTGCGCCTCGAAGATGACGGCCCAGTTCATTTACAGCTTTGCATGCTGGGTGCCCAGACTGAAGCGCGTGTTGAGCTTGCGCAGAGCGGCCAGCGAGACCGTGGTGTAGAGCAGAAACAGCCCGGCAGTGAACAGAAAAAAGACAAAGGGCGAGCGCGTGGCAGCACTGGCCTGCTTGGCGGCGTAGGTCATTTCCTGCAAGCCAATCAGGCTGACCAGGGCGGTGGCCTTGATCAGCACCAGCCAGTTGTTGGTGAAGCCGGGCAGCGCGTAGCGCACCATCTGCGGCGCGGTGATGCGGATAAAGGTCTGCGTTCGGCCCATGCCAAAGGCCCAGGCCGCTTCCATCTGGCCCTTGGGTATGGACAAAATGGCCCCGCGAAAGGTCTCGGTCATGTAGGCGCCGTAGATAAAGCCAATGGTCAGCACACCGGCCAAAAAGGGGTTGATGTCGACCGTGGCCTCGCTGCCCAGCCACTCCAATGCATTGTTCAGGCCGATGGTGCCGCCGTAAAAAATGAGCAGCATCAGCACCAGCTCGGGAATGCCGCGGATGATGGTGGTGTAGGCCGTGGCGAGTGCCACCCAGACCGGCCGCCCCGACAGCTTGGCCCCGGCTCCCAGCAGCCCCAACACAATGGACACCAGCAACGCCGACACCGACACGGCCACTGTCAGCAATGCGCCCTGCAAAATGGCGGTGACGTAGGCATTCATGGGGTTGCGGCTTGGTCTGGGCGCAGCCCTATTTGCCGTAAACGTCGAACTTGAAGTATTTGTCGTTGATCTTTTTGTAGGTGCCATTGCCGCGGATGGCCTTGATGGCGGCGTTCAGCTCACCCTTGAGCGCATCTTGCCCCTTGCGCAGACCAATGCCGGCGCCGGTGCCAAAGTATTTGGGGATGAAGAGGTCTTCGCCCTTCAACTCGAAGTCTTTGCCTTCGGGTTTGTTCAGGAAACCACCGGTGACTTCCACATGGTCGGCGACCGTGCCGTCGAGTCGACCCGCCTTGATGTCCAGATAGACCTGGTCTTGCGCTTCGTAGGACACCACGTCCACGCCTGCGGGTTTGAGTTCACCCACGGCGTATTTCTCCTGGGTGCTGGCCTTCAGCACACCAATTTTCTTGCCCTTGAGGGACGCCGGGCCGGTGTACTTTAAGTCTTTCTTCGTCACCACGCGGCTGGGCGTGTTGTAGTACTTGTCGGTGAAATCAATCTGCTTTTGCCGGTCTTCGGTGATCGACATGGAGCTGATGATGACATCGTACTTGCGCGCCATCAGCCCCGGAATCATGCTGTCCCAACCCTGTTCCACAAACACGCATTTGCGCCTGATTTGCTCGCACAGGGCGTTGGCGATGTCCACATCGAAGCCCACTGGTTTGCCCTCCTGCTTGAAAGTGAACGGCTCGTAGGTGGGGTCAATGGCGACCCTGAGGTCTTTGGCCTGGGCGAACGATGTAACGCCCAAGGTGCACAGTGCAAGCGCCAGCAGCAGCTTTTTCATGGATGTGTCTCCGCAATTCCGAAAAAATCATTCTACGGTTTGTACGGGGCAACGACCCGTGAGGCACCGCCGCGTGGGGCCTTTGTATCCCCCTTTAGGGAGTAGTGACCAACGCAAATCTCTAAAATGCAGGCTTACCCGAAAGCACCATGAACGCCCTCGTTGACGTCTCCTTCTTCCCCCGTGCCGCCAAACCGCTGACCAGTTACCGCAAATACTGGGCCGCGCGCTTCGGCACGTCACGTTTTTTGCCGATGAGTCGTGCCGAGATGGAGCAGTTGGGGTGGGACAGTTGCGACATCGTGCTGGTCACCGGCGACGCTTATGTGGACCATCCCAGCTTTGGCATGGCGGTGATTGGCCGCATGCTCGAAGCCCAGGGCTTTCGCGTCGGCATCATCGCCCAGCCCGATTGGACCAGTGCCGAGGCATTCAAGGCCTTGGGTAAACCCAATTTGTTTTGGGGCGTGACCGCGGGCAACATGGATTCCATGATCAACCGCTACACGGCGGACCGCAAAATCCGCAGTGACGACGCCTACACACCAGGCGATGTGGGTGGCAAGCGCCCAGACCGTGCCGCCATTGTGTACAGCCAGCGCTGCCGCGAGGCCTTCAGGGACGCGCCCATTGTGCTGGGCGGCATTGAAGGCTCACTGCGCCGCATTGCCCACTACGACTACTGGAGCGACAAGGTTCGCCGCAGCATTGTGGTGGATGCCAAGTGCGACTTGCTGCTGTACGGCAACGCGGAACGCGCCATCGTCGAGATCGCCCACCGCCTGGCGGCCAAAGAGCCGGTGCAGACCCTTACCGATGTGCGTGGCACGGCCTTTGTGCGCCGGCCGGATGACGAAACTGGCAAGGGCTGGTTTGAGATCGATTCTTCCAGTGTTGATGAACCTGGCCGTGTGGAAGCCCATGTCAACCCCTACCAGACTACCAGCGAGCAGGCGGCCGGGCAGGGCAGCAGTTGTGCCAAGGATGACGAGGGCAAAGCCGAGGCACCGGGCGTTGAGCCGGGTGGCGATGATGCTACTAAATCAGTAGCTGCTTGCGCAGTATCCACGGGGTCTAGAGGCCAATTTGATTCCAATCCGCCAGCATCAGCAGGCGCTGCGACCATCCAGCCCATCACCTTTTTCTCCAACCCGGCGCTGGCCGGCAAGCTGAAGGTGCCGCCGCGTGATCGCTCGGTGATCCGTTTGCCCAGCTATGAGCAGGTGAAATCTGACCCGGTGCTGTATGCCCATGCCAGCCGTGTGCTGCACCTGGAGACCAACCCCGGCAATGCCCGCGCGCTGGTGCAGGCCCATGGCGAGGGTGTGACTGCGCGTGATGTTTGGATCAACCCGCCGCCCATCCCGCTGACCACAGCCGAGATGGACTTTGTGTTCGACCTGCCGTATGCCCGCAGCCCACACCCGGCCTATGCGGACGAAAACGGCAGCCATGACCACGCCACCAAGATCCCGGCGTGGGAGATGATCCGCTTCTCCATCAATATCATGCGCGGCTGTTTTGGCGGCTGCACCTTCTGCTCCATCACGGAGCACGAGGGCCGCATCATCCAAAGCCGCTCGGAAGAGTCGGTGATCAAGGAGATCGAGGACATCCGCGACAAGGTCAAGGGATTTACCGGCACCATTTCCGATCTGGGCGGCCCCACGGCCAATATGTACCGTTTGGGCTGCAAGACCCCCGAGATTGAAGCCGCCTGCCGCAAGCCCAGCTGCGTCTACCCCGGCATCTGCCAGAACCTGACCACCAACCATGACCCGCTGATCAGGATCTACCGCCGGGGCCGCGCACTCAAGGGTATCAAAAAGATCCTGATTGGCAGCGGTTTGCGCTACGACCTGGCGGTCAAAAGCCCCGAGTACGT
>CAJAVE010000035.1 GCA_903945325.1 uncultured beta proteobacterium | reverse complement strand
GTGTTGCCCTCAAACACAAACCTCGCCACGGTGACGCTGATGCCGGGTGTCGCTTTGAGCTCTTGCGGCGGCGTTGCCACATCGGGCTGCACGGTGCGTTTGGGTTGAAGCGGGCGATTGCGCTCGATTTGCTGAAGCAACGAGCCGGCATCCGGCACGGTTTGCGCAGGCGCCAGGCTGGTGCTGGAAATAAGGGCAAGCGCCATCAGTAAACGACTGTGTTTTTTGGCTTTTGTCATTGACTTAGAGCAAACGTTGGTGAATCAGATCAAGCCCCTGGTGAGAGGTATGAGGAAAAAACCATCGTAGGCAAAAAGGCCTAACCCGTGGCTGAGCAAACCTGAGCAAAAAGACCGATACGGCCTACTACAGCACGCTGACCGGTGCATAGAACTGGCGACGGTGGCTAGCCCTAAATCAAGCAGGAACTTTTGTTCAAAGTTTGATTTTTGGGAGACTTGTAATATCATCCGCAATATGAAATTGAAACGTGTGGTGCTCGACACCAATGTGCTGGTGGCAGCAGCCCGGAGCCGCAATGGGGCCTCGTTTGCATTGCTTTCCGCATTGCGAATCAACCGCTTTCACCTGTTGGCTTCAGTGCCCTTGTTTTTGGAGTACGAGGCCGTTTTGAAACGACCAGAGCAACTCGCCGCAGGCCAACGCAGCTTGGCCATGGTCGATGCTTTTTTGGATGCGCTGGTGTTGCGGGTTGAGCCGGTGCATATGTTTTACCTTTGGCGGCCGCAATTGCGGGATGCCGCAGATGAAATGGTGCTTGAAACGGCGCTGAACGGCAGGGCTGATGCGCTGGTGACTTTCAACATTGGCGACTTTGCTGCCGCTGAAAAATTTGCGCTGCCGGTGCTGACCCCAGCGGTATTTTTGCAACAACTGAACCAAGGAGAAAATTGATGTCCAACTATGCCTTGCGGGTTCCAGAGTCGCTGCTGGCCTACGCCCGATTGGTGGCGCAGGAGGAGAAAGTGTCGATGAACCAGTTTTTTGTGACGGCCATCGCAGAAAAGGTATCGGCTTTGAAGACCGAGACGTATTTCAAAGAGCGGCAGGCGCGCGGGGATTTGGCTGGCTTCGATGCCTGGCTGGCGGCCAGCCCGGACGTGCCGCCAATGCCTGGCGATGCCTTGCCTTGAACCACTACTGCACGTTAAAGCACGCTGACCGGTGCGTAGAACTGGTAGCCCTCGTTGCGCAGGGTTTTGATGGGGAGGTCTTTGCCGGTGGCATCGCTCACTTTGCGGCGCAGGCGGCGCATTTGGGTGTCTAGCCGGGCCGGGTCGGACGTGAAATAGTCGTCACCCAGGGCATCGACGATGGCGCGGCGCGTCACCGGCTGGCCCCGGCCGTCGATGATGGTTTTTAGCACGGCAAAGTCATTCGGACTGAGGTCAATGGGTGCTTGGCCCGGCGGCACCAGCGTGCGCCCGGCAGTTTGCAGCAGCCAACCCAGGTTAAGGCCGCCAGCGTCCAGACGCCGCTGTAGCGCGGCTACGATTCCGGCCAGCTCTTCCAGGTCGGTGCTCTTGGGCAGGTAGTGGTCCGCGCCGCGCTCCAGGCCGGCCAGTTTGTCGGGCACTCCCGAGCGCGCCGTGAGCACGATGATGCCCAGGTTCATCTTTTGGGCACGCAGTTGTTGCACCAGGTCAAGCCCGCTTCCGTCTGGCAAACCGATGTCGATGATGGCGATGGTGTGGTGCTCGGGGCGAAAGCCCTGTGCAAACCCGGACAGACTGTCCGCAGCATCAACCTGATGACCGTGTCCGGTCAAAAAATCGACCAGTTCATCGCGCAGGATGCGTTCGTCTTCGGTGAGGATGATGTGTGCCATAACGCAGCCAGTGTAGGCATGTTGACGAAGCGCTGGCTGAGCAAACCTGAGCACGCAGTGTGTGCGTGCCGTTTTCCGGGTTGGGCGTGCTATCGTTTCAGCATGCGTCGTGTAATCGCTTTTTTTGTATTGCTGTTGTTAGCCTGTGGGGGTTATGCGGCTGCAGCCACGCTGGCACCCGTGCAGTTGCAGGCAAACCCGACGCGACTCAATCTGGTGCCACATCTGGCTTGGTTCAAGGATGAAAGCACAAAGCTGACCCGCGAAGAGGTCGCCGCCAGAGATGACTTCACGCCACTGCAAGAAAACCTGAGTCTGGGATTTACCAACGCGGCGGTATGGCTGCGTTTTGATCTGCAAGCGGGACCACAAGCGCCCGCCCAATGGATTTTGGAAGTGGCCAATGCCTTGCTCGACGATGTGCGCTTGTATGCCCCGCGTGCCGATGGCAGCTATGTGGAGCACCGCAGCGGCGAGGACTTGGCGCGTGCGCAATGGGAGATTGACTACCGCAACCCTTCTTTTTATGTGCAGCCGCAATCGCCACTGGTGCAGCGGTACTACCTGCGGCTGTGGTCGCGTAACGCAATTTCTACACCCATAGAAATTTGGCAACCGCAGCCGTTTGCGGCCGCTACCCGCGACGAGGCCTTTAACTACGGCATTTTTTATGGCATCTATGCGCTGATCTTGATCTTTCACCTGTTTTTCTTGTACTGGACTCGGGAGCGACTGGCTGGCTGGTATCTGGGGTATGTGGTGTTGAACTGTCTGGGTGCGTCCATGTCAGCGGGGTATCTGCAGCGACAAACAGGCTTGTCCGGCGAGGTGTCGGATGCGATGCTGGCGATCATGCTGTGTTTGCCACTGGGCATTAGCAATACTTTTACGCTGATGCAGCTAGAGCTCTCGCGCGTAATGCCGCGTTTTAGCCGCATTTACCAACGTGTGACATGGGGCATTTGTATTGCCGCCATTTTTTTGGCGCTCACCGTCAACTATGGCGCGGGTGTAGGGCCGGCGCAGATGGCAACTTTGGTGTGTATTGCCATACTGATACCGGTCGGAGTCTGGCTGGCATGGCGCGGTCACCGCCCTGCGCGATTCTTTTTGTTTGCGTTTGGACTTTTTTATGTTGCGGTCATTCTGCGATACGGGCGCAACATGGGTTACCTGCCCCCCAACGTATGGACCGAGTACGGCATTCAAATCGGCTCTTTGGTGCATATGGTGGTGATGAGCTTGGGTATTACCGGGCGCTATAACCAGATCAAACGCGACATGCTGGCAGCGCAGGCGGCGTTGAATCAATCACTGGAGGTGCAGGTTGCAGAGCGCACGGCCACACTGGTGGCAGAGATTGCGCGGCGCGAACAGCAAGAGATTGAAACCCGTCGCGCACTGGATGTGGAGGTGCAGGCGCGCCAACAGCAGCATAACTTTGTTGCCATGGTGTCGCATGAGTTCCGCACGCCGCTGGCCATCATCAACACGGTGACGCAACAACTGGCCCGCCAGCTGGACGCACCACGCGAAAAGAGCCTGCAACGATGTACCAATATCCGCGCGGCGACGGAGCGGATGACGGGCATGATGGACGAGTTCTTGTCCGCTGACCGGGTTGGCACCGCTTTGCAATTGCACCCGGGCGCGTTCGAGGTCAGGCAATTCATGAACGCGCTGGTTGCCGAGTGGGAGGGCGAGCGACTGGCGTTGCAGTTCAACCAGCTGCCTGCCAGCTTTGTCGGCGATGCGGCCTTGCTGCGGGTGGCAGTGCGTAATCTGATCGCCAATGCAATTCAACATTCACCGGCCACAGCACCGATTCGGATAACGGTGCAAGGTGTACCAGATGGTGGACTTGCCATCAGCGTGCAGGATGAGGGAGCAGGCATTCCCGCAGATGAAATACCCAAGCTGTTTCAAAAGTATTTTCGGGGGCGGGGTGCCCAAGGGCAGCCGGGCGCCGGCCTAGGGCTTTACCTGGTTGAAAGCATCGCAGTGTTGCACGGTGGCGCTGTGCACGTGGAGAGTGCAGTGGGCCGGGGCAGTACCGTGGTGCTGACACTGCCGGGCACTCAATTGGTTGAGTAACAGTACATAGACCGGCTGCCAACGAATGCCCGGCAGACTTTGCTGTGACCATCGCGCGGTCATGCGTGTCGAAGCTATGGTTTCCATGGTCTGATGTGACCGCTATGGTGCAAACCCATTCGGAAACTCTACAACCGCTAAGGGCACGTAGCCGAATTTGGCCAATGCCCGCTTTACTGCCGTACAAAACTTGTAGTTGCGCTTTCCAACCATCGGCCCACAGTTGGACTCCCTCAATCAACCAGGAGTCCATGATGGAAAACACCACAGAGCACGCACAGCACGCACCTTGGAACAAGGGCGTGATCGTCGGTCAAAAGTCACCGTTCAAATTGAAGGAGATTTGGGCCATTCGAGTCCGACTTCAACTTCAACACCGGGTACGCGAACTTGCCATGTTTGACTTGGGACTCGACAGCAAGCTGCGAGCCTGCGATTTGGTCAAAATGCGGGTACGCGATATTTGCCACGGTGACCACGTATCGCCGCGTGCCACCGTGATGCAACAAAAGACATCGCGTCCCGTACAGTTCGAAATTACCCAACCAACCCGCGAGGCAGTCAGTGAGTGGATCAAGGAGGCCAAACTCGGGCAGGACGACTACCTATTCCCCAGTCGCATTCACGAGTCACCTCACATCGGAACACGCCAATATGCCCGCATTGTGGATTCCTGGGTCACTGAAATTGGGCTAAATCCTTCCGAATATGGAACCCATTCGATGCGCCGCACCAAGGCATCCCTGATCTACCGGAGAACGAAAAACCTGCGTGCGGTGCAATTGCTCCTTGGCCACACAAAACTCGAGAGTACGGTGCGATACCTTGGCATCGAGGTGGATGATGCTCTGGAGATGGCCGAGCAGACCGAGATTTGATCTGAACCTGGTGTCCAGCAGCCAAGTGACTTTGAGTGCTGGACTTCTCGGAACCGGCCAGTGGCGGCCGTCGGGTTACGCCACGCTGCTGACCGCCAGTCCAACATACTGAAATTCGTCCGCGAAAGACCGCTTCCGAGGTTTTTGCACTTCCAGCGATCGGCAGCTTCCGGCGAAAACGAATGTCCGCTGTCACCAATCTGATGGAAATGCATTTCACTCGGTGTACAGCCGCTATGAGTCTGAACCGGGAATTGCATTCACCCAGCAAACAATCGCAACTGTAGGCGGACGGCGTGGCTTGCGGGCGCAGGCCGCACTTGCGGTTGCCACAGAGCAGGCGCGAAAATGACCGGCTTAACGCAACAAAGTCAGCAAACCGAGCCGTTCCGTCCGCGACGCGCGCCGGAGAACGCAAGCCACGCCGTCCGCCGCACACGCCATGCAGGCGAATCCGCGCTCACTCCCCCCGGCACAGCCCCACGCCACCATCCCCCCGCTTCCAGCAAGGGCTGGTAGCCGCCAGATCCAGCGTCGGAATACCCTCAAAACTGATTTGCGCCACGCGTGTGTCAAAGCCCCGCACGCCCTGCGTGTCCAGCGTGAGCCGCAGCACCCAGCCGCGGCGCTGGTTGTTGTTGTCGGTTTCCTTCATCACAAAATTGCCCACGCTATAGATGATGGGTTTGCCCCGATAGTGCTCGATGTCCTGTGTGACATGCGGGTGGCCACCGATGACGGCGTCGGCTCCGGCGTCCACCATCACGCGGGCCAGTTGGCGCTGCCGGTCGTTGGCGGTCAGCTCGTTTTCCCAACCCCAGTGCATGACAGGGATCACGAGGTCGGCACGGTACACGGTGCGCGCCTTGCGGATGTCGTCCTGTACCTGCTCGTCTTCGCTCCAGGCCACGCCGGGGGCATCAAAGTCAGCCTCAAAGCTGCGGGGCATGAACTCGTTGTAGCCCAAGAGCGCAATGCGCAGGCCTTTGCGCTCGATGATCAGCGGCGTGTGCGCCTCCGACAGATTGTTGCCGCCGCCAAACTTTGCCAGACCAGCCTGTTGAAGGAGGACCAGCATTTCGGAAAAGGCTTCGCGCCCAAAGTCGCCGGAGTGGTTGTTGGCCAATCCCAGCGCGTCAAGGTGGCGCTTGAGTACGCTCAATGTGCGCGGGTGGGCGCGAAAGGTGAAGGTCTTCTCGCCGGCCGAGCCGACGGTTGCCACAACGCATTCCAGGTTGGCGATACGGATGTCGGCGCTGGCAAAAACGGAGCTGAAGCCTGCCAACGGGTCTTCGCCGCGTGCAATCATGTCACCGGCCGTGTCGTCCAAAACGATGTCACCCGCAAAGACGAGGCTCACGGTGTCGTCTGCGGCAAACGCCAGCGCGCTACAGGTCAACAATAGAGCGCAACCCCAGGGTAGCCAGCGTGCGTTCATGGCTTGATGCCCTGCAGGGTACAGCGGTACATCAATTCACGCTCCACCACGCCGGCATATAGATGCTGCTCACCGGTCAAAAGGTAAGGCTTCTCCGACACGGTGTAGGGTGGCAGGTATTTGGCCTCTTGCACCAGGATGGGCTGGCGTTTGGTGTCCAGATAGGCGTAGAGCAGGATGCGGTCCACGCGTTCGCCAGCGCCCACCATGACCGCCTTGAAACGAAAGCGCCCGCCAATGTCGACCGAGGGCGCGGGGTACGGGTCAGCAACCGGACTGGCTTCAATGGTGTGGGTGGTGCCGGCGTAGGCCACCTGGCAGCGCAGCAAGGGTGCGGCTATCGTGGCGGTACTGGCAAACAGTGGAAAAACGGCAAAGGCGGCAGCCCAGCGCAAGATGCCGGCCGTCATGCCTCAGAAATCAGGAGTAGGTGATCCATGGCGCATATTCTGCACCGTCCAGATGGGCCAGGGAGTTGAAGGTCAATAGCAGGTGGCGTTTGGGTGTGAACAGAAACTCGGTCACTGCGCTGTTGCGGATCTGCATATTGAGTTCAATTGTCTTCTCCGGCACGGTTCCCAGAATGTGACCAATGGCCGTGGAGATCGGGCCGCCGCTGCTGACGATCAGCACGTTGCCGGTGTGCTGCTTGCGCACATGGTCCAGCGCGCTGGTTACACCCTGAACAAAGTCTCTGTAGCTGGGCATACCCTTGGGGCTGACCACGCCGTTCATCCACTGCGTGAGACCATCGCGCAGCAGACGGAAGTGGTACTTGTACATTTCGGGCGTGTCGGTGGGGGCCAATGGCTCGGGGTGGATGGCGCCAATCACGGCTGCGCTATCGAACTCGTTCAGGCCCGGCCACAGCTCGGGTTGCAAATCCAGACCTGCACCTTGTTTGATGCCGGCCCAGGTCTCTGCATGGCGCTTGAGCGTGCCGGTCAGCACCGCATCAAACACCAGTCCTTTGGCGGCAAAGTATTCGCCCAGGCGCACACTCTGGCGGTGCCCGAGTTCGCTCAGCTTGTCATAGTCTGCAGCGCCGAAAGAGGCCTGCCCGTGTCGCACCAGATAGAGATTTCCCATGAGCCAAATCTACGTGAAGCATTCACTGCGCCTTGTCATGGGTGCGACAGGCGCGCACAGTTGCGCGAAATTGAGTCGCATAGGTTGCAGCGAAAATGCCCCGATGATTGCTGCGTATGACCTCCTGGCCCTGTGTGCGGCTGCCTGCTGGGCCACCACCGGGGCGCTGGCGGTCATGCCGGTGCGCCACCTGGGCGCCTTTGCTTTTACGCGCTGGCGCATGCTGATGGTGGCGGGCATGCTGTGGAGCGTTGTGTGGGCCACTGGCAGCTGGGACAGCCTGTCGGTGGAAGGCTCGCTGACCCTGGCGGTCAGCGGCATGGTGGGCATTTTCATTGGCGACACGGCCTTGTTTGGGGCCGTGCAGCGGCTGGGGCCGCGCCGCGCCAGTGTGCTATTTGCCACGCATGCGGCGTTCAGCGCGGGCCTGGGGTTTTCCGTGCTGGGCGAGCGCATGGGCTTGCAGGCAGCTCTGGGCGGTGCGCTGACTCTGAGTGGCGTGATGTGCGCCATCGTGCTGGGCCGCCACAAGGAAGAGCAGCACGACTGGGAGTCGGATGACCACGGGTCCATCAAGCTGGGTGTCGGACTCGGGCTGGTTGCGGCGCTCTGTCAAGCCTTGAGTACCCTGATCGCCAAGCCCGTCATGTCGGGTCAGGCGGGTGGTTTGCCGATGGACCCGATCGCGGCCTCGGCCGTGCGAGTCTCGATAGCCTGCGCGGCGCACTATGTGATTCTGTGGTTGGGTGTGGGCGCTGCCAAGGCCTACCAGCCACCCACCCGACGGGTGCTGTTGCAAACCGCACTCAATGGCTTTGTCGGCATGGGGCTGGGTATGACCTTCATCCTGATGGCGCTCCAAAGAGGCGACGTGGGCATGGTAGCCATTCTGTCGTCGGTGACCCCAGTGCTGGTGCTGCCGATTCTGTGGTGGCAACTGCGCCGCGCGCCCGCGTGGGGTGCCTGGGTGGGCGCGGGGCTCACGGTAGCGGGGACGGCTCTGATCTTGTTGCGCTGATGTTCAGTGTTTCCAAGCCCTGAGGGACTTGGTAGCACGGATTTCAGTAAGTAAGGTTTAGTTGCAAAACAGCCGTCGTTCCACTGGTTTCGTTGCCTACGATCAACAAGGGCTTTCCATTTGGCGACTTGGCAGCAGAAATGAATACCACACCTTCAGGGCCGCGGTCACCTGTGAGGGTGGCGCCACTTGCTGCGCGGTTGTTGAAGTAGGTCACAAACACAGGTGCAGTGGGCGTGGTCACGTCATAGACCATGACTCCTCCGACACGTTCCAGACCCACGAAGGCAAAGTTCTTGTTGCCAATCTTCCCAATTGTCACGCCTTCAGGTTCCGGGCCTTTGGCAGGGCTGCGGTTGTCAAAGGTGTCGTTGTCATGGCTGGAATTGAACTTGGCCGTAGTCAGTGCGCTGGTGCGTTGTTCAATCTGGTCACCCGAGTCAAACACGCGCACCATGTCTTTGTTCCAGATGGTGAACGAGCGACCGCCAAAACTCCAGAGTTCAGTACATTGCCCCGCGGCGTTCTTGCCCGTGTTTGTCCCATTGGGGCTGGTAGTAATGCGCAGGCGGCCCAGGTTGGAGTCGAGGATCAGGTTGGCCGCGTCAGCGAACACGCTGGGGTCCAGGCCTGCCGCGCAATGGGTGCGTACGCGGGTTTCCTCGTTGAAGCCGGGCCAGTCGGCGCGGGCATCGCCTTCGTTGGCGGTGATGAAATAGGATTGTCCGGCAGCGGTGTAAGAGGCAATTGCGTCGGGCAGGTACATGCCTTTCACCGGGACCTGGGCGATTTTTACTGCAGGGGTTCCACTGTTGGTGTTGGTGCCACCGTCTTCGTCGCTGGCGTCCATACCCATACCGGCAACGCTGTGGTCTTTGAAGCCCAATGGTTTGATGGATGTGACCTTGGCGCTTGCCAGGTCAACAATCGCCACCGCATTATTTTCCTGCAGTGTGACGTAAGCGGTCTTGCTGTCTTCAGTTACAGCAACATACTCAGGCTCCAGATCCTGCGCTGCGTTGGCTCCAGGCCCATAAATGCGAACGCCCTGGGCGCGCAGTGTGGCTTCCTGACCAATGTATGCCTTGAAGTCGGCACTGGCCACCGTTGGTGTGCCGCCCCGGTTGACCGTAATCACACTGACGGAGCCTTCCGGGTCGATCGAGTCGGTCGCACCGTAACTGTTGGGCTCACCCTCGTTGGCGGTGACGACGAATTTGCCGTCCGGGCTAAAGGTCAACATGTCGGGCTGCGAGCCGACCGTCACGGTGTTCAACAGCGCCAGGGATTGGCCATCGTAAAACGCGACTTTGCCGGCGCTGGTCTTGGGGGCGGCCTCGATCGCAACTGCCACCAGACCATCAAAAACGGCCACACTGTTGAAGACACCGCCACCGAATGCTGCCGTTGAAATGGTTTGAATAACTTTCGGGTTGCTTGGGTCAGCGAGGTCCACAACATCCAGAGAGCCGTTGGTACCG
>CAJAVE010000034.1 GCA_903945325.1 uncultured beta proteobacterium | reverse complement strand
TGAAGAAGCACAAGCCTTGCTGGAGCGCCGCAGCGGCCAGCAGGACAACCCGCGCATCCTGGGTGCCTTCAACGAGCGCACGCCCGACTGGCTGAGCTTCTTCATGTTCACCTACTTCACCGACCGCGACGGCAAGATGCAACTGGCTGCCCTGGCGCAGTCGGGCTTCGACCCCTTGTCGCGCAGCTGCCGCTTCATGCTGACCGAAGAAGCCCACCACCTGTTCGTCGGTGAAACCGGCGTGGGCCGCACCATCGAGGCCACCTGCCTGGCGATGAAGGCCGCTGGCATCACCGACCCGAACGCCAAGGAAGCGATCCGCAAGCTGGGTGTGATCGATTTGCCCACGCTGCAAAAGAAAGCCAACTTCCACATGTCGGTCACACGCGACCTGTTTGGCTCGGAGATCTCATCGAACGCCGCCAGCGCCTTCAGCACCGGCCTCAAAGGCCGCTTCAACGAAACCGCGCTGGATGACGACCACCAGCTGGAGGATGCCACCTACGCCGTGCTGCGCGTGGTCGATGGCCAATTCGTGACTGAAGAGGCGCCCGCCTTGCGCGCCATCAACAGCCGCCTGCTGGACGACTACATTGCCGACTGCCAGGGCGGTATTGACCGCTGGAACAAGGTGATCGAAAAGTCCGGCATCGCGTTCCGTTTCAACCAGCCGCACAAGGCCTTCAACCGCAGGATTGGCGAGTTTGCCGAGGCACACGTCAGCCCGGCAGGCGATCTGTTGAGCGCAGACGCCTGGAACGCCGGCAAGAGCGACTGGTTGTGCTCGGATGACGACCACAACTTCATCAATTCCCTGATGAAGCCCTGCACCACACCGGGTCAGTACGCCAGCTGGATTGCACCGCCGCGCGTGGGTATCAACAACCAGCCCAAGGACTTTGAGTACGTGCGCATCGAGCACTCCTGAAGGTTCGTTTTAGTTATGATGGTTCACCCTATTCCAACCCCGGAGACACTCCATGTCGCGTGAGAGCTTACGAATTATTCACGACGAGCACGACGCCTTGTCGGCCATGCTGCGATCCATTGGGATGATGGTGGACCGGGGTCCTGGCAATGACCCCACCAACTTTTTCGATGTCTTGCGGGCGATGTTGTTCTACATCGACGAGTTTCCCGAGCGACTGCACCACACCAAGGAATCCGAGCTGCTGTTTCCGCCGGTCGCGAAGTTGGCGCCCGAGACCCGTGAGTTGATCGAGAAGTTGGAGAAAGACCACCAGCATGGTGAATCCGCCGTACGTGAATTGCAGCATTTGCTGCTGGCTTGGGAGCTGATTGGTGACGCCCGACGCGGCGCTTTTGATGCTGCGGCAAAACGCTATCTGGCGTTCTATCTGGAACACATGCGGCTGGAAGAAACGGTGATCCTGCCGGTTGCTCAAAAGGTGTTGAGCGATGCCGATTGGGACGAGCTGGATGCTGCCTTTGCCACCAACTGCGACCCCCTCACTGGCAAATACCCACGGGACACGGCCTACGACCGTTTATTTACCAAGATTGTGTCGCAGGCGCCAGCGCCCATCGGGCTAGGGAACTAATACGTTTCCAGATGCAGGCGGCCCTCAGCCCTGAGGGCTGCACCTATGGTTTCCCATGACAAACCCGCTTGCTGCGCCACGTCGCGCAGTGCCAGCACCACGCCGTCTTCCATGCTCTTGAGTCCGCACACATAGAAATAGGTGTTGGGGTCAGCCAACAGGATGGCCAGATCGGCGGCACGCTCGCGCATCAGGTCCTGCACATAGCGTTTGGGCTGCCCCGGTGTGCGCGAGAAGGCGAAGTTGATATCGATGAAATCCTTGGGCAGGCTTTGTAGCGGGCCGAAGTAGGGCAGTTCTTCCTTCGTGCGGGCACCAAAGAACAACATCAGCTTGCCGCTCTCAAATTTGCCGGACTGACGCAAGCGTCTGCGCCACTCGGTCATGGCCCGCATCGGTGCGCTGCCAGTGCCGGTGCAGATCATGACAATGTGTGAGCGCGGGTGGTTGGGCATCAGGAAGCTGGCGCCAAAGGGGCCAATCACCTGCACCTTGTCACCTACCTTCAGATCGCATAGGTAGTTTGAGGCGACGCCGCGCAGGGGCTGGCCCTGGGGGTCTTCGAGCACTCGCTTGATCGTCAGCGACAGGTTGTTGTAGCCGGGCCGTTCACCGTTGCGCGGGCTGGCGATCGAATACTGACGCGGATGGTGCGCTCGGCCATGGGCATCCATACCGGGTGGCAGTATGCCGATGGACTGGCCTTCGAGCACCGGAAATGGCATGCCACCGAAATCGAGCACGATGTGGTGGGTGTCGTATTCATGCCCCACAGCGGTCACCCGCACATTGCCGGCGACCGTGGCGGTGATCGTCTTCTCAGAAGACTTGGGTCCATACAGATTGGTGTAGGCGTGTGCTGCCGACCAGGGCGGCAACGTGGCGCCGTACTGCGCGCTCAGGAAGCTCGTTTCTCCGCTGGCGGCAGCGGGCAACACCGGTGCCACTGGCATCTCGGCGGGCGGAGCATCGGCCGCCAAGCCCTGGGCTGCCAGTTGTTCCGCTGTCAGCTCGGGTGGCAACTCATCCCAGCCCAGTTGGTCTGCCAGGCTGTAGGCACTGGCTCGGGACATGGTGCGCCAGTTGTCGATGGACCCCGTCGGACACGGGGCGATGCAGGCCATGCAGAGGTTGCACTTTTCGGCATCCACCACGTAGTTGCGCGCATCGTGGGTAATGGCCGCGACCGGGCATATCGCTTCGCAGGTATTGCAGCGGATGCAGATCTCGGGGTCAATAACGTGCTGGCGGATGGCTTGCAGGTCGCTCGTGTCCATGACGGTCTCCAGTGTCAGTTGAATCGCACGTACTCGAAGTCGGCCGGCTGGCGGTTGATGCCCATCATAGGCGGCGCAATCCAGTTGGCAAATTTGCCGGTCTCCACCACGCGGCCCATCAGACTGCCGACAAAAGCGCGGTCGGCATCACTGGGCAGCCAGTTGTCCACATGGGCTTTCCACTCGGCGTCGCTCAGCACGCGGCCCTCTGGCGACACCTTGGTCTTGGACAAGGCGCCGATGTTGCGGTGGAATGCCTTGTGGGGTGTCTTCAGGCGAAACGGAATACCCGCCTTCTCGATCACCTTGTTCCAGCGCTCGACGCCACCAATGGAGTCCTTGATGTAGTCGTCTCGCAGCACTTCATTCAACGCGTTGAGCATGGGCACTTCCTTCTCGACCAACTGGCCACCCTGCACGTTGAGCACCTTGTACGTGCTGCCCTTGAGCACGTGGTCGTCCGTGCGCTTGCCTTCCTCAAAGCGACCTTTCAGGCCGGTCGAATAGAAGGTGGCGGCGTTACTGGACTCGTCTGCGCCAAAAAGGTCAATGGTGACGCTGAAGTGGAAGTTCAGGTAGCGCTGCAGTGTGGGCAAGTCGATCACGCCAGCGGCGCGCAGCTTGGTGACGTCGTCGGTCTTCATCTCGTTCATGGCCTGGCACGTGCGCTGGATGATGCGGGAGATGCCGGACTCGCCCACAAACATATGGTGCGCTTCCTCGGTCAGCATGAATTTGGTGGTGCGCGCCAGCGGGTCAAAGCTGGACTCGGCCAGCGCACACAGCTGGAACTTGCCATCGCGGTCGGTGAAATAGGTGAACATGAAGAAGCTCAGCCAGTCGGGCGTTTCTTCATTGAACGCCTGCAGGATGCGGGGGTTGTCCTGCTGGCCGCTGCGGCGCTCCAGCAGGGCTTCACCTTCTTCGCGACCATCGCGGCCAAAGTATTTGTGCAGCAGGTAAACCATGGCCCACAGATGGCGGCCTTCTTCCACATTCACCTGGAACAGGTTGCGCAAGTCGTACTGGCTGGGCGCGGTCAGGCCCAGGTGGCGCTGCTGCTCTACGGATGCAGGTTCCGTGTCGCCTTGGGTCACGATAATGCGGCGCAGGTTGGCGCGGTATTCGCCGGGCACGTCTTGCCAGGCGTCTTCGCCCATGTGGTCGCCAAAGTGAATCTTGCGGTCTTTCTCGGCCGGGTTCAGGAAAATACCCCAGCGGTAGTCGGGCATCTTCACGTGACCAAACTGCGCCCAACCTTGCGGGTCGACACTGACGGCGGTGCGCAGGTAGACGTCAAAATTCTGCGAGTCGTCAGGTCCCATGTCGCCCCACCATTTCAGGTAATTGGGTTGCCACTGCTCCAGCGCACGCTGGAGCGTACGGTCTTCGCTCAGGTTGACGTTATTGGGAATCTTGTCGCTGTAAGTGATTGAACTCATGCTTGTCTCCGGTGGATGTTTGCTATAAAAATAATAGCTGCTTGCGCAATGAATACGGGTGCTAGACCCGATTCCAGTCAAAAATCGCCTTCTCGCCCTTGCCGTACACCTTCAGCGCACCCTTTTCGCCAACGGCGTTGGGGCGCTGGAAAATCCAGTTCTGCCAGGCTGTGAGCCGTCCAAAGACGCGGGTGAACATGTTTTCCGGGCCGTTGAAGCGCAGGTTGGCTTCCAGTCCGGTCAGTGAGTCGGGCGACATGGAAACGCGCTCTTCAACGGCAATGCGAACTTCGTCGGCCCAGTCGATGTCATCGGGGTTGGAGGTCACCAGACCGATGGCAAAGGCCGCGTCGGCGTCCAGCGCCTGACCCATCCTGGCGCGCACGGCGTCCAACGCCGGTTGTTCGTCGTAGAAGCGGCGGCCCAGGCGGCTCTGGCCGGTAATCATGGGGTACAGCGCAAAGTTGGCTTCTGTCACCGTGATGCGCGGTGTACGCGCTTCGTCATCGGGCAGCACCAGCTGGTAGCTGCGGTCGCAAGCCAGGGCCAGTTCCAGCAAGGTGCCGGCAAAGCACGAGTCGGGCTCGATCAGGGCGAAAAGGCTGCGCGAGGACACATCCAGGCGGCTGAACGTGCGGCGCAGCAGGCCAATGGTTTCGCGCACCAGCCAGTGGTTTTTGTTGGCCAGCAGTGTCGCGTCCATGGCCAGAACAGACGCCGCATCGCCTTCGGTCTTGATCAGCCAGGTGCCGATTTCGGTTTCGTTGGTGCGCATCTGCAGGATGGCGTCTTCCAGCTCGCGTGCCATCGCCAGTGGGTACCACGCTGCGCCCGCTGCTTCAACACCGGCGATGTCGGTCGGCTGCGCGCCGGAGGGACCTTTCACGGTCCAGGTGGCGGTGCGCTTGGCACGGTCGATCTCGACCGTGACATGGGGGTAGCGCAGGGCATCGGCTTCCAGCGTGCGCTGCAGGGGTGCGAGCGCCACGCCCTTGGCCTCCAACGGGCGGTCGCTCTGGGCGGCCAGGGCCAGTGCACGCTCCTGCACCTTCTGCGCAAAGACTGCGGGTTTGGCTACGGCATCCACTAGACGCCAGGCCACGGCCTTGTCGCCGCGCACGCCTTCGGCACTGGTGCAGAACAGGTCAGCCAGGTCATGGCGCACGTGGCGTTTGTCGGTGATGCGGGTCAGTCCGCCGGTGCCGGGCAGTACACCCAGCAAGGGGACTTCAGGCAGGCTCACCGCACTGGAGCGGTCGTCCACCAGGATGATTTCGTCGCAGGCCAGCGCCAGCTCGTAGCCGCCACCGGCACAGGCACCGTTGACGGCTGCCAGGAACTTCAGGCCGCTGTGGGCGGATGAATCTTCCAGGCCATTGCGGGTTTCATTGGTGAACTTGCAGAAGTTCACCTTCCAGGCGTGGCTGCTGACGCCCAGCATGAAGATATTGGCGCCGGAGCAGAACACGCGATCCTTGGCACTGGTCATGATCACGGTGCGCACTTCGGGGTGTTCAAAGCGGATGCGTTGAATTGCATCGTTCAGTTCGATGTCCACACCCAGGTCGTAACTGTTGAGCTTGAGTTTGTAGCCGGGGCGCAGGCCGGCGTTCTCATCAAAGTCGGCCTTGAGGGTGGCCACCGGGCCGTTGAATTCAAGCTTCCAGTGTTTGTACTGGGCGGGGGTGGTCTGGTATTCGACACGGCTGGGACTGGTCACGGGATGCTCTCCTTGGTTTGAAGCATGAAAATGCAATGATTGGCGTCAATACACGCATAATAATGCATATTTGCAAATTCAGTCAATGCATTTTTATGCATTTTTCTTGCCGAGAACTCACAGGGGTAGTTGGAGAACCTTTCGTGCGATGGCACGCAAAGCCACTAAAGTCGGTTCCAGCGGCTGTGCGCTGGTGTCGATCCTGTATTGGGCCTTGGAATAAAAGGCAGCCCGTCCCGTCAGGATGCCCTTCAGGTCTTCCATGGCCTCTTTGCTGGCGGCCATCGGGCGCAAGTCGCCCTGTGCGGTCACGCGCTTCATGTGGTCCTCGGCGTCGGCCTGCAGCCAGACCGTGGTGCAGTGAGCCAGTAACTGATTGAAAGTGGCCGCGTCCGACACCAGCCCGCCGGGTGTCGCAATGACGGCTTCCGGGTAGATCTGGATGGTTTCTTCCAGCGCCCGCCGCTCGTAACGCCTATAGGCGTTCACACCATAGAGCGCCTGGATTTCCGACACACTGCAGCCGGCAAACTTTTCGATCTCGCGGCTCAGTTCCACAAAGGGAAAGCCCAGGTCATCCGCCAGCATTTGCCCCAGTGTGGACTTGCCCGCGCCGCGCAGGCCAATCAGCGCGATGCGGGGACTTAAGCCCGCGTTGCCGCCGCCCGTGCCCAGCATCTCGCCAATGGCAATGCGCACGCGCTGCAGCGTGGCTTCGTCGCGCTGTTCCAGCAATTCGCGGATCAACAACCACTCGGGTGACGAGGTGGTCACATCACCAATCAGTTCCCCCAGCGAGCACTGCAGGGCGCCCGCCACCTGCAACAACACCAAAATGGAGGCATTGCCCACGCCGTATTCAAGGTTGGCCAGATGCCGCTCGGACACATCGGCGATGGATGCCAAGGCCTTTCGCGTCATGCCCCGGCGCGCACGCAACGCCCGCACCCGGTCACCCAGCGCTGCCAAAAATGGGTTTTTCACGCCGCTTTCAGCGATTTCCATTGCGTTGCCTGGTAGCGGAGTGCTTTCGCCGCCGGAATGGGGTGCACTAGGTGCTAACCCGGATTCGTGCAATATAGTGCTTGACATGGTGTGATGGAGACTTTAAGGTTCTTGCTTGCACAATAATTCATATTATTGAATATTGCAAGCGCAATAGTCACTACGGAGCCCGCACCATGCAGACATCCACCCCAGCGCCCGAGGCGCCCACAGTTCCGCCACCGGGCGATGTATTCAATTTCGCCCAGCACCTATTGGCTTGCAACACCGGGCGGGCTTCCAAAGTGGCTTTCGTTGATGACCAGGGCACGCTCACCTACGGTGAACTTGACGAGCGGGTGCGCCGCGTGGCGGCAGGCCTGCGCGCGCAGGGCATCAAGCGTGAGGAACGCGTGCTGCTGCTGATGCACGATTGCAATGACTGGCCAGTGAGTTTTCTGGGTGCCATGTATGCGGGCATCGTGCCGGTGGCGGTGAACACCATGCTGACGGCCGATGACTACGCCTACATGCTGGAACACTCCCGTGCGCAGGCAGTGCTGGTGTCGGGCGCCCTGCTGCCCGCATTGACGGCGGCCATGGTCAAGTCTGACCACGAGGTGGGCAAGGTCATCGTCTCGCGCCCAATGGCACCACTGCACCCGGCCGAAGTGGAATACGAGACCTTTGTGCAAACCTGCTCGCCCCTGCACAAACCGGCCGCCACCGGTCCCGATGATCCCGGCTTCTGGCTCTATTCGTCAGGCTCTACCGGGCGGCCCAAAGGCACGGTGCACTCGCATGGCAACCCTTACTGGACGGCAGAGTTGTACGGCAAGGGTGTGCTGGCCCTGACTGAAAACGACACCTGCTTTTCAGCCGCCAAGCTGTTCTTTGCCTACGGCCTGGGTAATGCGCTGACCTTCCCGATGAGCGTAGGCGCTTCGACGCTCTTGATGGCCGAACGTGCCACGCCCGATGCCACATTCAAACGCTGGCTTGGTCAAGTGGGCGGTGTCAAGCCGACCGTCTTCTACGGCGCCCCCACTGGCTTTGCCGGCATGCTGGCCGCCCCCAACTTGCCAGCACGCACCGATGTGGCCCTTCGGTTGGTGTCGTCGGCTGGCGAAGCGCTGCCAGCTGAAATTGGCGAGCGATTCAAGCGCCACTTCGGCGTGGACATTGTGGACGGCATTGGCTCCACCGAGATGCTGCACATCTTTCTGTCCAACTTTCCTGACCGGGTTCGCTATGGCACCACGGGCTGGCCGGTGCCGGGTTACGACATTGAACTGCGTGGCGAGGAGGGCGGTCCGGTCGCAGACGGCGAGCCGGGTGATCTGTTTATCCGGGGCCCCTCAGCTGCCATGATGTACTGGGGCAACCGGATCAAGACGCGTGAGACCTTTCAGGGCGGCTGGACCAAGAGTGGCGACAAATATGTGCGCAATGCCGACGGCAGCTACACCTATGGCGGGCGCAGCGACGACATGCTCAAGGTCAGCGGCATCTACGTCAGCCCTTTCGAGGTGGAGGCCACACTGGTGCAGCACGCCTCGGTCCTGGAAGCCGCCGTCATCGGTGTGCCCGATGCGCAAGGACTGACCAAGACCAAGGCGTATGTGGTGTTGAAAGCGGGGGCCGGGGCCACGGAAGCCGAACTGCAGGCCTTCGTCAAGGACAAACTGGCACCGTACAAATACCCGCGGCATATCGAATTCGTAACCGATTTACCGAAAACCGCCACGGGCAAAATCCAGCGTTTCAAACTGCGCGAGCGCGAGACGATTGCCCCATGAGTGAGGCGGTGGGCTTCGTTGACATAGCCTGGGGCGGGCGGAGCGTGCGCATCGAGCACCAGTGGATTGCGCCGGCGCGCACGCAAGCGCCGCTGATCGTCTTCCTGCACGAAGGGCTGGGCTCGCTGGCCATGTGGAAGGATTTTCCAAAGCAGCTGTGTGCTGCGGTAGGCTGCCGGGGTTTGGTGTATTCACGCCCGGGTTATGGCCGTTCCACGCCGCGCGCGCCGCAAGAAGCCTGGGGGCTCGACTTCATGCACCAGCAGGCGCATGTCGTGCTGCCGGCCCTTTTCAAGGCACTGTCCATTGACGTGGCACTTCAAAAGCCCTGGTTGTTTGGTCACAGCGACGGTGCGTCGATTGCGCTGTTGTACGCCGCCCGATTCCCGCAAGCTCTTGCCGGCGCGGTGGTCGTTGCGCCGCACATTCTGGTTGAAGATCTGTCGCTCTCCAGTATTGCTGTGGCCCGAAAAACTTATCTGCACACCGACCTTCGCCAGCGGCTGTCCAGGTACCACGATGACCCCGATTCGGCTTTCTGGGGCTGGAACAATATCTGGCTGCACCCGCCGTTCAGTGCCTGGTCCATAGAATCAGAGATTGAAGCGATCCGCTGCCCAGTTCTGGCCGTGCAAGGCCTGGACGACGAATACGGTACGCTAGAGCAAATTCGCGGCATCGCACAACGCGTGCCACAGGCCCAGTTGCTGGAGTTAAGCGACTGTGGCCATTCCCCGCATCGTGACCAGGCGGACCGCCTGATCACCTGTGTCAGTGCTTTTTTGAAACAACAAACTGGAGACAAACCATGAGCCCTTCCCGCAGAACCCTGATCAGCACCGCCATTTCAGCGCTGGCCCTGACCGCCCTCGCCACCCTCCCGGCACAGGCCCAGGGCCTGCCCAAGCTCAAGGTTGGACTGATGTTGCCTTACACCGGCACCTTCGCCGCGCTGGGCAATGCCATTGAGAACGGGTTTCGCCTGCATGTCGCGGAACAGGGCGGCAAGCTCGGTGGACGGGAGATTGAGTTCGTCAAGGTCGATGACGAGTCCGACCCGTCCAAAGCAACCGACAACGTGAACAAGCTCATCAAGCGCGACAACGTGGACGTGCTGATCGGCTCCGTGCACTCCGGCGTGGCCATGGCCATGGCCAAGGTGGCCAAGGACACCGGCACGATTCTGATTGTGCCCAACGCCGGTGCCGACGCGGTGACCGGCCCCATGTGCGCGCCCAACATCTTCCGCAGTTCGTTCTCCAACTGGCAACCCGGGTTTGCCATGGGCGAAGTGGTGGCGAAAAAAGGCCACAAAAAAGTGGTGACCATCACCTGGAAGTACGCCGCGGGTGACGAGTCGGTCAAGGGCTTCAAGGAGTCGTTCGAAAAAGGTGGCGGAACCGTTGTCAAGGAATTGAATCTGCCCTTCCCCAACGTCGAGTTCCAGGCCCTGCTGACCGAAATTGCCGCAGCCAAGCCGGATGCGGTTTTCACCTTCTTTGCGGGTGGCGGCGCGGTCAAGTTCGTCAAGGACTATGCGGCGGCCGGCCTGAAGAAAACTATTCCTCTTTATGGATCGGGCTTTCTCACCGACGGCACTCTGAATGCGCAAGGTGCCGATGCCGATGGTCTGTTCACGGCGCTGCACTACGCCGACAGCCTGAACACGCCACGTGACAACGCCTTCCGCCTGGCCTACGCCAAGACCTACAAACTGCAACCCGATGTGTATGCCGTACAGGGCTATGACGCCGCACAAATGCTGGGCATAGGCATGGCTGCGGTGAAGGGTGACATCAGCAAGAAGGCTGAGTTCACCGCTGCGGTGGAGAAAGCCAAAATCGATAGCCCACGCGGCGCATTCACCTTGTCCAAGGCGCACAACCCGGTGCAGGACTTCTACCTGCGTCAGGTCGGCGACAAGGAAAACAAGCTGGTCAGCATTGCCAGCAAGGCCTTGGCGGACCCAGCACGCGGCTGCAAGATGTGAACATAGCCCCCACGCTTGTCGCTTCGCGTACTGCGCTGCCCCCCGAGGGGGCCGTGCCTTGCTTGGGGCGGCCCGGCGCTGCGGCTGACTCGTAACCATGGACTTTTCGACATTTCTCATCCAGTGCCTGAATGCATTGCAGTACGGGCTGCTGCTGTTTTTGGTGGCGTCAGGTCTGACGCTGATCTTCGGCATCATGGGCGTCATCAACCTGGCGCACGGCAGCTTCTACATGATTGGCGCCTACATGGCCTATGCGCTGGCGCCCATTGTCGGCAGTACCTTTGGCGGCGGCTTTTTTGCTACGCTGGCCGTGGGCCTGGTGCTGGCGGTGCTGCTGGGCTATGTGCTGGAGTGGGCGTTCTTCAGCTTTCTGTACGAGCGTGACCACCTGCAGCAGGTGCTGATGACCTATGGCCTGATCCTGGTGTTTGAGGAGCTGCGCAGCCTGCTTGTCGGTGACGACGTGCACGGCGTGCAGGCTCCGGACTTTCTGTCCGGCACACTCCCTTTGGGCGAGCTGATGACCTACCCGGTCTACCGCCTCTTCATGTCGGGCGTGTGCCTGGTGCTGGCTCTGGCCATGTACTTTGTGTTCACCCGCACCCGCTTGGGCATGATGATCCGCGCCGGCAGCACCAACCGCGAGATGGTGCAGTCGCTGGGCATTGACATCAAGTTCCTCTACCGCGTGGTGTTTGCCGCAGGCGTGGCCATTGCCGTGTTTGCCGGCATGATTGCCGCGCCGGTGTCATCGGTCTACCCCGGCATGGGCAACACGGTTCTGATCATCTGCTTTGTGGTGGTGGTGATTGGCGGGATTGGCTCGATTCGCGGAGCGCTGCTGGCGGCCTTGCTGATTGGCGTGGTGGACACCTTTGGCAAGGTGCTGTTGCCGCAGGCATCAGGCGTACTGGTGTATGTGCTGATGGCGCTGATCCTCCTGTGGAAGCCAGACGGTCTGTTTAAAGCAGGCTAATAGCTATGAAGACTTCCAAGTTTCTGTTCGTCACCGCCACGTTTGTGCTGCTCGCGCTTCTGCCGTTGATAGCTGGCCAGTACGGTGTAGACCTGGTCACCAAGATCATGATTTTTGCCATCTTTGCGCTGAGTCTGGAGTTGCTGGTGGGCAGCACCGGCCTGGTGTGCTTTGGCCAGGCCGCGTTCTTTGGCATTGGCGCCTATGCCACGGTGCTGCTGACGCCGCAGGACGGATCGCCCTCGCTGTTGTGGCTGTTGCCCGCCTGTGTTTCGGCAGCGGCGCTGTATGCGCTGGTGGTTGGGGCGCTGTCGCTGCGCACCAAGGGCGTGTACTTCATCATGGTGACGCTGGCATTTGCGCAGATGGCCTATTACGTGGTGCACGACACGCCGCTGGGTGGTGGTACCGACGGCATCTATTTGATGAGCAAGCCGGTGCTGGGCACGCTGCTGGATCTGGACAAACCGCAGGCGTTCTATGGCTTCACATTGGCTTGCCTGGCGGGTGTGTTCGGCTTTCTGGCCCTGTTGCTGCGCTCTCGCTTCGGCCGGGCGCTGGCTGGTATCCGCGTCAATGAGCAGCGCATGCGGGCCACCGGTTTTTCGACCTACCCGTACAAACTGGCGGCCTTTGTCATCTCCGGTGGCATTGCCGGACTGGCGGGTTTTCTTTTTGCGGTGAAGGATGGTTTTGTCAACCCCGAACTGATCAGCTGGCACCTGTCGGGCGAGGTACTGATCATGATCATCCTGGGCGGCCTGGGACATTTGCGTGGGGCGCTCATTGGCGCCTTTGCCTTTGCGCTCTTACAGGAGTTTTTCAAGTCTGAGGCCATCTTTGGCGAGTTTGCCAAGCACTGGCATCTGGGCCTGGGCCTGTCCATCATCGCCTGCGTGGCGCTGCTGCCGCGCGGGCTGGTGGGTGTGCCAGGGCAAGTAGCGGCGCGCTTGAGCGGGCGCCCGACCGGTGTGCGTGCAGCAGCTTCGCAGGAGGCTCCCCATGGCTAATCCGGCTGACGTGCTGCTGCGTGGCACCGAGATCACCCGCCGCTGGGGCGGCCTGGTGGCGCTGAACAAGGTGTCACTCGAACTGCAGCGCGGCACGGTGCATGCCGTGATCGGCACCAATGGTGCGGGCAAATCCACGCTGATCAATATCCTGTCGGGTGAGATACCGCCGTCCAGCGGGCAGGTGGAATTGCTGGGCCAGGACGTCACCGGCTGGACGCAGCCCCGACGCGCCCGCGCGGGGCTGGGGCGCAGCTACCAGCGCAACACCATCTACCCCAGCTTCACGGTGCTGGAAAACTGCCGCCTGGCCGCGCAGGCCAACGTGCAAAAACCCTGGACCTGGTGGAGTGATGCGCAGCAATGTACGGCCAGCATGGCGGCTGCGCGCGCTGCGGCCGCGCGTGCTGGGCTGATTGAGTTGTTGGACCGCGAAGCCGGGCTGCTCTCGCACGGCCAGAAGCGCCAACTGGAAATTGCCATGTGCCTGGCCACCAAGCCCCAGGTACTGTTGCTGGACGAACCGCTCGCCGGCATGGGCGCCGAGGAAACCGAGCGCATGCTCGCCCTGCTGGCCGAGCTGAAATCCAGTCACGCCATCCTGCTGGTCGAGCACGACATGGACGCGGTGTTCCGCATTGCCGATTGCATTACCGTCATGGTCAACGGCGCAGTCATTGCCAGTGGCACGCCCGACTATGTGCGCAACAGCCCCGAAGTGCGCATTGCCTACCTGGGGGAGCATTGACGTGAACCATGAATTGATCGTCGATGCCCGTGGCATCCACGCCTGGTATGGCTCCAGCCATGTGCTGCACGGTGCCCAGTTGCAGATTGCCCGCGGCCAGACGGTGGGCCTGCTGGGGCGCAACGGTATGGGCAAGAGCACGCTGATCCGCACGTTGCTGGGCCATGTAGCGCAGCGCGACGGCCACATCACGCTGTTTGGCAAGGACGCCTCGCGCTTCAAGCCGCATGAGGTCGCCCGTCTTGGCGTGGCCTATGTGCCTGAAGGACGTGGCGTATTCCCCAACCTGTCGGTGCGCGAGAACCTGGTCATGGCGGCGCGCCGCGGTGTCGATGGCCGCAACGATTGGTCGTTTGAGCGCGTCATGGAAACTTTTCCTCGCCTCAAAGAGCGTTTGACCAATCTGGGCGCGCAACTCTCCGGCGGCGAGCAGCAGATGCTGTCCATCGGCCGCGCGCTGATGACGCACCCCGAGCTGATCGTGTTGGATGAAGCCACAGAAGGCCTGGCGCCGCTGATCGTGGCCGACATCTGGCGCGTGATCGGCGAGATCCGTAAGAGTGGCATCGCCACTCTGATCGTGGACCGCGACTACCGCCGCGTACTGGCCCATGCCGACCAGGCGTTGGTGCTGCAAAAAGGGCAGGTGGTGCTGCAGGGCACGGCGGATGAAGTGGCGGGCAGTGCGACGCTGTCGGCGTATTTGGGCGTTTGAGGGGCTTTGCGCTATTCTTCAGACGCATCCAGATCGCCGGCAGATTGGCGTGCATGGTCGACCAGACGCTGCAGCAGGGTTTGGAATTGCTTTGCTTCTGCAGCATTGAGGCAGCCAATGATTTCGCCATTGCGTTTCTCCACCACGGACATTACTCGCCGCCAGGTACTGCGTCCCTCTGTTGTGAGGGTCAGCACCACGCCACGGGCATCATTGTGACTTGTGGTTTTAAGAACGAGTCCCTTTTCCACCAGTGCTTGCACAGCGCGGCTGGCCTGGCTTTTATTCAGGTTGGATTGGCTTGCCAGCGCATTGACCGACAGTGGACTGAATGCACCGATGGCCGCCAGACAGCGTCCTTCGCTCATGGGAATGCCGGCATTCTCCAGATAGGCGGCCTGACTGATGCGGTCGGTGATTTTGGACAGCGTATGCAGGCGGTGCGTGGTGGTCTGGTCCAGAGGCGTGAAGTGCTGACGGCGTTGCGACACAGGAGGAGTCTCAATCAAGTGGAAATGCGCGAATATACCTAAGGCTGTGCAGATGCCGACATTTCGCCGTGTATTGACGGGCATCGGGAGAAACTACTGATATAAAAAATGTCTGATTGGGGGTAATATAGTTGCTAGCGCAACTAATATTAATTCGCCATGCACCAACCAACCAGTCAGGCACGCCCCTCGATTTATTACAACTATCAGGTGTTTGACCCCTGGTTACCCTCTGGCCACAGCACGGTGCAGCGACATCAGGTGGCGATTGCGGGTTCCGGCCCGGCGGGCATGGTCGCTGCGCTGGAGCTCGCACGCCATGGGGTGGCCAGTGTTGTGCTGACCTCAGAGTTGCAGTTTTCGCAGGGCAGCCGGGCCATCGTGTTCACCCGCCGCTCCATGGAAATCCTGCAACAGGTGGGCACGGCCGACCGAATGACCGAAAACGGCTTGCCCTGGCGGTTTGGCAATTCGTATTACCGCGGCCAGCGTGTCTTTCGCATGGAAGCACCGCACGATCCGGATGACCGCTATTTCCCCATGCTCAACATCCAGCAGCAGTTCATGGAGGAATACCTGTTTGAGGCCTGCGCCGCCAACCCGCTGATTGACTTTCGCTGGGGCAATAAAGTGGTGCAGGTCGAGCAGGATG
>CAJAVE010000033.1 GCA_903945325.1 uncultured beta proteobacterium | reverse complement strand
GGATTTGGTATCGTTCTTCTTGGGTCAAGTGTGTATAGGTCATGGTGCAACGTTTGGGACTGGCCGGTCACAAAAGTGCATCCTATTCACTCTTGGCCCAACCCGGTTTCAAAGCGTTGCACTTCGTACTTGAATCCGCCCTATTTTTTTGGGCTCTACACCCAAACCGGAGGAATTTGTCGAACCCGTCAGTGCTGGGGTTTCCAAGGGTTGATAACCGTCAAACCAGCCGCTTCAAAAGGGCCGGTATCTCGCGTTGCGACAATCAAACCATGAGTCGCGGCGGTGGCGGCAATGTAGCCATCTGCGGGTGCGATAGCCTTTCCTTGGGCACGTGCGCGGGCGCGAAGCTCCGCGTAGGCTTCTGAGGCGGCTGTATCAAAAGGCAGGATTCGGCCAACGAACAAAGGCAAGATGCGTTGCTCAAGACTGGTGTGAAGCGTGTCTCGTCGTTTTCCCAACGGCAGCGCTGCAATACCAAAACGCAACTCGGCCAAGCTGATCGTTGACAGGTAAAGTGTTTCGATGATTTGCGCATCTATCCAATTCACTACGCCCACATCACCGGTGAGTTTCAGTGGCTCTGACACGACGTTGGTATCAAGAAGAATCATTCAAAACTTATCGGTTCTGCGGGTGACTTGTCGCGCTCAATCTCAAGATCAAAGCCCCCCGCCTGCTGGCCAATTTCAGCCAACAAGGACCCAAGCTTAATGCGGCCTTCTGGTCGTGCGACGCTCTCAAGAATAGCTCGGACTTCGGCCTCTGTGCTTCGGCCAGCCATCGCTGCGCGCACACGCAAAGCGCGGTGCGTCTCTTCAGGCAAATTGCGTACAGTAATCGATGACATTGATTCTAAAAAGTTACATTGATTCCAATGATTTCATTTTAGCTATAGTGCAATCACTTTGCAACTGTGGGTCGGACCACAAACTTCCAGTCTCGATAGCTGTAGGGCTGCGTACCCAGGGGTTTGGGTTGCGTGGACGAAGACGCAGCAGCAAAAGGTGTCAAGGTGGCGGTCTTCGTTGTGGCTGGTGCTGTGGCTGCAACTGCAGGTGACTGAACGGCCAAGGCAAACAGGCTGTCCTCAGGCTCGAAGTTCGCACGCTTCAGCGGTTCACGCTCCGACAGGCTGTGCACGCCCATGATGCCGCCTTCCGGCGCCAAGACCAGACCCCAATCGGTACTACCCGTAATAGGGTCTACAAACACCCGCCGCAGGTGTCTGCGTGGTGTGGGGTAGCGCGGGTCCAGCAGCAGGTCATCCAGCGTTGCCGGGTATTTGCCGGCGTTGGGTCCGGCTTGCAGGTAGCTTTGAATCGCCTGGCGGAACTGGTGCCCTACGAACAGCAACTCCGCCTCGCGCTCCACGCGTTCGGTAGAAGCCAGTAGGCGCGCCGCACCCACGGACCCCAAACCAAAGAACACCACCGCAATGAGCAATCCAATATAGGTGAAGCCCGCCTGAGCAGGGCTACCAGTTCGCATAGGCCTCGCCCATCCTTGAGCTGCCCGGGGCGCCACTGCGCACATCGTAGACCGTGCCGCTGTCCTGGCTGCCCGGGGGCGGTGACACTTGCCAGCTTTGCGCACTTTCAGTGATGGGGTCCACGGGAATAGCGCGCAGGTAGCGCTTTTCGACCAGGTCCACCAGTGCCGGTGGGTAGCTGCCGCGGTCGGCATGAAAGTGGTCGATGGCCTCCCGCATTTGGGCCAGATTGGACTTGAGTGCAGCCTCTCTGGCATCGTCCACACTGCGCAGGTACCGGGGTGCGGCAATGGTGAGCAAGCTCGCGATGATCGCCATGACCACCAGTAATTCGATGAGCGTGAAACCCCTTCGCAAAGAGCTTCGTAAAGTATTACCAGACACGGTACGGTGCTCCATTGCTGCCAGTTCCGGTGGCTAGGGAATACACGTCAAAAACGTCATCACCCGCCTTTGGTTCACCGGGCGGCGAAGCGTAACTGCGCAGGCCCCACATTTCACCTTTTGGCCTACCTGCCGGTGCAAACGGGTCTTGCGGTATGCGACGCAAAAAGTAGATTTTTTTGGCATCCGGCAACTTGGCATCGACCACTCCATCGGCCAGCACGTCTAACGTGGGGGGGTAACCGGTTGCATCCGCTTTGCGCGCGATTCGCCCCTCGCCCACCGCCTTGTGGTACGCGTCAATAGCAGTGCGAATTTCGCGCAGGGCGTGGCGTAATTCACGCTCTTTCAAGCGGTGCTGGCTGAACTGAACCAGGGGAACGGCCGCACTGGCCAATATACCGACGATGGCGACGACCACGACCATCTCTACCAGGGTAAATCCTGCGGTTCCAGATAGACGATTGGGAGACTTTTTTATCACCGGCCAAGCCTCGTGCAAATCAAGGGGGTGGTTTGAAGGGGCTGATTGTATGACTACAATGTTTGAGCAATGAAACACGTTCTTCGGTTAGTCTTTTGTTTTGCGAGCATGGCTCTCGCGTCAAGCTTTTCGTTTGCTCAGGAAGTGGCCGCAGACAAGAACCCAGCCAAACCCACAGTGTCGAAAGTCGTGCTGCCACAAGGTGTCACCGAGGAAATGCTGGCCCCGCCGCCCGTACCCAACTTCATGCTGAAAAAGCCTTCCACCCCCCTGACCCTGGATGACATGATGCAACAGGCGCGTGAGGCGGAGAACAAAGCCCGGCAACAGCGCAGCGCAGTAGCCAACCCGCCCGCAGCGCAAGCAAAAAGCCCCGTGAACTGAACGACCTTTATGCGTGTTCACAGCGAAACGTCGACCAGCGCCATGCAAGCAACCCCGCCTCACGATACCGGGCGACACAGAGGTCGCCGGCGTCACGGCAACCGGGGCTTCACGCTGCTGGAGCTTCTGGTGGTCATGGTCATCATCGGCCTGCTGGTGGGTTACGTTGGTCCCCGTTACTTTGCGCAAATCGGCAAGTCCGAAATCAAGGTGGCACGTGCACAGATGGACGCGTTTGAAAAGTCCATAGAGCAGTACCGAATCGACACAGGCAAGTTCCCCAGCAACGAGCAAGGCCTGAACGCACTTTTTGTGCGCCCGACCAGCGAGGCACGGTGGCAAGGCCCCTATCTCAAGAAGATGCCCCCCATGGACCCCTGGGGCAACCCCTATATGTACCGCACGCCCGGCGCCAATGGGGATTTTGAGATCCTGTCCTATGGCAAAGATGGTGCGCCCGGCGGTGAAGGTGAAGACGCTGACATCACCAAATGATGGGGTAGCGGAATGACCGAGTCCGCTACCGGGTTGGTTCGCTACAAGATCCGAACGTTCTGCAAGCGTGATGGCTTCGCGTACAGCGAGCACCTGGCAGCCAGCGTCGAGGCCTTGCGCGCCATCATCGAAGAGCGGGGCCTGACACTGGTCTCGGCCGAAGCCGTGGCAGCCGGTGCCACACAACGCCGCTCCACCCGGTTTCCGCTTCTGGTTTTTTGCCAACAGCTTTTGTCGCTGCTCGAAGCGGGCCTGCAGTTGGTGGAGGCGGTGGATACCCTGCTCGACAACGAGGAGGACGCCGACCATAGGCACATATTGGCGCAACTTCAATCCAACCTGCGCGCGGGGTCATCGTTTTCCCAAGCCCTGCAGGCCAGCCCCGACACCTTTCCACCCCTGTTCCAGGCGGCCATCGAGGCCAGCGAACAAACCGGCGGCGTCGCCGAGGCGCTGAAACGATTCGTAGCCTACGAATCGCAGTTTCAGGTTTTGCGCAGCCGCCTGATCGGCGCGTTGATCTACCCCGCCTTGTTGCTGTCTCTCGGCGGCCTGGTCATTGCTTTTCTGCTGGGTTACGTGGTGCCGCGTTTCAGCGTGGTGTTTGTGGACCGCTTGCAGGACATGCCTTACCTGTCTGCACTGGTCATTCGACTGGGACTGGCCATTGCAGCCAACCCCCTGGTGGCCACAGGGTTTGCCGTCGCGGCTCTTGCGACCCTGACAGGCGGGCTTGTTCACCCCGCTGCCCGCAGCTGGGTCATGGATGCGGCGTGGCAGCTCCCGTGGCTTGGCAAACGGATTCGCGAGTTTGAACTGGTGCGCATCTACCGTTCATTGGGCATGCTGCTGCGCGGGGGCATATCGGCCACGCGGTCACTGGAAATGATTGCTGCACTGGCGCCCAGCCGGTCACGCCAGGGCATGCAGCGCGCCATCGTCCTGGTCAGCGAAGGGCTACCCATTTCGATCGCCTTGCGTCAGACTGGGTTCACCACCGTCGTCAGCGATCGGCTATTGGCAGTTGGTGAACGTTCCGGCCAAATGGGCGACATGCTGGAGCGTGCCGCCGACTTTTTGGATACGGAACTGGAACGTTCCGTGGATCGCGCAGTTCGGCTAATGGAGCCTTTGATGATGGTTGTCATCGGCATCCTGGTGGGCGGCATTGTGATGCTGATGTATCTGCCGATTTTTGAGTTGGCAGACAACGTGGGTTAAGTCGCAGCCACTGCGGGACCCGCTTTCACTTGCGGGGGCTGCCCACCCCAGGTGGCAGATCAAAGTCAACCGACTGAGCGCTGGGAGCGACGGGCACGACCGGCGCAACCGGCGCAACCGGCGACGCAGCTGCGGGATTTGGCGTTTGTGGCTGAGCCGTTGCCGCACCAAACGGCACCATAGGCACGAGCATGGAAGGTGCCGCTGCAGGTGGCTGCGGTACGCGGGGTGCCACGGGCATCGGCACTGGCGACTGGACCGGCGCTGACACCGCGAGCCCCTGACCACCCGTACCCCCACCGCCACTACCTTGCACGCCCGCCTCGGGTCCAAAGTTCATTTCCAGCAGGTCGTCGGTCGGTCGGTGCAGGTTGCGCAGGATGCGGGGCGTAATCGACAGCAAGATTTCTTTGCGCCCACCCTTGCTGGCGCGGTTGCTGAACAAATGCCCCAGGACCGGTATGTCACCCAGCCCGGGCAGCCGGTCCGCCGTGTCGGACTCGTCCGTGCTCAGCAGCCCGGCCAGCACCTGGGTCTCTCCGTCGCGCAGGGTCAGGGTGGTGGTGGCGTTGCGGGTGCCCACCTGGTAGGCGGTGGTTCCCGTGTTCTCCACCTTGTTGGTGATGGAGCTGACTTCGAGCACGGTTTTGATGACCACGTCGTCGTCTAGCTGAATAGACGGTTCAAACTCCAGCTTGATACCCACATCCAGATAGCTCACTGACGATGAGGTGGCGTTGTTGACCGAGCCCGGGTAGGTGGTGGACGTAATCACAGGCACCTTGTCGCCAATGTGGAACTTGGCCTTTTCACGGTTGCGCACCCGAATGCGCGGGTTGGCAAGCAAATGAACATCGCCCAGCTGGCGCTTGAGGTTGATGGCCAGGGTTGTGCCCAGTCCGCTGACATTGACACCCGTGTCGCCCAGCGCGCGCAGGGCATTCAGGGTGATGGGGCTGGCAATGCCAAAGCTGACCTGGTCGGGGAACTTGACGCCCAGGTTGTTGTCGCGGGTGTGGTTGAACTCCAAAATCTCCACTTCCAGCATCACTTCAGGCTCAGGCTGGTCATGCGCGGCTATGAGTTTTTCAGACAGGGCGACGATTTCCGGGGTGTCGCGAATGACGATCAGGTTGCGTTTTTCGTCGGTAAAAATGTCTTTGACCTTGAGCACCGTCTTGAGCAGGAGCGTGATTTGTTTGACGTCTGCATTGGCTACAAAGAAATTGCGCACCTGCAGGTCCTGGTACTCTTTTAACTTGTTGGGCAGCGCGGGGTAAATCAGCAAGGTGTTGGCGTTGACCACGCGGCGGGCCAGACCGTTGGAGCTGGCGATTTGGTCCAGCGCCTCGTCAAACGCCACGTTGCGCAGAAAGACGCTGATGCGGGCGTCCTGCTTGAGATCGCGGTCAAAAACAAAGTTAATGCCGGTGCTGCTGGCCAGGGCATCAAACACCATTTTGAGCGTCGCATCCCGAAACACCAGCGACACCGGCTTGCGCAGCGCGGGGTCGAGCGCGGCGCGCGTCTCCGAGCGGCTGCTCTTGGCGTCCATGGCCTGCATCGCCTGGCGGGCGGCGGCGTGGGTGGGCGCTTCGTCCAACAACCTTTTGAACTTGGCGCGCGCCTCTTGCTCACGCCCCGCACTGGCGGCGCGGCCGGCCTCTTCAAACAGCCGCAGGTGGCGCTGATCCGTGGTGATGGACTGCAGGCCCTCGGCGGCCCTCTTGTTGCTGGGTGCAATCAGCAAAATGCGCTGGTAGAGAGCGCTGGCCTGCGCTGGCTGCTTGTCGCGCAAGGCAGCGGCCTCCAGTAGCAGACCATTGACCGCGCCCTCACTGGCGCGTGCCACGCCAGCCCGGTATTGCACGTTGGTGGGGTCTTCGCGGCTGGCCTGATTGAAGCTTTCGATCGCGGGCTCCCACTGGCGGGCAGCCAACTGCTCTTCACCGCGTAGAAAGGCGTCTTGCGCTACGCACGCTGCCAGCAGCGTGGCCAGCAGGCAAACAGCCGTGATACGCACGATGCGGTGTGTCATTGAATTGCTCCCGTCACTATGGTTTGTTCTTGCCCGGTTGCCGTGTGGCGCAATACCAGCTGGTTGGCATTGGCGGTGGTCAACCGCCAGCCATCGGTCACGGCATCGCCCACCTTGGCGGTAATCAAGCGGTCTTGGGCATCGGCAAGAAAGACGTGATTGTGATCAGCCCCATCCAGTCGGCCTACATATTTCAAGGCCAATACCGGGGTGACTGCCGCCACATTGGTGGCAGCTTTGGGAGGTGGCACCGGTGCTGGCGGACTAAAAAGATCAATGACCGATTGATGCGCGTCAACGCGCGCAGGCCAATCCAGCGTGAAAACGCCTGCAACGCCCGGTGCTTGGTTGGCCGCACGCCGCTGGACCGGGGCTGTGCGTGCCGCCACCGTTGCGTCTGACGCCTCTTCCTGGCTGACTTGCCAGCTGGCCCACAATGCGAAGGCCAATCCGGCTGCAAGCAGCAGGCGTCGGCGCAGGATGGGAGACAGGGGGAACGACATGGCGGGGTGGCTCATGATGGCACACGCTGAAAGTACAGCGTCATCCGGACCTGGGCGCGCACGCCCTTGCTGTCCGGTGGCCGGCTGAATTCAAGCGACTCTATGGCCAAGGCTTCGTCTTGCGCCAGTATGGCCCGCAGGAACTGCCTGAGGTCAGGGTAGGCGCCGGCAATGTCGGCCTGGATTCCGTGGCGGCCCGCATGGCCAGTAGAGGATTGAGCCTTGTCGCTAACCTCCTCATGGTCCTTGTCAGCGCGCTTGTAGCTGACTTTTCGCACTACAACGGCATGCCGGGTTGCGATCTGGTGCAGCTGCTCGATGCGGGTCTGGGTCGCGTCCTGCTTTGGCAATCGGGACGCAATGGCTTCAAGCTGCACCACCGCCGTGGGCCTTTGCTGCAAATGGGCGGCGGACCGGGTACGCTGCTGCCCGATAGCGTCTGTGAGTTGGGCCACATCGTCGGCCAACGGTGCCAGCAGGCGGGTCTCAAACACGGCCTGCGCGGCGAGCATGAAGAGGATGGCAAGGGCGACCAGCGCCGTGAAGGGAAGCGCGTTGACGTGGAAGGGCTTGTTCATGGAGTGTTGCGCCAGTTTGCCGTGATGACGGCACGCAATGGGCCAGCACCGTTTTCCGGCAGGGTCTCTGATACCAGCATCACCCCAAACAGCCGCTCCTGTTGCGTCAATCGCCGAACGAACTCGGCAACGCCCTCAAAGTCAGCACTGCTGACGCTGATGTTCACGCTGCCGTCATCCGCGCGCGGTTGAATGGCCTCCACCAAAGCGCGCGGGGTGCTGGCTGCCTCAATAGCGCCCAGTAGACCTTCCCAAGGTACCGCCAGGCTGTCGAGCATGGTCTGCGCGGCCTTGGCCGATTTCAACTGCTCAGCAGATAGCGTAGCACCGGGGCTAGTAAGGGGTTGCGACGTGTTGGCAAGTATTGTGCGGTGCTGAGACGCGAGTGCTGCATGCGTGCTTTCCAGCGACTGAAAACGGTACGCGGCCGCGCCCATCTGCAATCCAAATGCCAGTCCAATCATGGCGATGACCCCAATCCTCCAGCGCCGATACGCAGCCCGGTCACGGGCAAAATCAAGGTCCGGTGTGTGTTTCATGCGGTGGACCTTGACGGTATCGCTTGCAACAGACGGCGTGCCACACTGGCGCCGGGTTCATTCGATGCACGAAGGGTGACGGACCAGCCCGCATCCGCCAGCGCCAATTTGACGTTGTTGATGCTGCCCCTGCCATACAGATCGATGAGGGTCACGCTGCGGCAACCATCGCCAAAGCGGGCGCATTCGCGGGCCAGTTGCAGCGGCAGGTTGTGTGCCAGGTCAGCGCTGCCAGGGGTGACACACCAGGTCTGCCAACCGACGTCCAATTGGCGAACCAGCGTAAACGACTGACTTTCCACAATGGCCACCCAACCCGGCCCGCCTGCGGGTGGCAGGGCGCTCGCAACGTCTACGGCCAGGGGCTTTGCGGTTGCCAGGACGCCACCGTGCCGGGCCAGGCCCTCCTGCAACGCCACCAGACCGACGGTAGGCCAGGCGACGGCGACCAACCGGGCACCCTGGCGGTCCCAACACCAATGCCATGCGCCCATCCAATCACCGTAGGTGCGCCGGTACTGGCTGTGCAACACGGCATCAATGTCTTCGTCACTGGGGAGATTACCGGCCATCGGCAGCACCAGCGGGCGCGCCCAGAAGTCGGAGACGACCAGATGCAAACGCCTGCCGCGACACCCCGATTCATCCACCAACTGCAACAAACTGACAGCGGCTGCGCCAAACTGCTCTTCAAGCGTGCCAGCGAAGTTGTGGCACTGCCGAACCAGTGGACTTGCCTGCGAACCGGTGTCGAGCACAACGGCATGCGGGGCCATCAGCACGTGGCAAGCGGGGCGTAGCAGAGCCAGTGCCCGTTTCACCCCCGTGCCCAATGTCTGTCGTGTTTGCGGGTTCAAGGGCATCTCTAGCGGGCGAAGGTTATCCGGTCAATCTCCAGCTGGCTGGTCAGCCCCTGGCGCACCATGTCTTCAGCTGATTCCCGCAACAAGCGGGTGCCACGTGCCTGGGCTGTTGCCTTGATGGTGCGGATCGGTGCGCGCGCTGCAATCATCTCGCGCAGTTCGTCATCCAGAACCAGGCATTCACCAATGGCCCGCCGACCTTTGTACCCCGTCCCGCGGCATTCGGTGCAGCCCTTGCCAGCGCAATGCAAGCAGAAAACACGCACCAGGCGCTGGGCCACGATGCCGTTCATGGCCGAGACCATGCTGTACGGGTCCACCTCCATATGCTCAAAGCGCCCCAGAACATCAAATACGTTGTTGGCGTGGACGGTGGAGAAAACCAGATGCCCGGTCAATGCCGCCTGCACCGCAATCTGCGCCGTCTCGGGGTCGCGGATTTCACCGACCATGATTTTGTCGGGGTCATGCCGCAAGATCGAGCGAAGTCCGCGCGCAAACGTCAGCCCCTTGCGCTCGTTGACCGGAATTTGCAGCACTCCCGGCACCTGGTACTCGACCGGGTCTTCGATGGTGATGATCTTGCTGGCACCGTCGTTGATCTCGGAGATGGCGGCATACAAGGTGGTGGTTTTGCCGCTGCCCGTGGGGCCAGTCACCAGCAGCATGCCATGGGGCTCGCGGGCCAGGCGCCGTATGACGGCCATCGGGGCAGCATCAAAGCCCAGATGATCGAGTGTCAAGCCGGCCAGTCGGTCGCTCAGGTGTTCCTTGTCCAGGATACGGATGACGGCATCTTCACCATAAATGCTGGGCATGATGGAGACCCGAAAATCAATGTCACGGTCCCGAATGCGGGCCTTGAAACGCCCGTCCTGCGGGGTGCGGCGTTCGGTGATGTCCAACTCGGCCATCACCTTGACGCGCGAAATGGCTTTTTCGTTCAGCTCGGCCCCCGCCACCCTGCCGACCTCGGTAATGACGCCGTCAATGCGGTACTTCACCACCAGGCCACTGGCAGCCGCTTCCAGATGAATGTCGGATGCGCCGGCACCCAAGGCATCGAACAGGGTGGAGTCAATGAGGCGGATCACCGGACTGGCGGTTTCGTCAATGCGGGCCAGCGAGATTTCTTCCACACCTGACTTGCGTGCCACTTCGGTAAAGGCGTGGTCCAGTATCCCCGGCAACGCCGATGCCGCAGCCTCCAGACGCGCCAGAAGGTTCAAGAGTTCCGATGACAGAACCAGCTCGCGGGCGCCGATCGGGATACCCTTGGCATCAGCCCAGCGCTGCAGCGAATCGGCGGTCGGGTCAGCAAAGAGAAGCACGCGTTGGCTGCCGCGCACAACGACCAGGGCGGCCATTCGCCGGCAGTCGGCCAGACCGAGCACATCAAACGCCGGGAGGAGGGCCGAACCATCGTCGAGTCGGCAAACCGGGTAATGAAACGTACGTCCGAGTTCGCAAAGCGCCTCTTCAGACGCAGCGCCTGTGTCAACCATGGACCCTACTCCACCTCAAACCGCAACTCCCTTTCCGCCACGCGCTGCTTCTCGTCCTGCACCTGCAGGGTCAGGCGGTGTCTGCCGACGGGTATCTGCGCGTTCTCCAGCGAAAACCCCTCTTTGTTCACTTTGACAAACTTGGTAATGCGCCCGGTGATGTCGAGCTTCAAGGCGCCATACATCACCTTGAAGGTCGCCGGATCGATGGGCGCATCAGGCTGCCCCTTGAATTGCACGGTTATGGCAAACGGCGCTTTTACCTTGAGGTCGACTGCTGGCTCGGGTTTGACGATGTCGATCAACGGAATCACCGCCCTGGGACGCAGTGACGGCTGCGCATCGAAACCCTCTTCGCCCTTGAACTGGATGGCCTCTTCGGCGGTGACCAGCCAGGCTTGCGCCGGGTTCGAAGAATTTAAGCCATTTAGACCTTGAGCACATACGGATATTGCGCTACCAGCTATCAAAGTTATAGCAAATTGTTTAAGCATGTGATGTTTCATTTTGTCTCCTCAATCGCCACCATGGTGGCACCGTAGGCGTCCGAGCACAGGGGATCTTTCTGGCGTTTGCCTGCCGTTGCACAGGTCTGAGCGTTCGCCATTTTGGACGTCGTCATGAGCGCGCCGAGTTTGGAGCGCCCTTGCGCATCGTTGAGGGATACAACAAAGGGCCCGGCCTTGTTGTCAGTCAATGGCGTGAGGTCACGCGGCGCATCCGTCACCATCACCAGCAGATTGTTTACACCGGGCGGGCCTTCAGCACCGACCTGCCATTTGGGGCGCGGTAGCGACAGTTGCTGACCGGCCTCAATTTTGTTGTCCTGGTCCTTATCATTGGGAAACAGCAAATAGAGCGACTTGTTGTCGGAACCGGCCAGCGCGACATAGACGAAACCTGCACGCTCGGAACGGACCGAAAAGTCCAGCTTGTCCTGGCCAATCTTGAGTTTGCTTTTGCTCACACTCACTTGCACGCGGCGTTTGGCATCGGCCTGCTCGAGCATTTGGCGCAAGGCTTGCGCACCCGTCACGGGCGCCGCAACGGTTACCGGTGCGGGGGCTGGCGCCGGCGTTGCAACGGCTGCACCCGTTGCCACCGTCCCACTGGTCGCGCTGGTCGCACTGAACCATGCGGGTACAAAAGCCGCGTTGCCGCTGAGCACCAGATTGTGCGGCTTGTAGTTCACATCATTGGCCATGCGTTTGTTGATCTTTTCCTGCGCGCATTGCTTGATCTCATCCATGGTGATGGCACCTGAGTTGTCCAGGTCTTTGGCATCACGCAGCATGCAGTCCCGCATGTACTGGGTGGCCAGGCCGCCCTTGAGCTCATCGTCGAAGCTGATCTCGTTGTCACGCGAGGCACTGACGTGGATGATGTCTTGTGGCAGCGCGCCCTTGACGACCGCCTCTACCACCAGATTGCGGGTCTTGACGTTGACCGGGCGGCCGCACTCTTCGGAAATGCTGGCGAACTTGGGCCGCAACAGACCCTCATCGTTGGCATTGCCAAAACCGCGTGTGCGCACGCTGGACGCGTTGCGCAACAAGCCACCCGAGTGGCACGCGTCGTACATCACAAACAGTTTGTCGGTCTTGTTGGTAATGGTTTTGAGCATGTCCGCCATTTCACGGTTGGTGATCATGCCGCTCTGACCGCCGTCATAGGTCAGCAGGGCTTCAACGCAGCCACCAGCGACCGGATCGTTGTAGCGGGTGCCATGGCCCGAGTAGTGGATGAATACGCGGTCGCCATCCTCCACCTTGTTGGTCAACTCCTGCAATGCCTGGCGGATGCTGTTGCCGGTGGCCTGTTCGTCCTGCAGGTAGCGGATATTGCTCATTGGCACCTGCATGGCCTCTGCCATTTGCGTAGCGGACTGTTTGTCAATGCGGGCACCGGGAAGTGGGGGCGTAGCAGGATCGGCGTAGCGGCTGATACCAATGATCAGCGCATGGCGGTTGACGCGCGGCGCAAGACTGCGAACCCCCAGCGTGAGTGCCGTGTTGCCACTGGCCTCACGTCCACTGGCCAAGCCCGACGCCATTGAGGCGCCAGTCTGCCAGTCCACGGTGCTGGCTCGGACCCAGCCCGTTAAAGCGGCGGCTGACTTGTCGGTGGGTGCAGTGGCCGATACCATCGCCCAGCCGCCTTCAACACCGATTAGCCGTATCGCGGCTGCCGCAGCCAACGGGGTCAGCACCGCTGCGGACGCCAGCTTGTCTGCGCGCAACTCAGTTGCCCGCAGAACAGTCAAATGTTGTCCAGATGGGGCGCTGGTCGCAGCTTGCGCGCGCGCAACTGATTGGACACCCAGGCCCGCCAGCATGCCCAGCAGCAAATAGCCCACTTTGATTTTCATGTTGAATTTCATCTTGCTCACCTTTCAGTCCGGGTTGTTGTCTCTATTTTGCAGGCGTGACCATGAACTGACCACAACATTCGCCAATTTCTTCCGGTTTGTCGGCAAGTCCAACAATTGGATCTCGCTGTTACGGCGCGCCAGGCGCTTCAACGCAGGCTCTAACTGCGCGCGCGCCGCCACCAGCGCATCATGCGGCCCCACCAAGGCCATGCAGCACGCCAGCTCAGGCCAGCGCAGGGTATTAGGCCAAATGATGCTGGTGTCCTGTATCACGATGCGGCAGCCCGGTGCGTGCCGTTCGAGCGCATCAATCAAGCGGTCCAGCGGAGCCTCGAGCCAGGCATCGCTTCGCTCCCACGTCCAGATAGCCAATGCTTGCGGCGGACGCAGCAAGGGCGTACACCAGTAGGCTCGGCGCAGTGTGCTCCAGAAGCGCAACACCGCCAAAAACAGCAACGCCAATCCGGCTGCCAAATGCAAATCGATAAACCAGGAGAAGCCATTCAGGCTGAGATAGCTGACCGCCAGCAGGGCCGCAGGCAGCGCCAGCAAGGCGGGCGCCAACGAGGCCACGCTTTTGAACTGCACCCACAGAGCCAGCCCCACGCACAAGGCAATCGCCAGGGCCGCCTGGAGCCAGCGTGGCAGCTCGCGGATGTGACGCTGATTCAAGGCATTGTCAATCACCGTGGCCATCGAATCGACCCCGGCCTGCATGGCCGATAACGGGGTCGGGTGAATGTCATGCAGGCTGGGCGCCGTGGCGCCGATGATGACCACTTTGCCAGCAAACGCAGGAACCGGGGCCAAGGGCTTGCCACCTTCGGCCTGCGCAAACACGTCGGCAAACGGGACCCGCGGGTAGGCATCCGCGCGGTGGCGCCAGGCAATCAACTCGTTTTTTGGCTCCATCGCGGCTTCAGGCCTTATGGCATATGCGCGATAAGCTACTGGATTGATAGCGTTCAACACGCTCAGGGGCAGCGATTGGATGGCGTGCCCGTCTGCCAGTGGGTCCAGGTAGCGGTAGCGGCGCAGCACCCCATCAGGGTCGACATAGCCATTGTTGTAGCCTAGTCGGCTACCGGCCACCGCCGGGAGTGCGGGTGCGATCAAGGCCACGGTGGCGACCTTGCCCCCGGTTGACGGAGCCACAGCGCCTGGCTCGGTGGCCAGCCAAAGGCCTGGCAAAGCCTCGCGAGTGAGCTGGCTGGCGGCGTCGTTGGCCTGGGGCAAGCGCACGACCGGGAAGTGACTGTGCCGGCTGCGTGCTGCGGCTTCGTTGAAGGCGGCATCACCGCCAGGGCTCAGGCGATCGGCATCGGAAAAAACAATATCCCAGGCAATCGCCAAGGGCGTTTGGCGCTCAATGTGTTCGAGGACGGTGGCAAGGGTATCGCGCGGCCACGGCCAGCGGCCAAATTCTTTACCCATGCGTGCCAAAGATGCTTCATCAATGTCGACGATGATGATGCGCGGGTCTGGCTTTGCGACTACGACACGGGCGCGCACCATGGCATCGAAGCTGGACTGGGTGATGCCGTGGCTGAGCTGGAAAACAAAGATGTCCAGCAGTGCCCAGACGGAGAAGGTCAACACCAGGCCCCAGGTGACACGTCGGGCTGGCAGCGCACCCAGGCGATTGGTGACGCGTTGCCAGATGTCCATCGATTTGCGGCTTAGCGCGACGCCAGGTTTTCAGCGCCGCGCACCGAGAAGCTGGTGAGTTCATGGCGTTCGCGGCGGTTGATTGAGCCGTTGGAGTTGCGCGATTCGTCATCAAAAGCGACGTAGTTCCGCAACTCGGGAACGTACCAACCGGTGAAAAGCCAGCGGTAGCTGCCCGCGGTATCCCGCGTCCAGCCCAAAATATCCATTTCGACCCGCCAGGCAGTGAAATCTCCAGCCGGGGTTTTGACACTCTCCTGGCCCTTGACGGTCATGCTGCCTTTGCCGACCTCGATTGCGGTTTTGCCTTCGGTGAATTGGACGTCGATTTCGTAGTTCAAATCTGTCTTGGCGCCTTTTTGAAGCACCGGCGGGATGTTGATGTAGGCGGCCGAGAAAGTCCGCGCCCGGTCGGATCCCTTCGAATAACGCAAATTCCCCGATGCATCCTTGCGCATGTGGCCCTTGTTCAAAATCAGGGTTCCGTCCGGGCTCAACTGATCAATGCTTTCCACCCGGTTACGCACAACCTCGCCCTTGAATTTGTCAACCACCTGGTAGCGCCAACGGTCGCCCACGGTGAAGCCCGCGTGGTTGCTCTGGGCGGCGGGCCGTGCTGGGGTGGCCTTTGCTGGCTTGACCAACTGGCCCGGACCTGGGCCACTGCTGGCCAGGCGGGCCAATATTTCTTCGGTTCGCTTGTCTATTTCAGTCTGGTAGTCGGAGGTGGCGGCACCTTGGGTATCACTGGCTGTAACAGGGGTGTGTGCCAGCGGCATTGACTGCAGCTGCGCCAGCCGCGCGTTGGCCTTTTCGACAAACCTGCCGGTCGGATAGCGGTTGAGGTAGACGCGGATTTCAATGGGCAGGTTGCTGCCCTTGACAGCATCCCACAGCGCGGCCTCCCTTGCCGCAGCGGAATCGACCGGTGTCGGCGCCACCAGCACCAGTGCGACAGGTGCCGCCTTGAAATAGAAATCTCCTTCCAGCGAAGTCGACTCCCACGGCACCTGCTTGCCTTGCGAGTCCCGCCGCACATTGGCACGCACTTGCTTGAACACATCCTCGACCTTGTTGCCGGGTTGCCGGATGGCAGTCAGCAAATGCTGCGTGTACAGGCCGTTGGCTCCACCGCCATCGCTGGCTACGGCGCCGGGCGAAGTGGCATAGGCCACCAGCGTTCCGACTGGCGCATCCATCTGCGCCAGCCCAGTTTGACCAGACCGTGTGCTGCGGCTAAAAGGGTTGTTGCGGCAGGCATCCAGAATCATGATGTTGGCCACGTTGCCAGCAGCCTCCATCTTGTCAAGAACCGCTTGCGCATCGACTGCGCTGTAGGCCACCTCGTCTTCACGGGCAATAGCGGCGCCTACCGGAATCAGGTAGTTGCGCCCCTTGATCTGCATGCCGTGACCCGCGTAATAGAACAGCCCGGTGCCCCCGCTGCGCAGCCGGTCACCAAACTCCCGTAGTGCCCCCAGCATGCCGCGTTGGTCGACATTTTCCCGGACGATGACGCTAAACCCCGACTCCTGCAGCGCCTTCACGATGGCACGCGCGTCATTGACCGGGTTGGCAAGCGGCGCATCCTGGTAGGCCGAGTTGCCAATCACCAAGGCTACGCGTTGCGCGTTGTTGACGACGGCCGGGGTGGCCGGCTGTACTTGTAAATTGCGTTCACCGGGTGTCACTGCTTTGGACGTGCCATGACCACTCTGCGCCCGGACCGGTTGCCAGCCGCCAACACACAGGGCAGCTACCAAAAATGCTATTGAAAAAATAGCTGCTCGCGCACTGTTTATAAGGGCTAGAGCCTGTTTTTCCATAAAATTAGTCCAGATTGACGATGCGCACCCGGCGGTTTTCGGGAGCAAAGGGTTGCGCGCTGTTGGCCAACTCCGATGCGCCTTTGCCAATCGCATGCAAACGCGATTCCTGGACACCCCGGCTTTGAAGGAATGCAACCACCGCTTGCGCCCGTTGCTGGCTGAGCTTCTGGTTGTAGTCGGCGCGTCCCTGGGCGTCGGTATGCCCCTCAATCGCGAATCGGGAGTCCGACAGTTGTGCGGATTGCAAAGCCTTGGACAAATTGACCAGCGCTTGCTGGCTCTCTGGCCGCACGGTGGTGGAATTGAAGTCAAACTGGATCAGCAAGGACAGAGAGGGGCGAACCCACTCCTGTTCCACGGCAGTGTTCGAGTTCGTCACAGGCAGGGCGGCACTGGCCGGCGCGTCAGGGGGGGGTGTGGCTTGCACAGTGAGATTGCGCAGACTGCGGGTGCGTGGTCCTTTGAGCTGTTCGGCCATTTGCTCAGAACTCGGGTTGGCAGGCATCTGGGCTGGTGATTGCCCGCCAATCAAGGCAACGATGAGAGCTGCGAGAATTTTTCGGAACATGACCCACCCCGTACAGTTTGAATAATTTGGAAAACGCTGGAAAACGTGCCAGACCCACGCGGGCTATTTCGACCGTTGGGTAAATACCACTTTATCCACCAACGCCTCGCCGTGGTCGTCACGTTTGAGAATAATTTCGGCATCAAAGGCATTTGCCGCATTGAACTGCGCCTGGGTTGAAATGTCTTTGACCATTTTGGAAGCAGACCACAGCGTGCTGACGGCACTAATCAATAAAAATGGATTTTTCGCCGTGACGTCGGATTTAGGTTGGACGATTTTCACACTGCCACCGCCTGCCTGCACGGCCTGCATCCAGTGCTGCAAGCGTTCAGGCAAGGCGCTGGGGACGATCCGGTCATAAAAGGCCACATGGACCTTGGGCAAAGGCGTCGCCAGTGAAGTCGCCAAGTCCCGGTCAAACCCTTGTAAATCCACAAACTGCAACTCTGCCTTGGGCGGACCGGCATTGACGGGTTGGGTGGTGTTTGACTCACAAGCCACCAGCAGCAATGCCAGTGCCAATGTGGCAGTCAGGTGGCGAAAATTGTGTGTGTTCATTGCATTCATTTTTCATGTGGGACCCTGGCAATAACGGACAGACTTGCACACCCGCCAACCAGGGCCAGTCGGACATTCTGCCTCAAATGCCCTTGGTTCAGGCAAACGCTTTTGACCAGAATTGCGAATCAAACCGTCACCATCCATGCTACATTTCGACCGTCGGGGTGTCAGCTCCCCGGTGTCGGGCCAGTCAGGCCCCAAGATGGTGTCCCATCCAATTGCTGGTAACGCAACAGGAGTAATCCGTGGACACCCTCAATCCTTCTATTCTTACCGTTTCCCCCCAGATATTTAACGTCCGGCTCGGTCGTACCGACACCCCTCTGGTGCTCGACGTGCGCCGCCAGCCTCGCTTTGACGAAAGCCTGCGCCTGCTGGCCTGCGCCCAGCGCTGCGCCCCCGAGGACGTGGCCGCTTTGGCGACCTCCCAGGCGCCGCGCGAGGTCTTTGTCTATTGCGTGTACGGCCACAACGTCAGCGAGGAGGCCGTCACCGCATTGCAGGCGGCCGGCTGGAATGCCCACCGGGTAGCAGGTGGCATCGAAGGCGGGCAGCCAGGCGAGGATGACCCGCAGGCCATCGCACAATGGCGGGCCCGACCACCGCTGAGCTTTTCCAAGCGAACCGACTGGGGCGTGACCGGCAATCAGCCTTCGCGCTGGATCACGCGTGAGCGGCCCAAGATCGACCGCATCGCCTGCCCCTGGCTGATCCGCCGCTTCATTGATACCCGTGCCGAGTTCTTCTATGTGCCGACCAGTCAGGTGCTGGCGCAGGCCCATGCGCTGGGCGCAGTGGCTTATGACATTCCCGGCGCGCCCGTGTCCCACGTAGGGGAGTTGTGCAGCTTTGACGCTCTGGTGCTGGGCTTTGACCTGCATGACGCGGCGCTGGACTTGCTGGCCACCATCGTGCGCGGTGCCGATACCGATCGTCTTGATCTGGCGCCCCAGTCGGCGGGATTGCTGGCCCTGTCACTGGGCCTGTCGCGGCTCCATGCAACCGACGACCACGCCATGCTGGAAGCCGCCATGCCGCTGTATGACGCGCTCTACGCCTGGTGTCGCGACCGCGTTGCCGCGCAGGACGAGCCGCACAACTGGAAACCTGAAACGATGGTGTCGGGAGCTCCAGCATGAGCGCAATGCCACCCAACGCCCCACGCAGCGTCTCCTTTGCCGAGGCCTTTCGCTTCTGGCTCAAGTTGGGCTTCATCAGCTTTGGTGGCCCGGCCGGCCAGATTGCCATCATGCACCGCGAGCTGGTGGAGGAGAAACGCTGGATCTCGGAATCGCGCTTCTTGCACGCGCTGAACTACTGCATGCTGTTGCCCGGCCCCGAGGCGCAGCAACTCGCCACCTACATCGGCTGGCTGATGCACCGGACCTGGGGTGGTGTGGTGGCCGGCACGCTGTTCGTGCTGCCCTCGCTGTTCATCCTGATGGGTCTGAGCTGGGTCTATGTGGCCTTTGGCGACGTGCCCTGGGTGGCGGGCGTGTTGTACGGCATCAAACCGGCGGTGGCGGCCAT
>CAJAVE010000032.1 GCA_903945325.1 uncultured beta proteobacterium | reverse complement strand
GCCATAGCGTTTTGCTCCGTGTCCCCCGCCCGCTGCGCGGGCTCCTCCTTGACCTGCGCAAAACGCTATGGCGCCCAGCCTCTAGCCTTTAGCGGGTTTTGCTTTTCATCGCTCGCTCGACTTCCCGCTTGCCTTCACGGTCCTTGATGGTGTCGCGTTTGTCGTGTTCTGCCTTGCCCTTGGCCAGTGCGATCTCACACTTCACTTTGCCGTCTTTCCAATGAAGATTGATGGGTACCAGGGTGTAGCCTTTTTGCTCGACCTTTGCGATGAGCCGCTGAATCTGCTCCTTGTGCATCAACAGCTTTTTGGTCCGCACGTTGTCGGGGTTCACGTGGGTGGACGCCGTGTGCAGCGGGTTGATCTGCAAACCAATGATGAACAACTCACCGCCCCGGATCACCACATAGCCATCGGTTAACTGGACCTTGCCCTCGCGCAGCGATTTCACCTCCCAGCCTTCCAGCACCAGACCCGCCTCAAAACGCTCTTCAAAGAAATAGTTGTACGCCGCTTTCTTGTTATCGGCGATGCGGGTGTTGGTTGCAGGTTTCTTGGCCATGGGACTCAAATGGGGATGACAGACGGGAACAATAGAGGTGCTTGTGGGCTTGTCTACAATCCCGCGCAGACCTCCATTCTATGAAAACCGTACACAAGTCCGTTTTGATCTGGTACAGCCCTCGGGAGATGTACGTGCTGGTGACCGATGTTGATCAATATTCGCAGTTTTTGCCCTGGTGCGAGCATGCCCGCGTGGTCCAGGAACACGATGACGGCATGACCGCAGAAATGGGCATTGCATTTGGCGGCGTGCGACAGACTTTCAGTACCCGAAATGTCCACACACTGGACCGCCAGGTTCACATGCAGTTGCTGAACGGTCCTTTTTCGGAACTTGAAGGTCAGTGGAATTTCACGCCCCTTGGCGACGGGTCCCAGCGAGCGTGCAAAGTCGAGTTGACGCTCAACTATGGGTTCGACCGGTCGGCGCTGAGTGCTGTGGTAAGCCCCGTGTTCGACAAAATTGCGAGCAGCATGGTGGACGCATTTGTGAAGCGGGCTCAACAGGTCTACGGAGACTGAGATGACCCTTTCTGTATTGTTCGTTTTTTCACCCCATCCACGTGAAGTCGTCGAATTGCAGGTCACATTGGAGGTCGGAACCACGATCGCCCAGGCCTTAAAGTCCCCCGAATTGCTTGCGCAGCCGATGCCGCGTGGCCTGAATGCCGATGGATTCGGAATTTGGGGCAAAAAAGTAGGTTCTTCGCACGTTTTGCAAGACCAGGACAGATTGGAAATATATCGTCCGCTAACCGTAGACCCCAAAGTGGCGCGGCGTGAAAGATTTGCCAAGCAAGGATCGAAGAAAGCTGCGGGTCTTTTTGCACGACGCCGCACCGGAGCCAAAGCGGGCTATTGATGTGCCAAAACGCAGGGGACTATTTGCAATCGCTTTCCATGATTCCCAGAATACGCCTGAGCTCGCCCGCACGTGCAGCCTCATCCATGACTTCGCGTTGGCCTGACGCATTGGTGCGCGCAACCGGAACGCCCGATTCGTAGGTTGCTTTAGCTTGCTTGGCGCGAACGCAGTTTTCGATTCTGGCCTTCGTCACCTGCTCCTCTTCGGCTTTGCGCTTGGCCACCTCGGCCTGTTCAGCCTTCTTCTTCTTGGTCTCCAGATCCTTTTCCGGCCCCGTTGTTTTGCTTACGGCTGGAGATGGTGTTATGGGTGGCAGTGCAGAGTCGTCTACGATGTCCGAGGGAGGTGCCACGGAGGGGGGCCGCCCGCCCGGGCGTTTCACAATGTTTTTATCCAAAATGTCCGCTGGCGGCGCACGGTCGCTGAAGACCTTGTGTCCGTCTTTGTTGATCCATTGCCACTGTGCAGACGCGGAGAGGCAAAGCCCGGTTAGTGCAACCATCAGGAGTGTTTGAATCATTTTCATGCTTAAAGTGTAGCGTCCAAGGCGAGAAATATGAAGAAATTGGCACCAATCTTGGTGTTCCTGATGGAGGCAATACTCACGCTCCGATTGGGCACACCTACGCCACGGATACAATTTGGTCATTTGGAGCTTTGAAATGCGCCTCCTCGGCAAAGCGCTGACCTTCGACGATGTGTTGTTGGTTCCAGCGTACTCCCAGGTCCTTCCAAAGGACACATCCCTCGCCACCCAGTTCTCCCGCAACATTTCGCTCAACCTGCCCCTGGTATCTGCGGCCATGGATACTGTGACAGAGGCACGCCTGGCTATCGCGATAGCCCAAGAAGGTGGCATTGGAATCGTTCATAAAAACCTGACAGCGGCTGAACAGGCCGCCCAGGTGGCAAAAGTGAAACGGTATGAATCCGGCGTTTTGCGCGATCCTGTGGTCATTACCCCGAGCCACACGGTTCGTCAGGTCATGAATCTATCGGAACAACTCGGCGTCTCTGGATTTCCGGTTTGTGATGGCGGCAAGGTGGTGGGCATCGTGACGGGCCGGGATCTCCGGTTTGAGACCCGGTATGACCTGCCCGTCAGCCAGATCATGACCCCAAAGGAAAAGCTGGTCACGGTGCCCGACGGGACCACTATCAGCCAGGCCAAGGTGTTGCTTAACCAATACAAGATTGAGCGCTTGCTGGTGATCAACGATTCCTTTGAGCTGAAGGGTCTCATCACGGTCAAGGACATCACCAAGCAAACCAGCTTTCCAAACGCCGCACGTGACGCCCAGGGCAAGTTGCGTGTCGGTGCTGCCGTTGGCGTAGGCGAGGGTACCGAGGAGCGCGTTGAAGCACTCGTTCGCGCAGGGGTTGATGCCATCGTGGTGGATACGGCGCACGGTCATAGCCATGGCGTGATTGAGCGCGTGCGTTGGGTCAAAAAGAACTACCCGCACATTGACGTGATTGGCGGCAACATCGCCACCGGTGCTGCAGCGCTGGCTTTGGCGGAAGCGGGTGCCGATGCAGTCAAGGTTGGCATTGGCCCCGGTTCAATTTGCACCACACGCATTGTTGCGGGTGTTGGCGTGCCGCAGATCATGGCGATCGACAGTGTGGCCTCTGCCCTGAAAGGGTCTGGTATTCCGCTGATCGCTGACGGTGGCATCCGCTACAGCGGCGACATTGCCAAGGCTTTGGCGGCAGGTGCCAGCACGGTGATGATGGGCGGCATGTTTGCCGGCACCGAAGAGGCACCTGGCGAAGTCATTCTGTTCCAGGGACGCAGCTACAAGAGCTACCGGGGTATGGGCTCTATTGGTGCCATGCAGCAGGGCAGCGCTGACCGCTATTTCCAGGAGTCCAGCACCGGCAACCCCAACGCAGACAAGTTGGTGCCTGAGGGGATTGAGGGTCGCGTTCCCTACAAAGGCTCCATGGTTTCCATCGTGTACCAAATGGCTGGGGGTGTTCGTGCCAGCATGGGATATTGCGGTTGCCCCACTATTGAGGAAATGCAGGAACGGGCCGAGTTTGTGGAAATTACTACGGCTGGCATTCGCGAAAGTCACGTCCACGACGTGCAGATTACCAAAGAAGCGCCGAACTACCGTGCTGACTGATCCACCCGGCTTGGCACGGGGCGGCCGACCGGCTGCAATGCGCTTCATCATGATCGCGGTACTGATTGACATGATGTCAATTGGTCTGATGATTCCGGTGTTGCCGCATCTGGTCGGTCAATTCACACAATCCCAGGCGGACCAAGCCTTCTGGTTTGGAGCGGTTTCGTTTGCATTTGGCATTGCTAACTTCTTTGGTTCGCCCATTCTTGGCGCCCTGTCTGACCGATTCGGGCGGCGACCGGTTCTGTTAGTCGGTTTTTCCGGCCTTGCATTCAACTTTTTCATGACTGCGGCTGCCACCAGTCTGTGGATGCTTGTATTTGTGCGACTGATCGGCGGTGGCATGCAAGCCAACATCGCTGTGGCCAATGCGTATGTGGCAGACATCACGCCACCAGCCGACCGCGCGCGCCGTTTTGGGCTTCTGGGTGCCATGATGGGTCTCGGTTTCATTTTGGGACCTGCGCTGGGCGGCATTTTGGGCGACCTGGACCTGCGGTTGCCGTTTGTCGCATCAGGGTCCCTCGCAGTCATCAACTGGATTTACGGCTACTTTGTTTTGCCGGAAAGTCTTCCAGCGGATGGTCGCGCACCATTTGCCTGGCGCAAGGCCAATCCTGTGTCGGCACTGCGCGGATTGTTCGATTTGGGTGGCGTTGCTCCATTGGTCGCGGTCATAGCGCTCAGCACGTTAGCGCAGTTCATGTTGCACTCGACCTGGGTGCTTTACACCACATTCAAGTTCGGCTGGGGCCCGCGCGAAACTGGCTGGTCGCTGATGGTGGTGGGAGTTGTCAGCGTGGTCATGCAGGGCGTATTGCTCAAGCATATCTTGCGGCGTATCACTCCCCAACAACTCGCCACTGTCGGTTTGTGCAGCGCATCCCTGGCCTATTTCGCCTACGGGTTGGCAAGTGAACCCTGGATGCTATTTCTGATCATTGTGTTGAATATGCCATCTGCCGCAACAGGCTCTACCTTGCAAAGCATCGTCTCCGGTGCAGCAGGAGAGAAGATACAAGGCCGCACCTTGGGCGCCGTTTCTTCGATCAACAGCTTGATGGCAGTTCTGGCACCTGTGGCGGGAGCCGGGATGCTGACATTGGTTTCAGACGCTCCACCGGGTGCCCTGCGATTGGGGCTGCCATTTTTTGTGGGCGGTTTGATTCAATTGGCTGCACTGGGCCTGGCGGTCCGGCATTTTCAACGTCAGCGCGCGCTTGCGGCTTGCATTTCTTCAGTTTGATACCCATGACACACGAACGCATCCTGATTCTCGACTTCGGCTCACAAGTCACCCAACTCATCGCCCGGCGTGTGCGTGAAGCACATGTATTTTGTGAGGTTCACCCTTGCGATGTGAGTGAATCCTGGATTCGTGAATACGCCAAAAATGGCCAACTCAAGGGTGTCATTCTCTCCGGCAGCCATGCCAGCATTTATGAGGAAACCACTGACAAGGCGCCGCAGGTGGTGTTTGAGTTGGGCGTACCCGTACTGGGTATTTGCTACGGCATGCAAGCCATGGCCCAGCAGCTTGGCGGCAAAGTCGAAGCGGGGCATACACGTGAGTTTGGCTCGGCTCAAATCCGGGCGCGCGGTCATACACGGCTCTTTGACAGTATCCAGGACAGCACCACGCCAGAGGGGCATGGCATGCTGGATGTCTGGATGAGCCACGGTGACAAAGTTACCGAGCTGCCACCAGGGTTCTCCGTCATGGCCTCCAACGAATCCTGTCCGATAGCCGGTATGGCAGACGAGTCGCGAAAGTTCTATGCGGTTCAGTTTCACCCTGAAGTCACGCACACCAAGCAAGGCCAGGCCATCCTGAATCGATTTGTACTGGACATATGTGGTACCCGTGCCGACTGGATCATGGGCGATTACATCGCCGAGGCGGTGGAGCGCATCCGCGCCCAAGTGGGAAACGAGGAAGTCATTCTGGGACTCTCTGGTGGCGTTGATTCATCGGTCGCAGCTGCGCTGATTCACCGTGCCATTGGCGACCAACTCACCTGCGTGTTCGTAGACCATGGCTTGCTGCGCCTGAATGAGGGTGATTTGGTGATGGACATGTTTGTTGGCAAGTTGCACGCGAAAGTGATGCGTGTTGATGCCAGTGAGCAGTTTCTGGGCCATCTGGCGGGTGTCAGCGACCCGGAAGCCAAGCGCAAGATCATTGGTCGTGAGTTTGTTGAGGTGTTTAAGGCTGCAGCCCTTACGCTGGTTGCGAAAGACGCTACTAATAATATAGCAACGGGTGAGAGAAAAGTAAAAGGCGCGACGTTTCTGGCGCAAGGCACCATTTACCCGGACGTGATCGAATCGGGTGGTGCGGGCAACAAGAAAGCCGTCACGATCAAAAGCCACCACAATGTGGGTGGCCTGCCGGAGCAGTTGGGGCTCAAACTCCTGGAACCTCTGCGTGAACTATTCAAAGATGAAGTTCGTGAGCTGGGTGTTGCACTGGGTTTGCCACATGACATGGTGTACCGCCATCCGTTCCCCGGACCTGGCCTGGGTGTGCGCATTCTGGGTGAAGTTAAAAAGGAATACGCCGACTTGCTGCGCCGTGCGGACGCCATCTTCATCGAGGAGTTGCGTAACTTTGCAGATGAGGCGTCTGGCAAGACCTGGTACGACCTCACCAGCCAGGCCTTCACTGTCTTTCTGCCGGTCAAAAGCGTTGGTGTGATGGGCGATGGGCGCACTTACGACTACGTTGTGGCCCTGCGCGCGGTGCAAACCAGCGACTTTATGACAGCAGATTGGGCAGAGCTGCCCTATGCGCTGCTTAAAAAGGTTTCAAGTCGCATCATCAATGAAGTGCGGGGCATCAATCGCGTCACGTATGACGTTTCCAGCAAACCCCCTGCCACGATCGAGTGGGAGTGACAGTTATGGCCCTTTACGGCCATATTCTTGAACAGGATTAAGGACAGCCCGAACCCTGCTAGCTACTCTACGTCCAACACTTTTCAGGAGTCAAGGACAATGAATCAGGCTAAATCCAGTGGGTTCACCAAGCAGATGGCCCGGAACATGTTTTATGGAGGATCTGTATTCTTCATATTGGTGTTCGTGGGCCTTATCTTCGACAGTGAGCGAAAGATTCCCCAGCGTTCGAATGCGCAAAACCTCACCGAGTCGGTGATTAAAGGCAAGAAGCTTTGGGAAACCCGCAATTGCATTGGGTGCCACACTTTGCTGGGCGAGGGTGCTTACTTCGCACCGGAACTGGGCAATGTTTACAAGCGCCGAGGCCCCGACTTCATCAAGGCGTGGATCGCATCGCAGCCCACGCACACCCCTGGACGTCGCCAGATGCCCCAGTTCAACTTCAGCGAAGCGCAATTGAACGACATGGTGGAATTCCTGAAGTGGACCGGTGAGATCAACACCGAAAACTGGCCACCCAATATCGAAGGCTAATCGTTGAAGCACGTCTGAACGAAAAAGGAAACTCAAATGCAAGCGACAACACTCAAATACAAGTCACAGGGGGTTGCGACGTACTACTTCGTCGCCGCCCTGGCTCTCTTTACTGCCCAAATCCTGTTTGGCATCACGCTGGGGCTGCAATACGTCATCGGCGACCTGGCGTTTCCCTATATCCCTTTCAACCAAGCACGCATGGTTCATACCAACTTGCTGATTGTCTGGCTGCTCTTTGGTTTCATGGGCTCGGCTTATTACCTGGTCCCCGAAGAGACCGAGACCGAGTTGTATAGCCCCAAATTGGCCATGGTGCTTTTTTGGGTATTTCTGGTGGCAGGTGCGCTGACGATCGTTGGCTACCTGGCGGTTCCCTATGCAAAGCTTGCGGAATTGACGGGCAATGAATTGCTCGCCACGATGGGTCGAGAATTCCTGGAACAACCATTGCCCACGAAGGTAGGAATTGTCGTTGTTGCGCTGGGCTTTCTGTTCAACATCAGCATGACAGTTCTGAAAGGGCGCAAAACCAGCATTGCGCTGGTGTTGCTCATGGGTTTGTGGGGCTTGGCGCTGATGTTCCTGTTCAGTTTCGTTAATCCTGACAATCTGGTGCGGGACAAGATGTACTGGTGGTTTGTGGTTCACCTTTGGGTCGAAGGTACATGGGAACTGATTCTGGGCGCACTGCTGGCCTTCGTCCTGATCAAAACAACCGGCGTCGACCGTGAAGTGATTGACAAGTGGTTGTACGTCATCATTGCGATGGCTTTGATTACCGGCATCCTGGGAACGGGTCACCATTTCTTCTTCATCGGCATGCCCGGTTACTGGTTGTGGATTGGCAGCATCTTCTCTGCCATGGAACCTATTCCCTTCTTCATGATGACGGTGTTTGCCTTCAATATGGTGCAGCGTCGTCGCCGCAACCATCCGAATCAAGCGGCATTGTTGTGGGCTGTGGGTTGCTCGGTCGTGGGATTCCTGGGCGCAGGCCTCTGGGGCTTCTTCCATACATTGAGTTCCATCAACTTCTACACCCATGGTACGCAAGTCACTGCCGCCCACGGGCACCTCGCTTTCTACGGTGCCTATGTGATGGTGGTGTTGGCGATGATCAGCTATTCCATGCCGCTGCTGCGTGGGCGTGAGGCGAACAGTCGCCGTGCACAAAGCTATGAAATGTGGAGCTTCTGGATCATGACCATCGGCATGGCCGTCATGGTGCTGGCACTCTCAGGCGCCGGTATTTTGCAAGTGTGGTTGCAGCGCATACCGACCAGCAACGCGATGTCCTTCATGGCTACGCAAGATCAGTTGGCGTTCTTCTACTGGGTTCGTATCGGTGGCGGTGTCATGTTCCTTTTGGGCTTGTTGACCTACCTGTACAGCTTCTTTGCGGCTGCCGGAAAAAATGAAGACGCACTTGTTGCGTCACCCATCTGACCGACCAAACGAAGTCCCCTTCAGTGGCAACTGTGCCCTTTTATGCAAAACAGGCAGGCGAATGCGACCTCTTTGAGCACGCATGGAGGAAGCAGCTGCCACTCTTGATCAAGGGGCCCACGGGCTGCGGCAAGACGCGGTTTGTCGAGCATATGGCGGCCCAACTCGGGCGCCCGCTGGTTACTGTTTCATGCCATGATGATTTGAGTGCGTCCGATCTCGTCGGACGTTTTCTCATTGGCAATGGCAACACGGTATGGTCGGATGGCCCCCTGGCGCGCGCCGTGCGCACCGGCGCCATTTGCTACCTTGATGAAGTGGTGGAAGCGCGAAAAGACACGACCGTTGTGTTGCATCCATTGGCCGATGACCGCCGTGTCCTGCCGATTGAGCGCACCGGCGAAGAGCTTGTTGCGCCACCCGAGTTCATGCTCGTGATTTCATACAACCCCGGTTACCAAAATTTGCTCAAGGGCCTGAAACCCAGTACCCGCCAGCGTTTTGTGGCGCTGAGCATGGGCTACCCGACGCCCGAAGTAGAGTTCACCATCGTACAAGCCGAATCAGGCGTATCGCCGCACCACGCTGAGCAATTGGTGCGACTGGCCAAGTCACTGCGCAGCCTGACCGAACATGATCTGGAGGAAACGGTGAGCACCCGACTTCTCGTGTCCGCTGGGCGCCTGATCGCTTCAGGCATTTCTATCCAGGTGGCCTGCCATGCGGCCATCATTGATGCTCTCACGGACGACATCGTCACTGCACAGGCCTTGGGTGAAGTGGTGCGCGCCCTGGTTGGCGATGCCTCCTGACCTGTCGGTAGCCTTGGCGACCCAGGAACCGGCCGTCAACAAACTTGCCAAGCTGCAAAAGCTGCGCAATGGCACGCAAGCGGGATTTTTTATCCTATTTTTGCTGGCTCCAGCTCTTAACCTGCTCCGATTCGACCTGTACGAAACGCAGCTTTGGTTTTTTGGGTTGCGTTGGACCTTGGGTATAGATGCATTGATTGCTGGCGAAATATCCGCCACCCAGGCGGGTATCAGCATCATGTTGCGGGCATTCCTCCCAGCGCTCGTCGTGGTGACCGTGTTCCTTGGAGTGGCTTATCGCTATGGGCGACTCTATTGCGGCTGGCTTTGTCCCCATTTTTCAGCGGTAGAGACGCTTAACAACCTGTTGCACCGGGCGTGTGGCAAGTTGAGCGTGTGGGACAAGAGTGTTACGCCAAGGCCGGGGAGTGGCCCTGATTCGCGTTGGTGGCCCTTGTTCGCAATCAGTTGCATGACCATGGGTTTCCTGTGGGCCATTACCCTGTTGACCTATTTGTTGCCGCCCGCGGTGATATGGGGCGGGCTACTGACGAACACGCTCACCCCCAACCAAGCCCGCTTTATTGGAATCGGCAGCCTGGTATTCACGCTTGAATTTGCTTTTGCACGCCATTTGTTTTGCCGGTTTGGGTGTGCTGTGGGACTATTTCAAAGTCTGGCCTGGATGGCCAATCCCCGCGGCATGGTCGTTGCGTTTGAACGGGATCGCGCCCGCGACTGTAAAACCTGTGATATGCCCCGTGGCTCGGCCTGTGACAACGCCTGCCATATGCGCCTCAACCCCCGCAACATCAAGCGCATGATGTTTTCCTGTGTGCAATGCGGTCAATGCCTGACGGCCTGTGAGACCTCACAACAAGCCCAATCCAGAGACCCAACGCTGAACTGGCAAGTGGGCGAGGACGCCCTGCGCGAAACGCTGCGCCAGCGCAGCAGAGAACTGTCGAAGCACCGCTGATGGAAGAGACGGTCGGCCTGTGGTGGCACCAAGCAGTCACGAGACTCTCCCAGCGGAACAATCCGCAAGCGGCTGTGCAATTAAAGGATGTTCAAAAGACGATTGGCATCATGTTCAGGGCGGCTGGTGGCTCTGCCGCTCTGCGGTTGACAACCGCGACCGAGCAGGCTGTGGGTGGCAGCAGGAATTGGTTGCAGGTCATTGCCGGGAGTGGCAAGCGTGCGAGCATTCCAGTGCTGGAGCCGGACGTGCTTGCTCTGCCAGAATATCTTGCAG
>CAJAVE010000031.1 GCA_903945325.1 uncultured beta proteobacterium | reverse complement strand
CCCCACGAGAGCGGATCGTTTCACGAATGGCCGCTGCCTGCTCCGGCGTTGACCCGTACTTGCGCGCCAGGTGCTCGGTCGTGTCCTCTCCTTCAGCCGCCATCTGGGGGTTGAGTTCAAAAGGCTGAAACGTAATGTCTGCTGTCACCGCAGGGCCGACACGGTCCAGGGCCGTTTGCAGAGACGCCAGGCCGACGGCGCACCAGGGGCACGACACATCGGAGACAAAGTCAATTTTCAGGGTGGTGGTCATCGTCAATCCTTTTGGGTCAATGCCCCCAGATGGGGATGGTGTTTCGGTTTTCATCACAGCACGAAGGGAATCAACCACCACGTGCGCTTCTTGTAGGCCGCCCACTCCGGGTAGCGCGCCATGCTGGCTTCCTTGAGCACCATATTGACCGCAAAAACGCCCAACCAGACCCAAGCCAGCACCACCACCGGCAGCCAATGCCAAACCAACATCGCCAGACTGCCGTAAATCATCATCTCGCCCAGGTAATTGGGGTGGCGTATATAGCGGTGCATGCCATCGGTGATCAGCCCCCGCTTCACGCGCAGGGTGAAGAATTTTTGTGCATCGGCGGCAATCATCAACACGCAACCCATCAGGCACAACGTGATGCACAGGCAAAACCAGGCGTAGTCGGGCAAGGGGTAAGCGGGCTGCGATGTGCCGGAAATCAACAACCAGCCAAAGACCCAATACCAGCCCAGCACAAAGAGAAAGCTGTTAATGCCGCCCAGAACAGTGACCTTTTTCTGCCAGTTGGGGTCAGGAAAGGCCACATCCTTCAAAATCCAGACCAGGCCATAGCTGCCATGCAGAGCCAGATACACCCACGCTGCGGGCGTATTGTTCTGGTAGATCCACATCAGCAAAGCCATGAAGAAGAATGTCCCAGCCTTCTGGAAATTGATCACCCAAGCCGCCCTCCAGGGTCTGGGGCCACCCAGACAGTCCTGCGACAGGTAATGGGTCAGGCTGCGCATGCCAAGTGCCCATGCGGGTCCGGCAGAAGTACCAACGGTGGCGTGTTTTGCGTGCTTCATCGGGTCTCAAAAATCCAAAGTTTCAAGCGAAGTGAAGGGTATCATTGAACGAACATGTCAGACATCGCAACCCTTTTATCGTCGGTCAAACTCCCTGTCATGCCTGAGGTGGCCCATGCGCTCATTCGAACTTTGAGCGATGACGATGCAGACATCACCACCGTAACGCGCATCATCGAAAAAGACCCAGGGCTGACGACCGCGCTGCTGCGCATGGCCAATAGCGCCATTTTTGGCCTGTCGCGCAGCGTCAAATCTCTGGAGAGCGCCGTCAGCGTTGTAGGCATGGCCCACATTCGCGCCCGTGCACTGTCTATTTGTCTGGCCAATGCTTTTACTTTCCCGCCCAATTTGGACCGCCTGGAATTCTGGCGCAGCAGCATGGTCTGCGCGGGCTACTCCAAATGGCTGGCGAACAGCATTGCGATGGACGAACAACAGGCCTGGCTGACCGGGATGATGATGCGTCTGGGTGAACTGGTGATTGCGCAGAGCATGCCCGAAACCCTGAAACACATTGAGGCCCAGCCCTGTAGTCCCGCCAATCGTTGGGAGCGTGAGCGCGAGATGACCGGATTTGACGAAGGACAGATTGGTGCCGAGATAGCACGGCGCTGGGACTTCCCGGAAGTGGTGAGTCTGGCGCTCCAAACCAGCGCGAACCCGATGGCCATCAGCAGCTCTCCGCTTGGAGCGGTCGTACACCTCGCCGGGCTTCTCAGCAGCCCCACGCCGCCGCCGGCCCAAGCCTTGGCCCAACTGCCCATTGACGTCGTTCTGGCGCTCGGGTTGAACCTCGAAAAATTACACAAAAGCATGCCCAGCGCGGAGTCGTTGAGCGACATCTCCATGCTGCAGGCACAACCTGGATAAACGAACCCAATGCCATTTCTTGCCCTTGGGCTCTCACCTGATCTATGTAACGCCGTCAACGCCCTCGGGTTCACCGAACCGACGCCCATTCAACGCGAAGCCATCGCACCCATCTTGCACGGCTCTGATGTGTGGGCCTCAGCGCAAACCGGTTCAGGCAAAACGGCGGCATTTGCCCTGCCTCTGTTGCAGCGTCTGCAAACGCTCCCGGCTGAAAACCGGCACCAATATGGGCGCGCCGTTCGTTCCCTCATCATCGTGCCGACCCGCGAATTGGCAGCGCAGGTGGGTGAGGTGGTGCGCAGCCTCGCGCAAGCCCTGCCACACCACCCAAAAGTGGTTGTAGCGTCCGGCGGTGTTTCGATCAATCCCCAGATGCTGGCCTTGCGTGGCGGAGCCGATGTACTGGTTGCCACACCAGGGCGGTTGCTGGATCTTGCCAAACAGAATGCCATCCAGCTGGCAACGGTCCGTATCCTGATACTGGATGAAGCAGACCGTCTATTGGATCTGGGCTTTGCTGAAGAGCTCGCGCGCATTCTGACGTTGCTGCCCCCCAGCCGACAGACTCTCCTGTTTTCGGCCACGTTTCCACCAGAGGTCAAGGGTTTGGTCACGCAAATGCTGAGAGACCCGGTCGAGCTGTCCATAGAACCGGACTCGCTGCAAGAGAGTGTGATTGTCCAGCGTGCCATCCGGGTCGACGACAACCGCCGAACTCAGCTGCTGCGACACCTGGTGAAAGAGAACCAGTGGACGCGCGTTTTGGTGTTTGTGGCCACCAAATACGCAGCCGAGTTGGTGGCAGAGAAGCTTTACAAAGCGGGCGTCTATGCAACCGCTTTTCACGGCGATTTGAGCCAGGGCGCCCGCAGCCAGGTGCTGGCCGAGTTCAAGGATGAACAGTGGGAAGTGGTGATTACCACTGACCTGGCTTCGCGCGGCATCGACATATCCAAACTGCCCGTCGTGGTGAACTATGACCTGCCACGATCAGCGGTTGACTACGTTCACCGCATTGGCCGAACCGGGCGTGCCGGAGAGCCTGGCCTGGCGGTCAGTTTTGTTGGTGCGGATGCGCTGGCGCACTTTGCGTTGATCCAGAAACGCCAGGCAATGGACTTGCCGTTGGAGACCATCGCCGGGTTTGAAGCAACGGATGCCCCAACACCGGTCGCGCCACAAGCGACGCCTGGCAATGGAGGTATCAAAGGCAGACGCCCCAGCAAAAAAGACAAATTGCGCGCTGCTGCCGCCAGCACCACCGTTCGGTAAAAAGGATTGCAGCCTCTGGATCAGACCTGGGTCTGTGGCGCAGGCCGGTGCTGACGGCGACCGTGGGATGCCAGGATTTCCACAAAAAACTGGTTGCCACCCGCTGTGGCCACCGCGTCCATGCGTTCGGTGAGCGTGGCGAAATGGACTACCACAGCCTCGGCTTCCGTAGGGCCAAAGCGGCAATCGAAATCCCAGAAGTCCACGCCCTCTGGCAATGCCCGTCGGCGCTCACGGCGAACATATTTACGCACCTCGTGCTTGACCGCCTCCAGGACGCGGTCGCGGTTTTTGCCTTCAATGGCAAGGGGGAATGTTTTTTTCATGGCGCGATTATGCGTGGCGGCATGTATCCAGCCCGGACCAGACTATTTTTCGCCCAACAAGCCGCGCTTCAAATCATTCTGAACCGGGTTGTCACCCAGCCAGATGCGCAGAACCGCGTTGTTATTGAGTCCGCCAATGCGGTACACCGACAAGGCCGCCAGCAAAGCCATAAAGGCGATGACGACAGTAAAACTCAAGTCAGCCTCTTGCCAAGGCTTAATCCGGTGGTAATCCCTTGCCAATTCACGAGGAAATCACGTCCTCATAAAAGTGGAAAGCATGGCAACTGGTGACCCAGTGGGCGTTGGTGGTTTTTCGGGCGCCCAGTCCAACCACCCGACGCCCGAGCGCCTTGATTTTTTGGGCAATGGCCATGTAATCGCTGTCGCCGCTCACAATGACGACCGTGCCGATGTGACCCCATCGCCCCAGGTCTTCCATCGCATCCAGACACAGGCGGATATCCGCACCATTTTTTGCCGATATGCCAGGGGGGAAAAGCTGAATCAGCTCCATGGCGTTGTGCAGCAACACCTCGCGGTAACGCCCAAAATACTGCCAGTTGCAATAGGCCCGGTTGATGACCAGAGGGCCATACGATGAAGCCATGTCGATGACAGCCTGGAGATTGACCAACGGGTCCTGCACCTTGAAACGGTTGTCCTGTTTGCTGTAGGAGCCCTCCATCCGGGCTTCGCACAGGGCCGCATGGAGGTTTTCAAAGTCCCAATACAGGGCAACTGAACCGGGATGGGATGGATCGGTAAAAGGCATGAATTCTGGTTAGTAAAGTCGCATCCTACCCCGTGCCGATGCTGGACCTAGCCGCCCGCGCGTTTGACGCTGTAGCCCTGCGCTTTGAGCACTTGCATCACCCGCTCGCAATGATCGCCCTGAACTTCAATGATTCCGTCTTTGACCGTGCCACCGGTTCCACAGGCGGCCTTGAGCTGCTTGCCCAGTTCGGCCAGTGCAACACTGTCCAACAAGACGCCCTTCACCACGGTCACGGCCTTGCCACCGCGCCCTTTGGTTTCGCGCGATACCCGAACGGTGCCATCACCCGTCGGCATTGCAACAAGATTGCAGGTGCAAAGCGCAATCGCATGGCGGCAGGACGGGCACATGCGACCCGAATCAGTAGAGTACACCAAGCCACCCAGGGCCGAGAGCCCCGAAACTTTACGGTTCATTGACGAGCCCTTCTCGAAAAACAAGCTGGCAATTCTGGCACGCCCGTGTAACCACGGGTGATCGGCATCGACGTGCGTCTCGTGCGCACAGATACCCTGCTGGTTGAAAGACTCGCGGCAATTGACCCGAACCAGTGTAAAGTTTCGCCCACGTTCAACCCTACAGGATTTTTTCATGTCCACCATTCGATTCCTGTCCGCCGGACTCCTTTCTGTCGCTTTCATGGTTCAACCCGCCATGGCCCAAAACAAGGCTGCCATCGGCAAATCGGTCACCGAGTTCCACAAACTGTCGCAAGGCCTGGCCGCCAGCTTGGCCGACCTGGGCAAGCGTGCCACCACGGCATCACCCAATGACAAAGACATGCTCAAACTGGTCACCAATCAACTCAGCCTGGTGGATGCCACGGCCGACGGCGTGCTGGCGCTGGGCGTGGTTGCAGCCGAAGTGCGCGACGCCGGTGACATGGCCATTGCCAGAAAACACCTTGCCAGCCGCTGCACGGCACTGAAATCGCTGGCAGATGCCAGCGGCAAATACGTGGGCAGCCTGGCCGCGAACATCGCCGCAGTTGCGACTTCCGCCGAGGTGACCAAGTCACGCGATCTGGTGGTCCAAATGGGCCAAAGCCCCCTGTGCAACCCCGGTGGAAAAAATTGAGTGCCACCACTGTCCACCCACACACCCGTGATCTGAAAGAAAACATGACCAAACGAATCATTCAACTCGGTGCCCTGCTGGCGTGCGCCATGATTGGCCCCGCGACCCTGGCCCAAGCGCCTGCTGCACCGGCAAGTGCCGCATCGGCACCCGCCGGACCGACCCTGCGTGCCGAAGTGCGCACGCCCTTGCTGGAAGCGCAAGCACTGATCGGCGAGAAGAAATATGCACCGGCAAAACTCAAGGTGCAGGAAGCCCTGGGCTTGGCCAACAAGACCCCGTACGAAGACTACATCTCTACCCGCGTTGCCTTGTCCATTGCCAATGCCGAGGATGATGCCCCGGCGGCCAACAAGCTCCTGGAGCGCATATTGCAGCTCACCACCAATGAAACCTGGCTCAAGCAGGACGATGCCCTTCACCTGATGCACGCCGCAGGCATTACCCACTTCCGGACCAAAGATTACACGCAGGCGGCCGTCTGGCTGGAGCGCAACATCAAGGCCGGCGGCACGGACGAGGCGGTCAAGGACGCCCGCATCCGCTCCTATCTGCTCGCCGGCAATCTGCAACGCGGCAGCGAACTGCTTGACGAAGAGATTGCCGTTGCCGACAAGGCCGGGAAGGCGCCTTCGCAGGCCTATCTCGAAATCCTCGCACAAGCGCGCAATGGCCTGAAGGACGCGCCCGGAGCAACCCGCGCGCTGGAGAGGCTGGTACAGCTCTACCCCAGCAAGGACCACTGGCGCTCGCTGATCAACCGCCTGTGGGGGCGCTCTGACCTGGCAACACAACTGCAACTCGACGTGTTCCGCCTGGCGTTTCAACTCGGGACCCACGAAGAAGCCACTGACTTTGCAGAATACGTCGACTTCGCGCAAAAAGCTGGATTCTCGGCCGAAGCCCTGCGCATCTATGACCAAGGGGCCACCGCAGGCTTGATGGGCACAACCGATGTGCAAAAGAAGTTGCGGGTCAAGCTGGCGCAGGAAGTGGAGCAGGACCGCAAAACTTTGGCGGTAGACACCGCCGCCGCCCTGAAGAAGCCTGACGGACTTGCCTTGTTCAACCTCGGGTTCAATATGGTTGCGATGCAGCAGGTGGACAAGGGCCTTGAACTCATGGAAAAAGCCATCGCCAAAGGGCTGGCCAAACGGCCCGCAGACGCCAAATTGCGCCTGGCAGTGGCTTACGCACAGGCCGGTCAAACTGAAAAAGCCCAACAGACCTTTGCCAGCGTGTCCGGCCCAGAAGGACTGGATGACCTTGTGCGCTACTGGAAGTGGGCGATCCGCAAACCCTGAGTACAAAATCGACCGCTAGCCCTCGAAAACAGGCTTCATCTTGATCTCGAAGTTTTACTGGGCGAGCAGCAGCAAGCCACAGTGACCATGTACGCCGGCGAGTTAAACCGGGAAATCGAAGACCGGCTACGCGTGCTGGAGAACGCCGGCACACTGATGGTCGACGCAATGAATGGCAAAGGCGGTGGCATTCAACAAACGCTGGAGGACCGTCCTGCCCTGCCCCGTTTTTTCAACGGCGGGCTCTTTGTGACCGACACGCAGGGCACCGTGATTGCGTCTATTCCGGTGTCGGCCGAACGGCTGGGGCTGAATTACATGGAGCGCGACCATGTTTCCAGCGCACTCAAAGAAGGTAAAAGCACGGTCAGCAAACCCGTCATAGGGAAAGCACTGCAATCACCAGTGGTTTCCATGGGGGCACCGATCCGCGACAGTGCCGGAACCATCGCACGCCACTCACCCCTGCGCGCTGCGGCAGAACGGGGCCACTGGGGCTTTGCGTATACCGATGTGGGAGCCGAGCTGTGCCGGCAGTGGCGGCTGCCATCGCAGTTTCCGGATGCCATCGCTGCGTCTGCAATCGTCCTGGAAGGAAGCGGGCGGCCCCACCGCCGCCTGGCTGACCGCCGGATAAAGGCCTTCAGGCCGAAGCACCCGTTCACCCCGAAAGCCGCTCCATGAACACCGCACCGGACTACAGCCAATACACGGTCTTGCTGGTCGATGATGACGATTTCAGCCTGGAGATCATGCATGGCGTGCTGGAGGAACTGGGTGTTCACCATGTCACGCTTGCCAGGAGTGCCAGGGCAGCCCTCCAAGCACTGGCGGCTTCGCCCCGGTCGCCGGACCTGCTGGTGTGCGATCTCTACATGCCCGACATGGACGGGTTCGAGTTCATGAACGCACTGGTCGACAAAAACTACCGCGGAAGCCTGGTCCTGTGCAGCGGTGTCAGTATCGATAATCTGATCCTGGCGCGCGACTTTGGACAGGGCATGGGGCTGAACCTGATGGGTGCGTACCAGAAGCCCATCCCCATCAGCGAATTTCAGCGCATTCTGGAATCGCTGACGGGTTGACTGAAACTGCGTCAAGGGCGCGTCAAACGCACCACCTCGCCGACACGGACCTTCGCAACGTCATCGGCGTGGAAAGGCAGTGTCGGCCACTCTTTGCGGGAATACAGGCGCAGCTGGTCATTGGCAAACGATGACGCGGGATCGGTGCTTTGCCCGTAAGTTAACAGGCCGCGCGCTACCGGGCCTTTTGCATCAAAGGTCACGCTTTGCACGTAGCTGGTGCCGTAGTCAATGGTCAGGCCTTTGGCGGTAATGCCCTGTGCAAACTGGTTGCCCAGGTTGTTCAGCACGCCCTCAACCTCTTCACCGCCATGCAGGCCAATGGCTTCGTCCGTGATTAGCGGGCGCTGCACGGTGCCAAGCGGAGCATCGAGTGCAAAACCGGCAGCACGCACGGCTTTGACGGCCGCTGCCAATGTGTCCCACACCTTGCCCGCCACCGCGGCGTCGGCCATCTTCAGACCTGCCGGGGTTGCCGCAGGTTGTGCCAGGTCAAACGCGACCCTGTGCAGGCCAGGGACGGTTCGCACATTGCGCCAGAACTCGCGGAACAGATGAGCGCCACGTGAATCCAGGTTGTTGGTGCGGTCCCAGCCGCGCAGGGCCGCACAACCGTCACGCGCTTCGGCCGTGGGGGCATCAGCACAAGCGGCCAGCAGGTCTGGCACCACCACGCTGGCCATCATGTTGCGGTTGGAAAACAACTGTGCCTGCGCCGCGTCCGGCGTGACCTTGCCACGGGCCAGCAACTCGGGAATCTCGGTCAGGCCCGACCGAGTGCGTGGGCGGGTGAGCGCCTCTGTGCCCACCATGGGCGAGATGCCAGACCATTTTTGCAGCGGGTTGGTGTAGAAGAAGCCGTCATTGCTGTTGTGAATCCAGTCGGTGCGCACGGTGGTGGGCATGCGCTCCATGGGGATCAGCCCGGGAACGGGCGAGGTGGGGTCTTTGCGCCAGTCGCAATCGCTCCTGGAGCCATCCAGCACCACCAGGCCGGCCGCAGGCAACAGTGCAGCGGCAGGCTTGCTGGGGGCGCAGCGCTGCAGTTGCGCGGCATCCACATCCGGCACCACAGACACATCTGCGTACAGCGTGTTGCCGTGGCGGTCAGCCGCCAGCGTGTTGACCCACGGCGTACCAATGTTTTTCATCGCATCGCGCAACTCCTGCACGTTGCGCGCACGGCCAAAACCAAGCGACGAGTCTGTGGCCCGCACGTTGCCGATGTTGGCGTCCTTCAACGCGTAAGCAGTCTTGGCTGTCCAGTTCAGCCCGGCGCGCGGAATAACGACGACCGGGCCCCAGCGGGTGGACCACACGGTCTGCGTCTTGGCCTGCAGGCTGCCGTCCGCGGCAGGCACCTGGATGCTGACCGTGCGCGGTGTCATCTTGACGCTCTGCCCATCGACGACATAGCTGGTCGGGTCGCCCGCTGCCAGCGTCAGCTCATGCAGGGTGAAGCGTTTGCCGGTGGACACGGTGTGCGACCAGGCCACGTCCTTGTTGAAGCCAATCGTCACGTTCGGAAAGTTGCCAATGCCCACGCCCATCACATCCAGATTGCCGGGAATGGTCAGGTGCACCTGCCAGAAGCGGTTGACCCCCGCCCACGGAAAGTGCGGGTTACCCACCAACAGGCCACTGCCGTTCGCGGTGGTGTCTTTGCCAAAGGCCCAGGCGTTGGAACCCAGCGGCGAGTCCAGCAGACCCGCATCCCGCATGGCGTCTGCCGCATCGGCCAGATTCACGGAAGACGACAACGCCGCAGCCGGTGTGGGTATCGGCGCAGGGGGTTTTGCGCCCAGCATCGCATCGGCCAAAGCGGCCGTGGCCGCCTGCACCGCCGTCAGCTCGCCCTGGCGGCGAAACTCGGCCAGCGTCATGGGCTTGACCCAGGGCTGTTTGTTGCAGGCAGCTGGCAGCTTGCCGGTGTTGTCTGCCAGATAGCGGTTGTAGCCAGCCACAGCACCGCGCGCCAGAGCCAGCGACTCAGCGCTTGCGTTGGCAGACCAGGTGCGGTCCAGCGCTGCATCATCCATGTGGGCGGCGATGAAAAAATCGATTTGCTCATTGGGAAACATGCGACGCGCCAGCAGGCCTTGCGCGGCACCACCAAAGTAACGCGAACGCTCGCCGCGCACGGTGACCAGCTGGTTGGCCGTCATGCAGACGTTGTCCTGCGCGTAGGCGTAGGCCATGGCATAGGCCAGGGTTTCGGGGTCGCCCGCAGTGATGTGCGGTACGCCATTGGCCGTGCGCTGGATGGTGGCGGTGCGTGCGTCCGTTTCCATGGGTGGGCTGGCGCAGGCGGCCAGCAGCGCAGCGGTTGCCAGGGGTGCCAACCGAAAGGCAAGCCGGGGGGTGGATCGTGCAACGCGCTGGGTCATGGATGCTCCTGGAAAGTGAGGTCAATCAAGCCGTCCATGATGGCGCCGATCATTCCCCCGCGCCATGCGTGTTGTCCCTTAGCCGGCGAGTCACCAACGTTACTTTAAGTAACTGAGACCGCTATCTTGTTTATAGCTGCTTACGCATACGATACGGTCTCTAGAGCCCAATTTCATGGTGCGATCTTGCGCTTGAGCGCGCGCGCAATCGGCTGTGGCAGGTTGGCCAGTGACTGCAGCAAATGCGGCAGCACGCGCAGCTTCAGCCCGGCCAGCGTGGGCGGCACGATGGCCTCGATCAGGTGTGGCCCGGGCGTGCGCAGCGCGTGCTCCAGAGCAGCCACAAACTCCGCCGTCGTGGTGGCGCGCTGAGATGAAACGCCCATGCCTTGGCCAAGCTGCACAAAGTCCAGCGGTGGGGTGCTCAGGTCAAGCTGTGCTTTGGCCTTGTCACCCACATGGCCGGCACCCACGCGCTGCAGTTCGATGTTGAGAACCGCATACGAGCGGTTGCTGAAAATGATGTTGACCACGTCGAGCTTTTCGCGCGCCATGGTCCACAAAGCCTGGATGGTGTACATGGCCGAGCCATCGCCTTCCAGCGCGATGATTTTGCGGTCAGGGCAGGCAATGGCCGCACCCACGGCACAGGGTAAGCCCTGACCGATCGCACCCCCGGTGAGCGTCAACACGTCGTGCCGTGGTGCCCCTGCGGTGTACATGGCCAGCATCACGCCCGAGGTGATGGCTTCGTCCACGACGATGGCGTTCTCGGGCATCAGTTGTCCCAGTGCCTTGCACACCTTGTCGGCCGTGAACTTGCCACGGGGCAGGCCCGGCCGCTTGAGCACCTGCAACGCGGGTGTGGCCTTTTCGGCCCCCACCGCCTTGGCGAGTTTGTCCAGGCTGCCCATCACGTCCTGCTTGAAGGTGGCCAGCTCCAGCACCAGACAGCCCTCGGGCACCAGATAGCTCTTCTTGCCCGGATAGGCGAAAAACGCCACCGGCGCTTTGACGTCGACCAGGACCAGGTTGTCCAACCCGGTCAACTGAACCGACGCCAGCTCCGCCAGGTACGCCAGCCGCTCAATCGGCGGCAGGCCCGCACCGCGTTCCAACCGGGTAGGAAACACCTCGGAAAACAGCTTGGCCCCAGTCTGGGCGGCGATACGCGCCAGCGCCATGAGCGCCGGTGCGCGCAAAGCTCGGCCGCCCAGCAAAATGGCGGTTTTACCGCCGCCCTGTAAGGCAGCCGCAACGGCGGACACGGTAGCATCGTCTGCCGGGGGTGGCGCGGCAATGTGGGACGCTGGTGCAGGCACACCGCCCTCGCCCCACGACACATCGGCGGGCAGAATCATGGTGGCCACCTGACCCGGCGGGCCTATGCAAGCCGCAATGGCCGCACTCGCGTCCCGGCACAGTGTCGCGGTGCTTTTGGAAGTGCGCACAAAACCGGGCGACACATTGCGGGCCACCGTTTCGATGTCCGACTGCAACTGCGAGTCGTACTGCGCGTGGTAGGTGGCGTGGTCACCCACAATATTCAAAACGGGAACCTTGCCCTTGCGCGCGTTGTGCAGGTTCGCCAGGCCATTGCCCAGGCCGCAACCCAGGTGCAACAGCGTAGCGGCGGGCTTGCCGGCCATGCGCGCATAGCCATCGGCTGCGCCCGTGGCCACCCCTTCAAACAGGGTCAGCACCGCGCGCATTTCGGGTGCTGAGTCGAGCGCGGCCACAAAGTGCATTTCGGACGTTCCGGGGTTGGAAAAGCAGGTGGTGATGCCGGCATTGACCAGCGTTTTGACGAGGGCGGTTGCGCCATTGGACATACGAGTCTCCTGAATTCTTTTGTTGGGTCAGAGTTGGGCTTTTGCCAGGCTATTGCCGGGAAATAGAGCGCGCTGCAGCCCGTGCCGTCAAGATGCAGCCGGGCAGGAAAGTGCCCTCCAGCGAGCGCTTGCCGCTGGCACCACCGCCGCCAAAGCCTGCCGCTTCGCCCACGCAATACAGGCCCGGCAGGGGCTGGCCTGCGGCGTTCAGCACCCGGCTTTGCAGATCGGTCTGCAAGCCGCCCAGGCTCTTGCGGGTGATCAGCTGCATCTGGATGGCAATAAAAGGTCCGGCCCCTGGCCTTTGCAGCGGCGCAGGTTCGCAGGTGCGCAGTTTGTCCGGCCCCCAGTGGCGAGCCTGCTCGATGCGGCGAATCTGGTCGTCATTGACCACCGACATGCCGCGTGAAAAGTTGGCGTCAAACGCATCAGCGGTGGCTTGAAGCGTCTCGGGTTTCACATCGCTGGTTCCCGCCAGCGCATTCATCTTCGCCGCCAGGCCGGTCAGCGTGTCGTCCACCAGAAAGTGCTTGCTTTCAGCCGCCATTTGTTTGACCAGCCGGTGGTTGCCCAGCAGGGTTTCCTTCAGGAACTGGGGAAACTGCAGATCCCGGATGCGCTGGTTGTGTTCGGACCCGGAAATGGCGAACTCTTTGATGGCAATACGCCAGTTCAATAGCTGCCAGGTATAGGGCTTCTCCTGGGCTGCCACGCGCTGGCACAGATCGTGGGTATCAAAGCCGGTGACCAGGGGCTGCGGGCCGATGCGTTCGCCCCGGTGGTTGAGCCACAGCGCCGATTTGCACGGTATAGCGGACAAACCATGCCCGTCAAAATGCGGCTGTGGATGCGGAAAGCCCGCCGCATAGTTCCACATCTCGCCCGCGTGGGTGATCTGGCCGCCAATGCTGGCTACCAGGTGGTGCAGTTTGCCGTCGGCAAAGGGGTGTGCGCCATTGAGCATGGTGGCGGGCAGCGGACGGCTCTTGACCCAGTTGGCGCGAGTCTGCTCGTGGCTGCCGTTGATGCCGCCCATGGCCAGCACCACCGCATCCGCTGCAAAACGCAGCTCCTCGCCCGTGGCCTGGTTGACACCCACGGCACCGGTGACATGGCCGTTGTGCGCCTCCAGCGCCGTGATGCGGTGGCCGCTGAGCAGGGTGAACCGGTTGCCGGTATTGGCCTGCTGCATCACCTCGATCATGCGGCGGGTGAGCTGGCGCGAAGTGCCCCACACCACGTGGTAGCGCGGCAGCGTGTTGCCATCGCCCTGCATGCCGCGCTCCACCCAGTTCACCGCGGGCATGAACTTCAGGCCGTGCTCTATCACCCAGTCGTACACCTGCGCGCGCGAATGCTCCACGTAGTAGCTGGCCCACTGGCGCGGCAGCACATCGGCCTCGCCCAGCTCGCCAAAGCGCAGCCAATCGGCCAGCGCGATCTCGGGCGAGTCCTTGAGCTTCATGCGCCGCTGCAAGGGTGTGTCCACCAGCGCCATGCCGCCAAAGGCCCACAACGCCAGGCCGCCCAGGCGCTCGGGCGTGTCGCGGTCCACCAGGGTCACCCGCCTGCCGGCGCGCAGGCACTCGATCGCGGTCACGATGCCGGCCAGGCCGCCGCCGATGACCAGCACGTCAGATTGAATCGTCTTGTTCATGGCTTTTGTGTTGCAGTGTGAAGCGGGTCACTGTAGCAAAGTCGATGCAGCCATCTGCCGGGAATCAAGAACACGGCACCCAGGCTGTTCTTCGCTTCGCGTGCAGGCTTGGAACAAGGCAAGGTCCAGAGTCGCATGTTGCGCAAGGTGCACATGCAATACCAAGACGCCGAACAGCAGTACGGCCTGCAGCCCCAGGGCGGCTTTTCGGGTGGTTTTCATAGGCAAAAAGACCTGCAGAGCACGCCCACATTGCGCAACCAGCTACGCATTTGATAGCAAACCGATCACGATACCGCAGCACGTAGTACCCCAGCTTCAAGACCTTGTCGCCTACAAAGCGGGACGACTGCGGATTGGCCGCGCGTTTTATATGCCAATTGACCCTCTAGACCTTATGAATACTGCGCAACCAGCTACAAATTTAAGAGCAATTGAGATAACTTTTGGCCATACGCTGATCGCCCTGCTCCAGCGTCTGGGCCACGGCGGCGTCAGCCCGTCGGCAGCCGTGATTTCACCAGTAACCCAGCGCCTTCCACCAGACGCCGCCCACCACGACCCAGACCGACAGGTTGACCAGACTCATCACGAAGCCCACCTTCCACCAGTGGCCCAGCGTGACATAACCCGAGCCAAAGACGATGGGCGAGGTGCCGGTGGCGTAATGGGTCAATGTCATCATGATCGACGACACCGCAGCCAGCAACAGTGCGAACGGCATGGCCGGAGCGCCCAGTGCCAGCCCTGCGGCAAAAAATGCACCGAACATGGCGGTAATGTGCGCCGTGGTGCTGGCAAAGAAATAGTGGGCGTACATGTACACCAATACCAGCAGCGCCACGGCGCCAACCCAGCCCAGGCCCAGAGTGAGAATGCCGCTTTGGACTGCCTTGGAAAACCAGGTGATCAACCCGAGCTTATTGAGGAATGTGGCCATCATCACCAGTGCCGCGAACCAGGTGATGGTGTCCCAGGCGCCTTTTTCCTTGAGCACATCGTCCCAGTCCAGTACGCCACTGGTCAACAACAACGCCAAACCCAGGGCTGCAGCGGCAGTGGCGTCCACGTCATAGCCGGCACCCAACACCATGCCGGGCACGCCAGCCCACAGCAGCAGCAGCAAAGCGAATACCGCGAGCAGGATTCTTTCACTGGTCTTGACCGGACCCAGTTCGGTCAATCGCTCCTGCGCGAAGGTCTTGGCCTGTGGCGTGTCCTTGATCTCAGGTGGGGACAGCCAGTACAGCACCAAAGGCATCAGCAGCATGGCCGCAAGTCCCGGCAGCAGCATGGCCAGCGCCCAGGTGGACCACGTCAACGCAATCTGCGCGCCAGTGGCTTCCGCAATGAATTTCACCACCAGCGGGTTGGGCGCGGTGGCCGTGATGAACATGGCGGAAGTGATTGGGTTGGCGTGGTAGTTGACCAGAGCCAGGTAGCGACCGATACGCCCTTGTGTGCCATGTTCGGGGGTGGAATCGAAGCTGATGGCTATGGAGCGCATGATCGGGTGCATGATGCCGCCCCCGCGCGCCGTGTTGCTGGGCGTAACCGGTGCCAGCACCAGTTCCGACAAGCCCAGTGCGTAGCCGATGCCCAGCGTTTTCTTGCCAAACAATCGAATAAAAAAGTAGCCTATGCGCGCACCCAGACCGGTCTTGATCAAGCCGCGCGAGATCATGATGGACAGGCCGATCAGCCAGATCAAAGGGTTGGAGAAACCGCTCAGTGCATCGGCGACAGCGGCGGCTGGCTTGTTGCTGGTAACGCCTGTAATGGCCACCAGTGCGATGGCAATCATCGCCAGCGCACCAATTGGCATGGCCTTGCCGATGATGGCTGCAATCGTGCCAATGAACAATGCCAGCAGATGCCATGCGGCCGGTGTGACACCGTCTGGAACCGGGAGGGCGAACCAGATGATCAGTGTGATGGCGATGGCCAGCAGGGCCGGCCCCTTACGGATGGAAGATTCTTGTTGCATGATGAGGCGACTCCTTGTAGTGCGCAGTATGCGAAGTCACAGGGAATTGCGCATCCGTGCCAATCGCCTCCCCTACCTGCGTAGTAATACGCAGGCGTGCTGCTACATGATCAACAAACCGCCGGATTGCGCTATCGTTGGCCTTGCTGTCATGACCGCGCTTCTCTGTCCGCCGTGAAACCCTTAAGCCTGCCCACACTGCGCCAATTGCCCTGGCAAAACGGCTTGCGCTGGTTCCTGCTCGCGTTGGGCGTGGGCGTGATGATCGCGCTGGCAGGGTATTGGGCGGAGCAACGGGAAATGCAAGGCCGCATCCAGGCCTTGCAGCAGGTCGCGCAATCCACCGTGATGGGGCTGGAGGGGATCTCCGAAAAGCACGGATTTTTGCCGTATGCTGCTGCGCGCCACCCGGATGTGCTGGCCTTGTTGGAGCGTCCGGCAGATCGCGAGTTGACCGGGCGGGTCAACCGTGATCTGCGCGAGTTGCAGGAACGCACCAATTCTGCGGCACTGTTCGTCATGAATGCCGATGGTTTGACGTTGGCTGCAAGCAACTGGAATACGGCTGGCAGCTTTGTCGGCCAGTCTTACCGGCAGCGCCCTTATTTCAAGCAAGCCTTGCAGGGGCAGCACAGCTATTTCTATGGCGTGGGGTTGACCACCGGCGCACCCGGCTTCTTCATTGCTGAGCCGATACGCAAGGGCAGTACGGTGGTGGGCGTGATGGTGGTCAAGGTGAGTCTTGATGCCCTGGAGCGCTCCTGGGCTGACAGCCCTGATCCACTGCTCTTGCTCGACCGCCGGGGCATCGTGTTTCTGAGTTCAGAGCCGCAATGGCTCTACCAGAGCCGCTCTGCGCTGAGCAGCGACGATTTGGATGCGCTGTCGCGCAATGGTCAGTACGGTGCACGCACGGACTACCCCAAACTGCCTTGGCAAGTGCAGGCGGTGACAGGCGCCTCTGCCTACGCATTGCAGACGCAGGTCAAGTCGCAGGTACGCAGCCTGCTGGCGTTGGAGGCGGCTCTGCCGGAACTGGGCTGGACGCTGGTGGTCACCACTGATCTTTCAAGCGTAGCCAAAGCCCGGACTGAGGCGCTGGCACTGGCAACGCTGCTGGCAGCCGTGATGCTGCTGGCGGGCCTTTACTGGCGTTTGCATGAACGCCAATTTGCAGAGCAGCGCCAGGCCAAGCTGGAGCTGGAGCGCCGCGTGCAGGAGCGTACCCATGATCTGGAGCAGGCGCAGGCCTTTCGCAAGGCGATGGAAGACGCACTGGCCGTTGGCATGCGCGCACGCGATCCGCAAGGAAACATCATTTACGTCAACCGTGCGTTTTGTGACATGGTGGGCTACAGCGCCGATGAACTACTGGGCTGTGGGCCACCCTATCCGTATTGGCACCCCGATGAGCTCGCCAGCTACCGGCGCGACCGCGAGGCCTCGATGGCGACCGAGGCCCGTCCTTACGGTTTTGAGTCGCGCATACGCCACCGTGCAGGGCATGACGTGATCACCCGGGTGTACACCGCTCCGCTGATCGACGCTCAGGGACGCAATCAGGGCTGGATGAGTTCGGTGGTGGACATTACCGCGCAAAAACTGGCCGAGGACCGCCAGCACGACCAGGAGCGACAACTGCAACGCAGCGCACGACTGGCCAGTGTGGGCGAGATGGCCTCAACACTGGCGCACGAACTCAATCAGCCGCTGATGGCGCTGTCAAATTTCGCGGTCGCGGCTCGGACCATCGCGGCGAAAGCGCAGATGGAAGTGTTGGTTGCGGCGCTGGACGATATGGTGGAGCAATCGAAGCGCGCCAGCGAAATTGTGCAACGCGTACGCGGCTTCATTAATCCGCGCCGCGGCAGTTACGAAGACTGTGATGTGCATGCGGTAATCAGCCACTCCATGGTGCTGTTGAAGTCGGAGCTGGAACGCCAGTCGATCACGGTGACACAGCACCTGAGCGAAAGTCTGCCCCGTGTGCGTGGCAACCGCGTTCTGCTGGAGCAGGTACTGATCAACCTGCTTCAGAATGCAGTGCATGCGATGCAGGATCTTCCCGTTGCACAACGAGTGATTGGCATCGAAACCGAGTTGCTGGAGCGTGCCGTGCAAGTCAGGGTCAGCGATGGTGGGCATGGCATACCGCAAGCCCTGCTGGAGCAGGTTTTTGCGCCGTTTTTCAGCACCAAGCCAGAGGGGCTCGGGCTGGGGCTCAATATTTGTCGAACCATCGTTGAAGCCCATGGAGGGCACATTACCGTGGCCAATCGTGTCAGTGGTGGTGCAGTGTTCACCTTTACTCTGGCACTGAGCCTATGAGTGACAGCACTCTCACTCTGTATGTGGTCGACGACGACGAAGCGTTGCGGCGCTCGCTTTTGTTGCTGCTGTTTACCCAGGACTTGGCGGTGCGCGGTTTTGAGTCGGGAGAGGCCTTTTTGCAGGCGCTGGATGCACAGCAGGTTGGATGTGTCATTCTGGATTTGCGCATGGGCGGTATGAGTGGGCTGGCGGTTCTGGAGCAGCTACGCATGCGCCATAGTCCGCTGGTGGTGGTGTTCCTCTCGGGACACGGCACGATTCCGATGGCGCTTGAGGCAGTGCGCCTGGGCGCGTTCGACTGGGTGGTCAAGCCCGACACGCAGCAATTGCTGGACAAATTGCCCCTGGCACTGGCCGAGGCTCACGCACGCGCCGAAGCGCTGACGCGCTGGCGCGAACTCACGCCACGCGAGCGCGAGGTCGCACGCCAGGTGGGCTTGGGCCAGTCAAACAAGGAGATAGCGCGAAGACTGGTTCCAGCCTGCAGTCCCCGCTCAGTTGAAACCCACCGGGCCAGCCTGTTTGCGAAGCTCGGGCTGGCCAATGACAATGAACTGGGCCGCTGGCTGACACGGCACGCGTGGTTAAGTTGACTGGGCCATGAAGAAAGAACAGGGTGCTTAAGATTTGCAAACCTGCTCCCGAACCTTTCCAAGCCCTCAGGTTGCAGGGTCATAGCCAACCGATGGTCCACACCCCCTGCAGGATAATTGTGCATGAGAAGCATTGTTGTAAGTGCTCAGGACGGTCGCCAGGATGCGACTGCGCTTAACAAGTCCTGGATAAAAGAGCTCTTTTTTGGAACGGTCAGTTTTGGTGAAAGCGAAGAGTACCAAGAGTTCCAGTTCAAGTTCTTGGCGGTTGAACTAAACCGCTGCGCGATGGTTTAGCCCTCGCAAGCCTGCACCGCGTTAGTCTTTACGAGGTGACTTGCGTTTTGGCGTAGCACGGCGAAACCTTTGATCCGGGGAATGTTCCCCGCTTCAAAGGAGATTTGTCAT
>CAJAVE010000030.1 GCA_903945325.1 uncultured beta proteobacterium | reverse complement strand
CCGCTCTTCTTCAGGTTGTCTGCGGTTTCTTTACTATTGAATACCAACGCCGTATAGAAGAAGCAGAAAAACACGATAGCGGCTGCGTACAACATGACATACACCGGCTGACCTGGACTCAGAGTGCTGGAAATGTCTTTCAACCAACGCATGGAATCACCTGCGCTGAACCAATTGGCAATTGTCGCTGGCAGCAAAATGATGGAGGAGGCAAAGATCGGTGGAATCACGCCAGCCATATTCAGCTTCAATGGCAGATGGGATGACTGCCCACCATACACTTTATTGCCTACCTGGCGCCTGGCGTAGTTCACCAAAATCTTACGCTGACCCCGCTCAACAAATACGACAAAGTAGGTTACACCCGCAACCAGAACAACAACTAGCAAGGCGACAATAATGCTCATAGCTCCAGTACGCACTAGCTCCAGTAAGCCACCAATCGCGTTAGGTAACCCCGCTGCAATACCCCCAAATATCAGTATTGATATTCCGTTTCCCAAGCCACGCTCGGTAATCTGCTCGCCCAACCACATCAAGAACATGGTACCGGCTGTCAAAGTAACGACTGATGTCAACCGAAAACCAAAACCCGGAGCGATGACTAATCCTGCAGAAGACTCCAAAGCCAACGCAATTCCCAGCGACTGAAACAGAGCCAGCCCCAAGGTTCCGTACCGCGTGTACTGCGTGATCTTTCGACGTCCGCCTTCGCCTTCTTTCTTCAACTGCTCGAAAGTAGGCAGCACGTAGGTCAGCAACTGCATGATGATCGAAGCCGAGATGTACGGCATGATCCCCAAAGCGAATATGGTAAACCTCGAAAGTGCGCCACCCGAGAACATATTGAACAGGCTCAGTATTCCGCCCTGTTGGTCTTTGAACAACTGCTGCAGTTGAGTCGGATCAATTCCCGGCACTGGAATGTGAGCGCCCACCCGGTACACGACCAGCGCGAGCAACAAAAACACAAGACGGCGACGCAAGTCACCAAACTTGTCGGTCTTTGCTATTTGAGCTGCGTTAGTTGCCACTTAGAGTCTCTCGGCTTTGAACTAGGCGACGCTGCCACCGGCAGCTTCGATAGCCGCCTTGGCACCAGCGGTAGCGCCAATTCCGTTGAGCTTCACCGATTTGGTCAGCGCACCAGTATTGACAACCTTGACCACTTTTGCCATCTGACCAACAAGCTTTTCCTGTTTCAGCGTCAGCAAATCAACTTCTGCCATACCCAGGACTTCCAATGTCGTCAGGGTGATCTCCGCGTTGAACTGGAGCAGATGCGACTTGAAACCGCGCTTGGGCAAACGGCGATGCATAGGCATCTGACCGCCTTCAAATCCGACCTTGTGGTAGCCACCAGCACGGGATTTTTGACCCTTGTGGCCACGACCTGCGGTCTTGCCAATTCCTGATCCGATGCCGCGACCAACGCGACGCTTGTAGTGCTTCGCGCCATCTGCTGGCTTAATGGTATTGAGTTCCATCATCAACCTCTTAGAGCACTTTGACCAGGTAGCTGATCTTGTTAATCATGCCGCGCACTTCGGGTGTATCCACCAGCTCGCTGGTGCTGCGAATTTTGCGCAAGCCCAGACCACGCACGGTGGCGCGATGGGACTCTTTGGTTCCAATCGGGCTACGCACCAACTGGATTTTTACGGTTTGTTGTGTTGTCATTTTGAAGTTCGCTTTCAGACGAAGAGCTCTTCAACGGTCTTGCCACGCTTGGCTGCAACTTCGGATGGCGTAGTCGATACCGACAATGCGTCCAAAGTGGCACGGACCATGTTGTAAGGGTTGGAGGAACCATGGCTTTTTGCCACGATGTCGGTAATGCCAACCACTTCAAACACTGCGCGCATAGGACCACCTGCAATGATTCCAGTACCCTTGGGTGCTGGAGCCATCATGACATTGGCCGCGCCGTGGTGACCCATCACCTTATGGTGAATGGAGCCATTCTTCAGCGACACCTTGATCATGTTGCGACGGGCTTCTTCCATTGCCTTTTGCACGGCAGCGGGAACTTCCTTGGATTTTCCCTTACCCATGCCAATGCGGCCTTCGCCATCACCCACAACGGTCAGAGCTGCGAAACCGAGAATACGGCCGCCTTTAACCACCTTGGTGACGCGATTGATCGCGATCATCTTTTCGCGCAGGCCGTCTTCAGGCCCTTCAGCCTTACCCTGCATCTTCGCTTGTACTTTAGCCATTCTGTATTCCGATCTGCTTAGAACTGCAAGCCAGCTTCGCGTGCAGCATCAGCCAGCGCTTTAACGCGGCCGTGGTACGCAAAACCCGAACGATCAAATGCGACTTTCTCTACGCCGGCAGCTTTGGCTTTCTCAGCCACGCGCTTGCCGATGATTTGGGCCGCGGCAACATTGCCACCTTTGCCAGACGCACCCAAGTCCTTGCGAACTTCGAGTTCGGCCGTAGAGGCTGTAGCCAAGACCTTGCCACCGTCGCCAGAAATCACACTGGCGTAGATGTGCAAATTGGTGCGATTCACTGTCAGACGTGCGACGCCTTGCGTAGCAATGCGAATTCGAGTTTGACGGGCCCGGCGAAGACGCTGCTCTTTTTTGGTCAACATGTTGCAGCTCCTTATTTCTTCTTGGTTTCTTTGATCGTGATCTTCTCGTCCGCATAGCGGATGCCTTTGCCTTTATAGGGCTCTGGCGGACGAACAGCACGAACTTCAGCGGCGATTTGACCAACGCGCTGGCGGTCAGCGCCTTTGATCAAAATTTCAGTCGGTGTTGGCGTCGCAACGGTGATGCCTGCAGGCATGTCAAAGTTGACGGGGTGCGAATAACCAACTGCCAGGTTCAATTTGGCGCCGGTTGCCTGGGCCTTGTAGCCCACGCCAATCAGGCTCAATTTCTTCTCAAATCCTTTGGTCACACCAACCACCATGTTGTTCACCAACTGGCGCATGGTGCCGGACATGGCGTCAGCTTCGCGTGAGTCATTGGCCGGCTTGAAGCTCAGCTTACCAGCGTCACTCACCACTGTTACCAGTGTGTTGAGTGTCAGCTGCAGAGTACCGCCAGTGCCTTTGACACTGATCTGGTTGTCTTTGATAGACACATCCACACCAACTGGCACGGTTACAGGTTGTTTACCTACACGGGACATTTTGTAATTCTCCTCAATGTAGGGTTAAACGACGTAGCACAAAACTTCGCCACCGACACCGGTAGAGCGCGCCTTGCGATCAGTCATAACGCCCTGTGGCGTTGTTACGATGGCAACACCAAGGCCGTTTTGGACCTGGGGAATGGCATCGCTACCACGGTAAACACGCAAGCCAGGACGGCTGACGCGTTCAATGCGTTCGATCACAGGCTTGCCTGCGTAATATTTCAGGGCGATTTCCAGTTCGGACTTGCCGTCGGTGGTCGATACCTTGAAATTGTCAATATAGCCTTCGTCCTTCAACACCTGGACAATCGCAACCTTCACTTTGGAAGAAGGCACAGACACGGTGGTTTTTGCCACCATTTGTGCATTGCGAATGCGTGTCAACAAGTCGGCGATGGGATCACTCATGCTCATGTTTGGTTCTCCTGTCGCTTACCAGCTGGCCTTGACGATGCCAGGAATTTCCCCGGCAAAGGCCATTTCACGAATCTTGGCGCGCGCCAAGCCAAAATGCTGGAACGTTCCGCGAGGGCGACCAGTGATGGCACAACGGTTGCGCTGGCGGGTTGGGTTGGCATTGCGCGGGAGCTTCTG
>CAJAVE010000029.1 GCA_903945325.1 uncultured beta proteobacterium | reverse complement strand
TCGGTGCCACGGGCTTGACCGTGGCGCAAACCCACGCCAACCCGGGCATGCCGCCCATGCAATGGACCGATGCCTATGGCCCAGTGGCGAACCTGCCCAAAGACACCGACCCGCTGACCAATGAGCTGGAGAAATACCCACGCTGCCGCTATTGCGGCATGGAGCGCGCCAAGTTCAGCCACACCCGCCATTTGCTGGTGTACGAAGACAACAGCGTGGAAGGCACTTGCTCGTTGCACTGCTCGGCCATCAGCCTGTCGCTCAACATGGACCGGGGCCCCAAGGCCATTTATGCCGGTGATGCCGGTGCCACAGACGCCATCAAGCCCCTGGTTTTGGTGGACAAAATGCACTACGTGGTCGACCCCGGCAAGCCTGGCACCATGACCAAGGTCAGCAACTCGGCGTACGCCAGTCGGGCTGCCGCCGAAGCGGCCGCTGGTACTGAGGCCGCCACCAAGGCAGGCGCAAAGATTGTGGACTTCAATTCCGCGTTGACCAGCGCTTACCTTGTGATGGCTGACGATACTGTGATGCTGCGCAAGCGGCGCGGTGAAATGCGCAAGAAGATGGCTGCCGGGGCCTGATCACCATGTGCCAGACCTGCCAAACGCCCGATGCGGTGCATCCAGTGAACCGTCGTTCGGTCTTGCAGGTGCTGGCCATTGCCGCAAGCGGCATGGCCGCAGGCAAGGCTGCACTTGCAAAGCCGGTGAAGTTGCCTGCGCCTGGCCCGCGCGACACCTGTCCGGTGTGTGGCATGTTCGTGGCCCCGTATCCGTACTGGGTCGCCACGGTCGTATGGCGCGATGGCAAGGCGGTGCATTTTGATGGTGCCAAAGACTTTTTCAAGTACCTGCAGGACTTGAAAAAGTACGAGCCTGGGCGCACCACGGCTGAGATTCAAGCCATGGGCGTGACGGATTACTACGCCACGGGTCGCATTGATGCGGCAAGTGCGTACTTCGTCATTGGCTCGGATGTGCTCGGCCCGATGGGGCATGAGTTGGTACCGCATGACACGCCGGCCGATGCCAAAGAGTTCATGGCCGATCACAACGGAAAACGCATTCTGCGGTTTGGAGAGGTCACGCAGGCGATGCTGGTGGGGCTTGACGGCGGCAAGTTCTGATGCAGCAGGCCATTCCCTCCGGTCAAGTCCAGGCGCTGCCCCGGCGAGGCTCCACGCTGGCGCTGGGGCTGTTGTGTGCGCTGGTGCTGGCGTGTGGGGTCGTGTTGGCCCATCTGGCATGGGCACAATGGCACGCCGCGCAGCGGACAGACCCAACAGTTGCCATGGTTCAGGCGTTGCAGCTCACAGACTTTGCCTGGTTCACCGAGGCACGCTACGCCCGGCACCTCAGCCAGGCGGATGGGCACTCGGCCTTTCAGGACGGGCCTGCTGCCATGGAGCACTTCCCGGCAGGTTCACTGGTGATGCCTTCACGAACATTTCCGGCATCGGGTTTTACCGACCCCGCCACCTTGCGCTGACACCCGATGCAACACTGGTTCAATCGTCAACGCTACCTCATTGACTACACGCTGTCGGCCATGGCACGCCAGCGTGCCAAGAATCTGGGTCTTCTGCTG
>CAJAVE010000028.1 GCA_903945325.1 uncultured beta proteobacterium | reverse complement strand
GGCGAAACGATTGATGACGCCGCCGGTGAGGCTTTTGACAAGTCGGCCAAGCTCATGGGCTTGGGTTATCCGGGTGGGCCTGCATTGGCGAAAATGGCATTGGAGGGGAACTCTAAAGCATACGCCTTGCCACGTCCTTTGCTCAAAAGCGGCAATCTGGATTTTTCGTTTGCCGGTCTCAAGACGGCGGTGTTGGTTCAGGCACAGCGCATGGTGGCGGCAGACCAGGCCCAGGCGCGGGGGCAAAAGCCGCCGCAAGCCCAACCCACCGGCAGTAGCACTGCAGGGTTTGAAACCTTGCCTCGCCTGCAACGGTGTGACCTTGCTGCCTCCACCCAAGCGGCCATCGTCGAGGTACTGGTGAAAAAATCGATGCTGGCGCTCCAGCAAACAGGCCTGCAGCGGCTGGTGGTGGCAGGGGGCGTGGGTGCCAACCACGCCCTGCGAGAGCAACTCAACGCGGCCTGCGCGAAACGCAGCGTGCGGGTGCACTACCCGGAGCTACATTTGTGCACCGACAACGGCGCCATGATTGCCATGGCCGCTGCGATGCGGCTGCAGAGCGGCCTGCAACAGGCCGACAAGACCTACGCGTTTGACGTCAAGCCGCGATGGCCGCTAGACAGCCTCTGACAAGGGTTTCACCGCCGGGCTGCCCCAAGGTGTGGACTTGGGGTTTTGCCAAACGCGGCCCCCTTGGGGGGCAGGGAGTCCCACGAAGTGGACGACCGTGAGGGCTTTTCAGTGCACGACCAATTCGGTGGCGTTGCTGACAGGCACCCTTTTGACCAGCTTCAGGGTCAGTACACCGTTTTCCAGTTTGGCTTCTGACAAGCCGGTGTCTACTTCTTGCGGCAGCTCGTAGGCTGCGCTGTAACGGCGGGCAGCGCCTTCCTTGCTGGCGATGCGCACGACTGCGCCCTCGATCGCAATAGTCAGTTGGTCCTTTGCAATGCCAGGCATGTCCAATGCGAGGTTGAACGATGTTTCATCCTGGGTGTAGGCAACCGCCTTGTTGGCGCTGGAGCGCAGCGCGTCGTCCATGAAGCGCTCCAGTGTTCGGCCTGCATTGGCATAGGCTTGGCGACGCAATTGGGGTTGGGCGGTAGTGGCAAAAAACATGCTGAATCTCCTAGTACACTGCGCGGCTCTCACCGTGAGCGCCGCATGGATCGAAGCTGCGCCCGGTCCTGCCAATTTCAAGAAAAAGATCACATGTTTATTCTTCTTCGTTGGGTCTTGAAAACCCTATGCGTGACGCTATGTGCGCTGCCATTTTTGAGTGCCGTGGCATTAGCGCAGTTGCCACCAGCACCCATCAAACTGGCCATGATCGAAGGTCTGAGTGGTGCAAACGGCAATGCCGGCGAGGCGGTGTACCGCAATCTGGTTTGGGCCGTTGAGCGCGTCAATGCGCGCGCCGGTGTGAAGCTGGTGCTGGAGCGGTATGACAGCAAAGGTCAAAACGAGGAGGCAATTTCGGCGCTGCGTTCAGCCATTGACAACGGTGCACGCGTCATCTTGCAGGGCAATTCGTCGGCGAATGCGGCGGCGTTGATTGATGCCATCAACAAGCACAATGAGCGTGATCCAGGCAGGCGCGTGCTGTTTTTGAACTATTCGGCGGTTGATCCAGTGTTGACCAATGAGAAATGCAGTTTTTGGCATTTCCGTTTTGATGCGCACGCCGATATGCGTATGGCAGCACTGATGGAGGTCATCAGGGACGACAAGGCGCTGAAGGCGGTTTATCTGATGGGGCAGGACTACAGCTTTGGCCAGGCCGTGCTGCGGGAGGCGCGCCGCCAATTGACGGCGCAGCGGCCGGACGTGTACATCGTTGGCGAGGAGCTGCACCCCATGGCGCGCGTAAAAGACTTTTTGCCCTACGCCACCAAGATCAAGGCCAGTGGCGCGCAGGCGGTGATCACGGGCAACTGGGGCAATGACCTGAGTTTGCTGATTAAGGCGGCACGCGATGTTGGATTTGATGGCAAGTTTTACACGTTTTACGGCAACGCTTTGGGTGCACCTGCGGCGATTGGCGAAGCAGGAATTGGCAAAGTCGTGGCTGTGGCGGACTGGATGCCCAATGTACAGACGGCTGGTAGTGATGCCTTTTACCGGTCGTTCCGGGTGCGCTATCCGCAGCCTTCGGATGATTATGTGCACATGCGCATGCAACTGCTGATCGAAGCACTGGCACAGTCCGTGGAGTCTGCTGCCAGGGCGACGCCCCCGGGTGGATCGTATGCTGCGCTGGATGTTGCAGTGGTTGCCGCTCACATGGAGCGCGCAAGCGTTAGCCTGGGCGGGCAGTCCGGCAGCATGCGCGTGCAAGACCACCAGTTCCAGCAGCCACTTGTGGTAGGCATCATGGACCGCCAGGGTACGCCAGGCGTCAAATTTGATGTCGAAGGCTCGGGCTACGGTTTTCGCGTGGTGAAAACCATTGCGCCCGAAGCTGCCGCGCTGCCCACCAGCTGCAAGATGCAGCGCCCCTGAATCGGGCTATAATCGAGTGGCTTTGCATACGGCAGGGCGCACGCCAGGAGCAGTTCCAGCACCTGGCGCAAGTTGAAAACCCTCATTAGGAAATAGAAATGATTGCATCCAGCATCAAAGCCGCTGTTGTCAAAGACAACGCCCGCAGCCCATCCGATACCGGCAGCCCCGAAGTGCAAGTCGCACTGTTGACCGCCCGTATCAACGAACTCATGCCCCACTTCAAGACCCACGCCAAAGACCACCACGGTCGCCGTGGTCTGGTGCGCATGGTGAACACCCGCAAGAGCCTGCTGGCCTACCTGAACCGCGTTGACCACGACCGTTACGTCGCGCTGATCGCCAAGTTGGGCCTGCGCAAGTAAGCGTTGCACTGAATGACAGACGCCTGAGTTAGTTCACTAGCTCAGGCGTTTTTTACTTCGGAGACGGCAAAAACAGGGC
>CAJAVE010000027.1 GCA_903945325.1 uncultured beta proteobacterium | reverse complement strand
GTTCCATGTCGCGCTTGTCCACCCACAGCGTATGCAGTACACCCTGTGCATCGAAAGCGACCGACTCGAACCGGTGGGTTATTTCCTGCCGGTCGGAATGCACGGTAAAGGGCTGCGAAAATGTTTGCCCCCCATCGCTCGAGCGCAGCATGCGGATGGCGCCGGTGTAGGGCTTGGCAAGGGGTTGCGTGTAGCTAATGACCACCCAGCCATTGGGCCCGAAGGCCAGTTTGGGCCGGTTTTCGCCATCCGCAGAAATGGCTTCGCCCCGCGAGACAACCAGGCGCGGCGCGCTCCATTCGGACAGCTTGTTCGCGGGCGCGTTCTGCACAAACAGGTCTCCATGTGCGTTCAGGCCCGCCATCCACAGACTGCCATCGGGTGCAAAGGCAACGCCGCTTGCCAACTGCGCGCGTGGTGCGTGCCGCGCATTGGTGTGGCCCCCCGCTGATGCAGCCGGCACCGGTACTGGTGCCACCGCTTGCGCGAATGCCGTCGCCGCGCACAGCGCCAGCACTACGCCTCGCACCGCACTGCGCAAATCGACCCTCCAAGCGGCCGTCACCTAAAACCTCGCCTTCACGCCCATGCTAACGGTGCGCGGCATGGACAGCGTGCGACTCCAGGGCTGGTTGAAGGTATAGGCATTTTCAGAGTATTCGGTGTTGAACAGGTTGACGGCACTCAGCGTCAAGTCCAGGTTCTTTCTGAACTGGTACACCAGGCTGGCATCCCACACGGCCACAGCCGGTTGCTGATACTGCACACCCGCGGTGCTCGTGGTATCGATATTCATCACACCGATGTAGCGTGCTTGCAGATAGGTCTGCAGTACCGCCGACGGTTTCCAGGTCACACCCAGGTTGGCCACATCCTGCGGCACGCCTGAAAGTTGCACACCAATGGGGTCAGTCACCACACTGCCTTTGCGCGTGAGGCGGGAAGTGGTGCGGGTGTACGCGGCATTGAAGCTCAGGTCCTTGCTCGCCTGCCAGCGTGCGTTGAGCTCCAACCCATACGACTGGCCGTCCTGGTCATTGGTATAAAAGCTGGCTGAACCACCACAGTTGGTCAAGTTGGCGCCCCCGGCTGCGCAAATGGTGCGAACCAGCTGGGGCGCGGTGGCATAGCTGTTGACCCGGAAGGTGGCGATCATGTTCTCAATGTCGTACTGGTACCAGGTGGCGCCCACCGACCAGGCTTGGCCCTTGTAATCCACTCCCACTTCCCGGCCCACCAAATTCTCAGGTGCCAGATCCGGGTTGGCAATGGTGGGGCTGCCGGCACCAAAGGTACGCGTGGTGTTGTTAAAGCCCGGTGCCCGAAACGACTTATAGGCTGCGGCACGCAAACCCAGTTCATCGCTCACCGAATAGCGGGCCGCCAGACTGGGGTTGAACCCCGTAGTGGTGGTGGCCGGTTGCGGCCCGCCCGACAAAACACCCGCAGCAGTGGTGCGGGTGTTCAGGCGGTCGGTGTTGTCCCAACTGTCAAACCGCGCACTCAGAGTCAGCTCCAGAGGCTCTGCCGGCACCACCCGCGACTGCGCAAATACACCGCTGAATGTCTGCTCGGCTGTGCCAAACGTACTGCTACCCAAGTTTTGCGGCGTGGTCAGCAACTGGGGTGCGGCATAGAAATACTCCAGATCAGAGGCCGACAAGTGTCGGTAGTCCGCCCCCACCTGCAGGCTG